>JAHDWG010000207.1 GCA_023384495.1 Caldilineaceae bacterium
AAGCCAGCAACAGACGGGTGGCGCCGGATTGGACTTTTGGCAAATAGGCGATAACACAGCCCAACAGCGCCACCCCCACCAGCATCTGCCGCACAAGCGCCAAGTTGCCGCTGCGAGTGCCGAAGAGCAGGTCAATCAGCGCGCTGGATTCGTTTAGCTGCAACGTCTGGGTGAGCCACAGTAGCCATCCCCCCACGATCACAGCCCCGCCGCCGGCCAACAAGACACCGATGATCGCACCCTGGACGACGGCCATAAAGTCGTTTGGCTCAGGCGCAATGGTAAGCGTGAACTCGTTGACGCCGCGAATCTGCGTTCGCAAGAAGAGCGCGCCAAAGAGCAGCATAGAGCCGAACAGGGTCAGCCAACGGCTGATGACGGCGCTTAGCGTCGGCATCTCTCCCAGCCACCCATCGACCGGCGCAGGCGGCGCAATACCCGCACCCGGCGGGCGTGAACCATCGGGGTTGAGCAATGTCAGCGGAAAGGAACCCACCCAACGATGCCCATCGGCCTGTGACAAGGTCTCCCAGACTACGGTATAGAAGCCTGGCGAGAGACTGTCGAGCGGCAAAGTCATATGGAACGGGTCATCCGCATCCACCATCGCCGCCCCACGTCCGATCTCATTGCCTGCTCCATCGACC
Source organism: Caldilineaceae bacterium (assembly GCA_023384495.1). Lineage (GTDB taxonomy): Bacteria > Chloroflexota > Anaerolineae > Caldilineales > Caldilineaceae > CFX5. The sequence continues at coordinate 648 of JAHDWG010000207.1, forward strand.
AGATACGCCGTGCTAAATCCTACCTCCAAAGGCTCACTGAACCATAGCTCCACCGTGGGGGGCGCGATCGCCAACTCCGCGCCCGCCTCGGGCGTGGAACGCACCAACAGCGCGTGAGCATTAACAGTCGCAATGCAAGACAGCAGGCTGAGGAGGACGCTGAACACACTTCCAGCCACGAGCTGCCTTAAAGAGAATGAGCGTGTCATAAGCGATTTATGGATGGACATCGCTGGGTGAGCCCAACGATGTCCATCGCTCCATCGTTATCGGATGCCGAGTCTTCCCGTTCACTCTGAATTCGTATTAGCCGCCCAGACGCATCATACGCCGGCGCCCGAACCAGGCCAGGCCAAGGACCAATCCGAGCGGGCTTGCGCCGCCTGGGCAAGGAAACCCAGATGACGGTGAGCTTTGCGCAGAATCAGACGCCGTAGAAGTGGCTTCGTTTGCTGCTGCCGGCGTTGGCGTGCTGGGAACCGTCGCAACGGCCGTCATCGTTGCCGTTGCTTCGTCGGTGACCTCCTGGGACGGGGTGACCGCGTTTGTAAGCAGGTCCGTGGTCGTAAGCGGTTGTGCGTCGGTGATTGGCGTTGCAGCCACGGTGAAGTTGAATTCACCCTCCCCTTCATGTCCATCTTCCGCCGAGAGCGCAAACCAGCGCACCACATATTCTCCATCCGCCAGATCCGGCTTGAGCGAGACAGCCATCAAGCGACGATTGTCGTCATCGATGGCCGCGTCATCCAGATCCACGCGCTCGCCATTGGCGGCATAGACCTGAATGCCGTTCACGCCCTGGCGGCGAAAGATCTCCTGGGTGAAATGGATGCGCACCTGGGTCGGCGCCGCGGCCACCAACGCGCCGGCGGGCGGCTCTGACCGGTCATAGTCGGCGTGGGCCAGCAACCGACCTGGCGATATGCCCGACAGCAATACCACACTGGTGGCGAGTAAGCAGCGTATGAGTGTACGAAGCGCCGCCACGTTTAGTCCTCCTCCTCCGCTTCGTCCTCAGCGCCCCCCCCATCTCCGTCTTCAGCTCCGTGGTCGTCCTCCTCTTCGCCGTGTGCATTTTCCTCAGCACCATGCCCGCCGGTCAGCTCGCCCAGCCAGTGTTCGGCCTCGTGTGAAAAGGCGTGTTGAACTTCGTGGGCGACGATCGCCAACGGTGCGGCGGCTTCCAGATCATCGTCGCGCAGTGCGCTTGCCAGTTGATTGAGCGTGTCGGTCAGCGCCGCCGCATCTTCGGCCAAGGCCGTTGGCCAGTCTACCGACGAGAGCAGACGCGCCACGCGCGCCACGCGGCCCGCGTCCGACGCTTCGATCACGCCTTCATTGTTCAGCCGCTCATCCAGCCCATGCAAGCCGGCATCGTCCAGCAGATAGACCGCACTGGTCACGCGAAACGCCTGCCCAGCGGATGCGTGCGCACCACTCGGCACAGAAACCTCGCCCAGCCAGTGTTCAGCCTCGTGTGAAAAGGCGTGTTGAACTTCGTGGGCGACGATCGCCAACGGTGCGGCGGCTTCCAGATCATCGTCGCGCAGTGCGCTTGCCAGTTGGTTGAGCGTGTCGGTCAGCGCCGCGGCGTCGTCGGCCAATGGCGCCGGCCAATCGACCGACGAGAGCAGGCGCGCCACGCGCGCCACGCGGCCCGCATCCGATGCTACGATTACGCCTTCGTTGTTCAACCGCTCATCTAACCCATGCAATCCGGCATTGTCCAGCAAATAGACCGCGGTGGTGACCTCATTCGCCAGGCCAGGGTTTGCGCCGGCGGACAGCGCATCCACCTGGGCCTGCAGCGCCTCAAGCCGTGCGGCCAGTTCAACAATTGTCGGCTCAGTGACGGCCTCGGCCTCTGCCTCCGCCGCTTGGGCCTGGATTTCTTCTGCTGGCTCTTCGGTGGCTGCAGGTGTGGCAGCACTGCTCTGTTGCGGCGGCGCAGCCAGGAGGGCTGACCCTTGATACGCCAAAAGAACAAGGCCAAACAGCAAAAGCAACGTGATGGTTACTTTCTTCGCCATTGTAAAATTCTCCTATCCTGTATGCCTCTGTTCTGCGCTCTGCGTGAAACCACCGTACTCCTACCGCGGAATCCGGCAGCGCCGAACAGGGCGCGATTTGCCCTCCACTCCATCAAGCTTGAGAGCGGGCGTCTTGACACGGCAATTTACGCCTGCTGTGAGTTGCAGCAAGCCTGTGGAGTTCTGTGGTCAACAGTAGGGGTGGGCTGGGACCCCAACTAATGTGAGTTCACTTTGAGCCCGAGACTTTGCTTCGTAGGTCCGGTCTCTGGCCGGACTTGTCACGCCAGGAGGCGTGACCTACAAATTCGTGTTCTCAGACTGAACTTACTTTAGCAAAAAGGGCAGAGCGAGGCGGTGGCAGGGGAATCGGCAACGTGATTGACTTGGCAAAGGGGGGTAGGTAGAGGGGGATCTCGAAATGCCGGTCTATCCGAAAAAACACCCACGCGCCGAATATGACGATGGTCAAGACCGAGAAGATCATCAGGCTGAGCGTGGCGCGGCCTTTGGGTTGCTCTGCGGTGGCAGGCTCACCCGTTTGAGCAGGCAGATCGGTGGCGTTGTGGTGATGCTGAACGTCGGGTGTGGGAGCGCTAGAGTCATCAGCCACCGGGGTGACAAAGACGAAATGGGGCGTCCTATGGGGATGGCCAGGAGCGGCATACGCCCCCCAACAGATCAACGGCAACACGAGCGCAAAAACGAGACTATACCCGGCAAGCAAGGCGCGCCGCCACCAAGCCACTTGCGCATTTGCTTTGGCCTGCTCCGTTCTTGACCGATGGAGAATCACCCTCGCCTGGCGCATTGGGCTATTATACTATAAATGCGAATATCTACAAACGAACTGAGAACCCGTCCGAATCACAGTTGCGGAGCCAACCAACACACCACTCACCATCAATACTCCACGTCCAGCCGTCGCCCAGCCCGCCGCTCCAGATCGTACAGCCCATAGGCCGCGGCCAGCACCTCGATTGGGTGACGGCTGGGGATGCCCGCGCCGTGCTCCAGTTGCCAGCGACAGGTCTCCGAATCACACGCGGTGAAGCGTACGCCATTGCCCTGATCGCGCACAAAGCGGAAGAGCTCTTCGCCCACGTCCATGGCGATCTGGTATTTCTCCACCTTGTAGCCATACGCGCCCGCAATGCCGCAGCAGCGGGCATGGCTCTCGCGCAAATCCAGCCCGGGGATCAGCCCCAGGATCTCCAGCGCCGGCTTGCCGATGCGGTGGGCGCGCTGCTGGCACGGCGCGTGATAGGGCAGCGCCATCTCGACCGGCTGCCAATCTGTGCGTAGCTCGCCCCGTTCGTGCAGCTCGCGCAGCCACTCGAAGATGTCCCACGTCGCCAATTTGAGCTGGGTGCTCCCTTCGTCGGTCAGGTCGAGCAGCTCGGGCGCCTCCTCTTTGAGCGTGAGCGTGCAACTGGTGCTCGCGCCGATGATGGGGAAGCCGGCGCGGGCAAAGCCGGCCAGCGTCGCCACGTTGCGCTGGTGATAGCCGCGCGCGGCGTCGAACTCGCCGTTGCTCAGCATGGGCAGGCCACAGCAATTCTGCGGCGGCACGATCACCTCGTAGCCGTGATGCTCCAACACGGCGATGGCCGCCTTGCCCACAAAGGGCTCGTAATACTGGGTGGCGCAACCGTGGAAATAGACCACCCTCTTCTCGCTCTGCACCCGTTGCCGCGCCGTACGCTGCACCCAACGACGCAACGTTCCCTGCGTGCTCCAGCGGGGCAGCGGCGCCTGGCGAGCGATGCCCATCACCCGTTCGGCCAGCCAGCGGCTGAGCGGATTGTGCAGCGCCAGGTTCGCCAGGTTGGGGGCTATGCTGCCCAGTTGCGCCACCAGTTCATTGCGGCCCAACAGCCGGTTGCGGATCGGCAGGCCAACGTCGGCGACGATCTGAGCGCGGGCGCGGGCGTTGATCTCGGCAATCCGCACCCCCGCCGGGCAGACCTCATTGCAGACCCGGCAGCCGGAACAATAGTCCACCGCGTGGTCCGGCGCATGGGGCTGGCCCCGTTCGCGGAAACGCTGCCCCTGCGGCCCCACGTATTTCGGGCCGGGGAAGCGGTCTGTCACCGCCGAGACGGGGCAGTGGCTGGTGCAGATGTTGCACTTGATACATTCGTCGAGCGTGTGGTCGACCGAGTGCCACGAGATTGGGTGCATGGGCGCCTCAGGTGGATGATGGACGATGGATGATGGATGATGGACGATGGACGATGGATGATAGACGATGGATGATAGACGATGGATGATAGACGATGGATGATAGACGATGGACTATGGACGGACTATGGACGGTGGATGATAGCCCCCACGGCGGCGATGGCGGTGGCGATGGCCAGCCCTTCGAGGCTGCGCTCGCGGATGGGGTCGGCGTGGGCCAGCACGCCGCCCGCGGCCCAGAGATTGTCGTAAACCATGTCACCATTTGCGTTCACGGGCTGCCACGCGTTGTTGACCGGCGCGCCGGCCGAGAAAATCGGGTGGCCGCCCGCGTGCAGAAAGTGATGGTGAAACCAGCCGCTGCGCTCAGCCGGCGCGGTGAGCGGCAGATCGAACACAGTCTCCCAGATGCGACCGGTGTGGTCGCTGTTGAAGCCGCCCCCCAGGATGCCGCCCGTCGCTAGCAACACATGGCCGGCGCGGTGGCTGAGGGGGCGGGCGCTGGTGGCCGTCTGCACCGCGGTGATTCGCCGATTGGCCTGGTCAAAGCCAATCGCCTCCATGCCGACCTCGACCCGCACGCCCAGCCGTTGCAGCCGCTGCGCCAGCGCCTGATAGAGCCGCAGCCCCGCCACGCTGGGCGGCAAGGTGGGGATCTCAAAGACGGGCGCCGCCAGCCGCTCCTGCAATTCGGCCCAGGCTGCCGGGTGCTGGTTCAACCCCAGGATGGCCGGCAGCCCCACCCGCTCGCCGGATCGGCAATAGGGCCTGAGCGCGCCGGCCAACCGGGCGCGGGCGGCTGGCGCATCGAGCGCCGCGGCCAGGTGGATGGGATTGGCGTCGCGGCGCGCGGTGATCGCTTCGAGCGGCGCCAGCTCGGCCCGCGCGCGATGCCCGGCGCGGGTCAGGTTTTCGGCGATCAGGTGGGGGAAGAAGTCGCGCAGCCCCCGAAACCCGACAATCAACAGGGGGGGCGGCTGCGTCAGATCGCCGGCGCGTTGGGCCTGGGGCGCGAAGAAGGTGGGCCGCGGCGCGCCCACCGCCGACGGCAGCAGCAGATTGGCGTTTTCAACCGTAGCGCCGCTATAGCCCAGCCCGCTGTCATCGAGCCACCCGTGGAAACGAGTGAGCGCGCGCCCAATCGCGGCCGCGCCGAGCCGGCGATAGGGGTGCTGCGCGGGCAAGTCGTCGAGCGCCTGCAACGGGGCAGCCACCGGCCGCGCCGCGCCGGGCAGATAGCCGAGGAGGTCCACCGCGCCGGTGTGCCAGTGGTGAGCGCCCTGCCCCTTGGCGACCACGCGCACGCGCAGCCCCGCCTCCGCCGCGGCCAGCGCCGCGCTCAGCCCCGCCAATCCTGCGCCGATGACAAGTAGGTCAAGCATGGTCTGTCCGTGATTTCGCCGGGTCCCAGTGATAGAAATCGGTCAGCGGGCTGGCGTCGTTGTCGGCGGGCAGGTGGTCGACATTGAGCAGGCTCAGATAGAGCAGCTCATCTAGCCGCGCCTGTTTGAGTTGCTGCCCCCAAAGGATCGGCGTCAGTCCCTTCCAGCGCTCCTGCAGGAAATCGCGCAGCAGCAGATTGGGCGACTGGGCGCCCGGCGGATTGGTCGCTTCGCCATTGCCAGCCGGGCGGGCCAGCGCCGGCGACTGCATGTGCGCCACCTCCCACAGCGGCTCCCCCTGTGCGGGCGGCGTTCCCTGGCTTGCGTTCTCATGCAATATCCCCGCCGCGCGATAGGCGCAAAAGCCCCCCTGGCATGGGCCCATCCCCAGCCGCACATCGCGGCGCAGATCGTCCAGCGTCAGCGTCGGATTGTTGTGGGCGGCGGCTTCGAGCATGGTGCGCGTCACAAGCTCGCATTCGCAGACCAGCTCGCCCTGCGCTGCGGTCGCCTCCACCTCGTGCAGCCGGTGGCCGAGCCAGTAGTGACCCTGCTCCACACCGGGGACGGGCGTATCGGCGGTTTTGCACGCGCGCTCGACGCCCAACTGTGCGCACGCCTGGTCTACCGTCGTCTCGGCCATGAGGCGGAAGGTGGTCCACTTGCCGCCGGTGATGGTGAGCAGCCCGCGCACGCCGTCGCGCAGCCGGTGGTCGAGCAGCGTGAGGGCGCGGGTGGCGTCGCGGCTCTCGCCGGCAAAGCCCTCCTGATAGAGGGGGCGCACACCGGCCCAGGCGCGCAACACCCGCGCCCGGCTCAGCCCGGGCGTGAGTTTGTCGCCCTCGTCGAGCATCAACTGCACCTCCCACGGCTCGATGCGCAGATGCTCGGGGTCGGTCACCTTCTCATCGGTGGTGCCGATGACGGCGACGGTATGGATGGGGACGAGAATATCGCCGTCGGCGGGCATTTTGCAGCGGTTGATCACCGTGTTGACGATGCGGTGGTTGAGCGCCAGCATCACGCCCTTGCCGGGGATGACGTTGACTTCGATGCCGGCCAACCCGGCCACCCTGCCCGCCCACGCCCCGGCGGCGTTGATCACCATGTCGGCGTGGATGAGCAGCTCTTCGCCGGTGGCCAGGTTGCGCACTCGGGCGCCGGTCACCTGGCGCTCGCCCTCGCCGCCGCCGGTGAGCAGCGCTGTCACCTCGTGGTAAACCAGAATGTGCGCACCGGCCAACCGTGCAGCCTGCGCGGTGGCGTGGGTAGCGAGAAAGCTGTCGGCGGCGGCGTCGGGTACTTCAAAGACACGGCTGATGCGCGGATTGAGCAGCGGCTCGTGGCGCAACGCCTCGCGCACGGGGATTTCAGCGCAGGGCACGCCACAGGCGTCACACGCCGCCTTGAAGCGGTCGGGGTAGTCGCCCTCATCTTCGGGCGTCACCACAAAAAAGCCGCTCGTCTCTTCGATGCAATGGGCGTGCGTGCGGCGAAGGATGCGATTCTCGTGGATGCACTCCACCGCGCTGCGCGGGTCTTTCACCACATAGCGCCCGCCGCTATGGAGCAGCCCATGATAGCGCCCGGTGGTGCCGTGGGTCAGGTCGCGGCGCTCGACCAGGATCACCTTGAAGCCGCGCAGCGCCGCATCCCACGCCACGCCTGCGCCGGTAGAGCCGCCGCCAATGACGAGAATCTCGGTGGAACGTTGCTGCATGTGCGTTGCTCACTCCTCGCGCCACGACGGTTCCGGGTCGTAGCCGTGTTCCAGCAGCCAGTCCAACTGAGGGCCCGCCCAGCGGAAGCGGCGCAGCTCGACCCGCCCCTGCGCATCGAAGCGCACGCCTTCTTCTTCCAGCAGTTGGCGCTGGAGCAGGTTTCCCGCGCTGTCGGCGCGCAGACTGATCTTGCCCTGGGCGTTGATTACCCGCTGCCAGGGCACATCGCTGCGCGCCGGCAACGAGGCCAGCGCATAGCCAACCATGCGCGCCGTGCAGTTGCCCACAATCGACGCTACCTGACCATAGGTGGCCACCCGCCCCGGCGGGATCAGCCGGACGACGGCGTAGACTCGTTCGTAGGTTGGGTCCATCGGTTGACCGCTCATGGTGTCGTTGTTCCATCCAACAGATGGCGCAGGCGGCCCGCAAGGGTGGCCCACCAGCGGGCGCCTGCAACCACACCGAAGAGGTGGGACGCGCCAGGGTCATCCGTGGCGCCGAAGCCTGGCGCGGGGATGGCGGTGTGCGGATCATCGCGCAACATCTGCGCCAGCGGGCGTTCCAGCGACGCCGATGTGCGCATCACAAAGACGTGCGCCAGGTTGACTGCGGGCTGGTCGAGCAGATAGTCGATATGCCAAAACAGATGCTTCTGCGGTGGGGCCAAACGACGAGCGCCGCCCAGAAGCTGGCTGCCCAGACCGGCCTCGGCAAAGGCGTCGGCCATCGGCTGCCGCAGCAGGTGCGGGGGCTGCCCACCGCTGCGAGTGGCGTGGCGCAACAGACGGCCCGCCAACGATGTGGCCCCGCGTGGAGCCAGCGCCGAGCCCACATAGAGATAATCCCCAGCGGGGAAGGCGACGGGACGCCCGCCCGCAAAGCGCCCAATCGACAGGCAGAGGGGGTGCGCCGCTGCCATATGGAGCAGATAGACGCCCCCCTGTTGCTGCCCGCCGAGGATGGTCACAACACCGCCGGTCACTCGCTTTCGGTGATCACGACCTTGTTCATCACATCGCCCTGGCGAATGGCGTCCACCACATCCTGGCCGCTGGTCACCTTGCCAAAGACCGTGTGCTTGCCATCGAGGTGGGGTTGGGGCGAATGGGTGATGAAGAACTGGCTGCCGTTGGTGTTGGGGCCGGCGTTGGCCATGGAGATGACCTTCTCCGCATGGCGGAGGGGATTGGCGCGCGTCTCATCTTCGAAGCGATAGCCGGGGCCGCCACGCCCGGTGCCGGTGGGGTCGCCCCCCTGGATCATGAAGTCGCTGATGACGCGGTGGAAGGTGACGCCGTCGTAAAAGCCGTCGCGGGCCAGAAAGACAAAGTTGTTGACTGTTTTGGGTGCATGCTGGGGCGCGAGTTCAATGACGATATCGCCACGGTCGGTTTGGATGGTGGCGGTGTACTTCTTTTTGGCGTCGATCTCCATTGCGGGGGCGGTGTTCCATTGTTTGGCGCTCATTTGAAAATCCTTTACATGGCGCCCCATGCGCTGGCCCCACCGTAGAAATGCGATGAGAAACACAGCGTACATGGGGGCGATTCATCGCTGCTCATCGGCTCAGGCCCGCGCCATCTATGCGGTGACACAATGCGCCGACGAGTGAGGGTAGTTCGGACAATCCACTTGCATTTGTCAACAATAGTGTACCAGACTATACTAAACATCCACACTTCATTCTTTCAATGTGGCTGTTTGCATCACGTCGCGGGTGATGTCATCTTTTGCGGCGTCACCCGCGGAGTGCGCGCAGTTGCGATTCATCAACCATCGGACTAATGCAAGCCTTGAGTGAGCACACGATACTTGAGTGTAGTGGCATATATCATACATCAGGCGCTGCGTTTGTCATGAACAAGCTGGAGACCCGATCTATGGCGAATCAGATTCGTCCCAAAGTTGTGATGCAGATGGAGCTACGCATGGGCGCCACCGATCGCATACGCGAGGTGGCGGACGTGATTATCGACCCTACATTTGAAGCGGCAATTGGCGCTGACGTGATTGTGCCTGGCTCGATCCGGGTCGACGCCGCGCTGCTCGACCGGGTTGGGCCCAATCTCAAGCTCGTCGCCAAGCCCGGCATTGGCGTGGACAGCGTGGACATTCCCGCCTGTACGGCGCATCAGGTGCTGCTGGTCAATACGCCCGACGCCCCCACCGAGTCCACTGCCGAACATGCGGTGGCGCTGCTGATGGCCGTGGCCAAACGGGTGATGGTGGGCGATATGTACTTGCGCAGCGACCGCACCATCCCCCGCGCGGAGATGATCGGCACCGAGCTACTGGGGAGCACGCTGGGCGTGGTCGGCTATGGGCGGATTGGCCGCCGGGTGGCCGAGATCTGTGCGCTGGGGCTGCGCATGAACGTGCTGGTCTACGACCCATATATCAGCCTGGATCAGCCGACACCCGAACGGGTCACGTTGACCGACAACCTGGATGGCCTGCTCCGCCAATCGCAATTTGTGACGGTTCACGTGCCGCTGACGCCCAACACGCGCCACTATATCGGCGAACGCGAGATGCGGCTGATGGCGCCCGGCTCCTATCTGGTCAACGCCAGCCGCGGCCCGGTGGTCGACGAGGCCGCGCTCATCCGCCTGCTGCAGGAGGGGCACTTTGCCGCCGTGGGGCTGGATGTGTTTGACCCCGAACCGCCCCACCCCGACAATCCGCTGCTTCAGATGCGCAACGTGGTGGTGACGCCGCACATTGCCTCCAGCACCGACCGTGGCATCCACGCCATGATGCACGGCGTGGCCGACCAGGTGATCCAGGTGCTCAACCGAGAGCGGCCGCCGCACCTGCTCAACCCCGAAGTCTGGCCGGGGCGGGTGCTGGGATAGGGAGGAGATGGCGAGCACACAGAGAGATTTGTCCACAGAATGAGCCATGCAATTATCCCACATTTATCCCACAAATTTGTGTGGGATAAATGTGGGATAATTGTGGGATAATCTTGCTCAACTGTACGCCATCACTTCCAATGTGCGCACGAGCGCCGTTTTCCAGTGGCCGGCCTCGTCGATGGGCAGGTAGATGGCGCGACGGGCGACGCGCGCCATGTCGTCGGGCGCCAGGTCGCCGGCTTCGATCTGCCCCAGCCCCTGGCGGATGCGATGTTGCAGCGATGGCCGGTTCATATTTTCCAGCGCTTCGCTGTGCAACACTAGTTGATCCAGCTCGCGCCCAATCTTTTCCACACCGGCCTGCAATGCCAGAATCTTGACCCGAATCTGAAAGAGCAGATTCTCCACCTCTTCGGGCACACCGCCGGTCTCTTCATCGGCGCCAAAGCGGTCGATCAGTTCCCGGCGGATCTCGTCAATGTCCTCCTGGTGGGTCACACCGGCAATGCGGCGGTACATTTGCAAACGCAACCCATCTTCGGGAATGTAGGGCTGGGGTATCTTGGCGTCAATCGGCAGATCGAGCGTCACCGGCGGCGCCAGCGGGTCATTGATGTCAAACGGCGTCGGCGCCTCGGCAACAGGGGGGGCAATGGGGTGTGCGCCCGCCGCTTCCGTTGGGGGGGCTTCGGCCTGTTTTACCTGCACATGCTCCCCATCGTCTGCCGCTATGCCGTGCGTCTGCACTGCCTGTTCAAAGCGTTCTTTCTTGCGTTTGGCGTCGTTGATCGCCTGGGCCAGCAGCCGGGTATAGAGGTCGAAGCCCACGCTGTCGATATGGCCGTGTTGGCGGGCGCCCAACAGATCGCCCGCGCCGCGGATTTCGAGATCGCGCATGGCGATGCGAAAGCCGGCGCCCAGTTCTTCGCTGCTCTCCATGATGGCGGCGAGCCGGCGTCGGGCGTCGTAGCTCAGCGCCGCGCCCTTTTCGTAGAGCAAGTAGCAGTGCCCCCGTTGGGCAGCCCGGCCCACGCGACCACGCAATTGATAGAGCTGGGCCAGACCAAAGTGATCGGCGCGGTTGATGATGATCGTATTGGCGTTGGGGATATCCAGCCCGTTTTCAATGATGGTGGTCGCCACCAGCACATCGTACTCACCGTCGGCAAACGCGATCATAATGTCTTCGAGTTGCCGTTCGGGCATCTGCCCATGCGCCACGGCAATCGACGCCTCGGGGACGAGATGCTGGATGCGGTCGGCCAGGTGTTGCAGCCCCCGGATGCGGTCATGCACCACGTACACTTGCCCTTTGCGGTTGATCTCGCGCTGCACGGCCTGGCGCAGCAGCACTTCGTCAAACTCAGAAAGCACGGTGTGGATCGGCAGCCGGTCTTTGGGGGGGGTGGTGATGGTGCTCATGTCGCGGATGCCGCTCAGGCTCATGTGCAGCGTGCGCGGGATGGGCGTTGCGCTCAGCGTGAGCACATCCACCTGGGTGCGCATTTGTTTGATCCGCTCTTTGTGGCCCACGCCAAAGCGCTGCTCCTCATCGACAATCAGCAGCCCCAATGCCTTG
>JAHDWG010000748.1 GCA_023384495.1 Caldilineaceae bacterium
TACCCGTACCACATCGGTGATTGCGGTGGTGGCGGATTTTTCCGACAGCAGCCTTACCGTCAATCGCAGGCGAGTAAAGAGCGGCGACCCGGTCACCATGACCCTTCGGCTTGAGAGCGTCAACCTGGCCGGTGGAGCGTTGACTGTGACGGCGCCGCTGCCCGCCGAAATGGTGTATGTCGCCGATTCGCTATCCTATCCCTATGGGGTGGGCGGTTACGATGCGGCGACACGGACTGTGCAGTGGCAGGGGCTGATCCCAAGCGGTCAACTGAAGGAGAGCGAAACCAACTACACATGGGGCGATTCAGAGGGACGTGGCGATAGCCTGGCCCCAACCTATGTGTGGGAGGCGATTGGCGCCGGGGGTCTCAACCTGCCGGGTGGCGATGACCTCTACACTTGTGGCTTGCCGATTGGCTTTGACTTTAGCTTCTATGGGGAAAAGCAACGACAATTCTGCGCCAGCACCAACGGCTTTCTCTCTTTTGACCCGACGGGCGGCTCATCCCTGATCAATCAGTGCCCACTGCCCAACCCTATCGCCATCAACAACGTCATCGCCGCTGTGTGGGATGACCTAGTTGTCGAAGGGATGGCCTACGAAACGATGGGCCAGACGCCCAATCGTCGTCTGGTGTTTACATGGCGTGGCGCAAGGCGTTTTGGCATCATCACCGGGCGTCTGGCCGAGTTCCAGATCATCCTGTACGAGCGCGGGCCGATCAAGATGCAATATCGCAACGTGGGGACGCTCAATGGCGCAGACTCGACCACCGGCCTTGAGAACCAGACGGGGACGGTGGGCGTGACCTACGCCTGCAACCAGCCACGCAGCCTGACCGACGAACTGGCGATCCTCTATACGCTCAACATTGGCGGGCGGGCGGCAACCGAAATTCACTTTCAGGCAACCCCCGCTGACGGCCTGGGCGCCAACCGTTGGGTAACCACCACGGCGACGATTTTGGCGCCCCAAGGTGAGTTGCGGCGGAGCGTCTCGCTGCTGGCCAATCCGCTGGACCTAAGCGCCTCCACCGTCAGCCTGACCACGGATCAGGCAGCGCCAAATGAAACGGTCGGCTATCAGGTCTTGTTGCGCAACACAGGGTTGGTGGACGCGGCGGCAACCTTCCGCGCCACTATTCCCGCGGCGACGACATTGGTGGCGGATTCGCTTGTCTGCAGCGAAGGGGAGTGCGAGGTCCGCAACGGCACCATCGCCTGGCGTGGCTTGTTGCGCGCCGCCGGCCGCACAACGCTGAGCTACTCGTTACGTCTCACCACGCCGCTGCGCGACCGTACCCCCGTAGTCAGCGAAATGCGAATCGACGACGGCGCCGGCGGCGTGTATGTGCGTTCAGCTTCCTTCCTGGCGCGGCGCTCCGACGTCAGCCCGACGACGGTGCAGATTCTGCCATTCTACTCCGACCCAGGGGGAGAAGTGACGGTGTTGTTGCTGGCCCGCAACAATGGCGCGCTGGCCACCAATGCCAGTATCGAACATCGCACACCCAGCTCGCTGCGGGCGATGCCGGCAGCGTCCACCCGCGGGCGCGGGCCGGGGGCCCCGCCGCCCGCCCCCGCGGCCGGCGGCCGCGGCCGGCCGCCGCCGGCCGCGCGCGGCCCGGCGCGGGGGGGGTCGGGCGGGGC
>JAHDWG010000208.1 GCA_023384495.1 Caldilineaceae bacterium
TGGAGGTTTGCCATGATTGCCGTTCGGTCGGAGAATGTCACCCCGATCCGCGTGTTATGGCTGGCTGTAGCCTTGGCTTTGGTCACGTCCCTTGCCTATCTGTTGATGGCCTGGGATGTGCTGGGCGTGGGTGACCTGCAGCCGGATGAAGAGGGTGGCGTCATCGTCTATGTGGCTGCCGCGTGCTATCTGATCGGCGGGTTGCTGATCCTGGTGCGGCGGCGTTGGTTGTGGATCGCTGGCGCAGTGATCAATGCGCTGGTCATGCTTTTCTTTTTCATGATGTACCAGGACCGACCGGCGGTGCTCCTGTCGCCGGGTGGGCTAGCCTCCAAAGCGGCGCAACTGGCGCTGGAGGCAGTGCTGATCTATCTGATTGTCACCGAGTGGTGGCGGGCGCGGCGCAAGGTGATGAGTTCATAAGGGAGCGTCAGCTGCGTTGGAAGGCAAGGAGACACAGATGACAACTGCGTCTGTTTTGGGTTGGTTCTGGAAGCTAATTGTTTGTGCGCTCTCCTTTGTCGGCGGGATGCTTCTGGGTGGCATGATCACCGGTCTGATCGGTTTGCAGTCTCCTACCTTGCCGGTGGAGGTGGACGCCAATGCCGCCATGACGGTGATATTTGTGACCAGTCCCTTGTTTGTGCTAGCGCTCTATCTGGTGGGGCGTAAACTGGCCGGCGGTTGGCTCGTGCGAACAGTGATCCTGTCGCTTTTGGCCTGGATTGCCTTTGTTCTCAATAACGTGATCGAGGCCGTCATCTTTACCAACTTTGCAACGGCCCCCCTGTTTACGGTGGTCAGTTTTACACCGGCCGTTCTGCTATGCGCAGCCGCCATCGCCTGGCTCTTTCAGCCGCGCAGCAGCGAGGAGGCTTTGGCGCGCATCATCAATGAGTATTTTCGACAACGTACGGCCGCCGACTGGCTCTGGCGCATGTTGATGGCGGCGGTGATCTTTATGCCGGTCTATTATCTGTTCGGCTTGCTGGTTGTGCCGTTCGTTGGTGATTATTACCAGCAGGGCGCATTTGGATTGGCCGCACCCGCCCTTACGACACTCCTACTCGTATTGTTGGGGCGCAGCGTGCTCTTTCTCGTTGCTTCGCTGCCGGTTGTGATGGCCTGGCGTGGGTCCAGGCGTTCGCTCTGGCTGAGCCTCGGTTTTGCGCACTTTGTTTTGGTGGGGCTGCTTTACATGCTGGCCGGAAACTGGATTGCGCCCTCGGTGCGTTTGATCCATACACTGGAGATTCTGGCGGATTCGTTTGTCTATGCCGGTGTGATCGTCTGGCTGTTGGCCGGTATGACGCAGCCGGCGGTCCGTTCGACGAAAATGGAGAACATCGCTGTAGCTGCTGGACGAACATAGTCAATATATTGCGGAGGAACAACATCCTCCGCGCGGAGAGGAAGATTCAATGAACCATCGTATCCTTGTCACCTACGCCACCCGCGCCGGTTCGACCGGCGAGGTGGCTGCCGCTATCGGTAAGGCGCTGACCGAACGGGGCTTTGCCGTTGACGTCACGCCCATTGAAGAGAAACCGCCAGTAGACGGCTACCAGGCCGTGTTGATCGGCAGCGCCGTGCGCATGGGCCAGTGGCTGCCCGAGGCGGTCGACTATATCAAGACCTACCAACAGGCGCTCAATACCCTACCGGTGGCGCTCTTCACCGTCCACCTCAGCAACCTGGGCGATGACGACGAAAGCCAGAAGAATCGCAACAGCTATTTGGATGCTGTGCGTCCGTTGATCGACCCGGTGGCTGAGGCCTTTTTCGCCGGCAAGATGGACTTTGCGCGCCTCTCCTTTCTCGACCGGCTGATTGCCAAACTGGTGAAGGCGCCCGAACAAGACCTGCGCGACTGGAGCCAGGTGCGCGCCTGGGCGGAAGAAGTGGAGCCAATGCTGGGACCCACCCAGTAGGGAGGAAATGATGGTAGCCAAACGGGTTGAGCATATCCTGCTCACGCTGATGGTTGCGTTTTTGGCAGTGACAGCGGTGGCGGGGGGTGCTGCGCTTCTAACCGGTGATATTTCCCCCGGTCTGGAGTTACTGGCAGGTTCGCCCTTCGACAGTTATCTCATTCCCGGCCTTGCGCTGCTTGGGCTGGTCGGGGGTAGCGCACTTGTGGCGACATTTCTGATGTTGGTGCGTCACCGATTGGGTGTGGCAGTATCCGCCGTCGCCGCGGTGATGATCATGGGCTTTGAGCTTGTAGAAGTGCTGGTCATCGGTTCGCCCGTAGGGCTTGCCCGCAACCTGCAACTCTTCTACTTCACGCTCGGTCTGCTGATCGCTGTGCTGGCGGGGTGGATGTGGGTGTCAGAGCACGGGTTGAGCATCACGGGGATTGGTCATAGGGCGGCGCACTGACATTAGCATTTCACCGAAACGGTCGCGGCCTGCCAGAGCGCTGTCAACGGATTATTGGAACGGATTGAACAGATTCTTCCCAGCGAATCCGGCAAAATCCATATTGGAACGGATTCGTAGCGATGTTCTGGACGGGTTCACATGGCTCCAGTTACTGTCTGCCCAGGCCCGTCCCGATTCATCAGGAGGACATTGATCATGCAGAAGAAGCAATGGAAAGATTTTTCGCCCATGACTCGTGCGCGCATCACAGTCATGGGAATCGTGCAGGTTGCGCTCCTGATCGCCGCCCTGTGGGATATTCGCCGTCGCCCGGCGGAGGCAATCAACGGCAGCAAAAAAATGTGGTATGGGCTGGCCTTTATCAACTTTGTGGGGCCCATTGCCTACTTCCTGTTTGGCCGCAAACGAGGTGTCCAGCTAGCGCCCTCGGCGATCATGAGTGACGATTAAGGCGCTATCACCCAAGATCGATTGCAACTGATGCAGAGGTAGGCGAGTTCCACTCATTGCACCCTCTGCCTAAGCTGCCGAGGGTCCGCGTCGCCTGTGTTCCTTATAGAGATATAGAGATGGGCAAAAGTCCCGCCAACTGGCCCGTATAAATCTGGTCAGTTGGCGGGCGTCCTGCCGCCCAAGAAACGTTATCCTGATAGGAGGCGATAATGGCGGAGGCTTCTATGGCTACAACAAGTTTGCGCTATGGGCAAGAGACGCTGGCTGCGCAGAGTGCAGATTCGAGTTGGACTGCTCTCTACACGGTAGCCGGCGCGGCGGCGTTGCTCTCGGCGCTGTTTATCCCGGTCCAGATTCTTGTCTTTATCCTCGTTCCACTGCCTCAAACGGTCGTTGGCTGGTTCACACTCTTGCAGCATAGCAAGCTGGTCGGGCTCATTGACCTTGATCTGCTGCTCGTGGCTGACAACGTCCTGCTGATCCCGATCTTGCTTGCCCTCTACGTGCTCCTCAGACGAACCAACGAACCAGTCATGGCAATTGGGACTGCTCTGGGTTTTGCCGGTCTTGTCCTCTTTATCACATCGAACCCGGCCTTTGGAATGCTGGCGCTCAGCAACCAATACACGGCTGCCACGACTGATGCCGAGCGGTCACTCTTCGTGGCTGCGGGGCAGGGATTGCTCGTCGGCTGGCAAAGCACGGCCTTCCAGGTCGCCTATGTTACGGGTTCGCTTGCCGGGGTCCTCGTGGCGGCCGTCATGCTCCAGAGTGACATCTTTAGCAAAGCAATTGCCTATCTGGGAATCCTGGCCAACGTGATCGGGTTCGGTCTCTACATTCCGATGATTGGCGTCTTTATTTCGGTCTTTTCGGTCATGTTCCTGTGGGTCTGGTATATCCTGCTTGCTCGCAGGTTCTTCCAGCTCGGACAGGGCGCGGCCAGGGAGGCGCTATGAATCGTGCAACACGCATCACAGTCTCAGCATTTGGCGTTTTGACAGGGCTGGCCGGCATCGAACATGGGGTCGGCGAGATCCTGCAAGGCAACAGCACCCCAGCGGGGATTATGATTCTCTCGTGGCCCGACTCGACCTTCTTTCGCATCTTGGGTGGCGAGCCGGCGATGACGATTGTTCCCAATATGATGGTCACGGGAATGCTTGCCATCCTCTCTTCGCTCTGCTTCCTCGTGTGGGCAACCCTGTGGGTGGAGCGGAAGAACGCGGGCCCCGTCTTGATGCTCTTGTCAATCGTCATGCTCCTGGTCGGTGCGGGGATCGGGCCGCCTGTTTTGGGCGTGATCCTTGGCCTGGCCGCAACCCGCATCCATGCACCATTGACCTGGTGGCGCACGCACCTTCCGGCAGGCTTGCGCCGTGGGTTGGGGCAGTTGTGGCCCTGGTCTTTGGGCGCCGGCTTGATCGCCTGGCTCGCCATGTTGCCAGGCACAGGCATCCTTGCCTATTTTTTTGGGGTGGAAAACCCGACCCTGGTTTATGCGCTGGTCCTCTGCATGTTTGGCTTGCTCTTTTTGACCATCCTGACCGGATTTGCGCGCGACAGCCTGCGACAGCCGATTTCAGTATCGGGCGCATACAGGGGCGGGATCTCTCATGCGCTGCCAAGATAAGGAAACAATGATGTCAGCGGTTACAAGTATGAAAATGCCCAAGCGCGCGACCCAGGTCGAGAGCCAGGCTTTCAGCGGGAAGAGCCTCTACATTGTTGCCGGCGTGGCTGCGCTGGTGGCGCTGGCCGCCAACGTGCTGGATGTCATTCTTGGCGTTGGGGAGACGGACATCTTTGTCTACGGAACCATGCAGGCGACCGACTGGTTTGCGCTCTTTCAGGAAAACTGGTTCAAGGGTCTGTACGTGCTCGGCGTCTTGAACATCGTCTACATGACGGCTATGGTCCCGGTCTATTTTGGGCTCTATCAGGCGCATCGTCGTACCCACGAGGTGTACGCAGCACTGGCGCTGACGGTCTTTGCAATTGGGATGGCGATCTATGTCGCCAACAATGCGGCCATTCCTATGTACGTCCTCGCCGGCAAGTACGCGGCCGCGGGGACGGACGCGGAAAGGGCGCTGTTCGCCGCCGCAGGCGAGACGGTGCTGGCGCGCGGGGAGGATTTCACACCCGGCTCCTTCCTCGGCCTGGTCTTTGGGGGCATCGCCGCTATCACCATCTCGCTGGTCATGCTGCGCGGAGGGGTCTTTGGGAAGGTGACAGCGGGGGTCGGGATTGCCGGTTTTACTTTTCTGTCCATCTTTACGATTCTAGCCACGTTTGTCCCAGCCCTCTATTTTGTCGCCTACTACTTCTTTGCCCTGGTTGGCGGCGTGCTGGCGCTGGCCTGGTTCGCCCTGGTTGCACTGAAGTTTCTCAAACTGGGGCGAACAGGGTAGGGTTGTCCATGCGAACGGAGGTATCCTATGAACACTATGGTTGTTTACGACTCACTCTATGGCAACACAGAGAAGGTCGCCCAGGCCATCGCCGGAGCGATGCCCCCATTCGGCGCGGTGAGGGCGCTTCGGGTTGGCGAGGCGAATCTCACGGCATTGGAGTCGACGGACCTGCTCATCGTCGGTTCCCCCACGCACGGCGGCAGAGCTACGCCGGCCATCCAGGAATTCATCAACAAGATCCCGGCGGGCGGGCTGAAAACTGTGCGCGTGATCGCATTCGATACGCGAATTTCAGCCGAGGACAAGGGCATCGGTTTGCGTTTTCTGATGCGTCTGCTGGGCTATGCTGCAGGACGCATTGCCAACAGGTTGCGGGCAAAGGGTGGTTCTCTCGCAGCGCCGCCTGCAGGCTTTATCGTGGAGGGAAAAGAAGGGCCGCTGAAAGAGGGAGAGTTGGAACGCGCTACTGCCTGGGCGGTTCGAATAATCGGACAGCAAGAGCACGCACTGGTTGCGCAACAGGGAGAACCGTAGCGGTGACACCGGCGCGTATCAGCGTGACCGTAGTCGTGCGAGCCAGCAATCCATAAGGGGCGTAAATGACCAAATTGGAACAGTTCACCGGGTCTCGTGCGTTACGTACGCCCCAAGACCCCAATCCCTGGCTCTACTTTGGATTAGTCTTTGGCTGGACCTGGCTTTTTTGGCTGACAGCGATCTGGGTCAGACAAGATGTTTCGACCTGGCCGGTGCGCCTGCTGCAATACGCGGGTGGGGTTGGCCCACCGCTTGCGGCCATCTTGCTGACCTACTGGCTGCACGGCCAGGAAGGCTGGCGTGAATTCTGGCGGCGCGTCTTTCAGCTTCGCCGGATTCGCGGCGGTTGGTGGTTGGCGATTCTCTTTGTTCCACCGTTCGTGGCCGCCCTCGCAGCGCTAGGTGACCGGTTGCTCGGTGGGCAGGGCCTGACGTGGGCCGAGAACGCCAGCCGACTTGCCGTGCAACCATTGGCAATTGTGCCGCTGGCCCTTTTCCTCTTTCTCTTTGGCCCGCTTCCCGAAGAGCTTGGCTGGCGCGGTTACGCCTTACCCGCACTGCAGGCGAAGCGGAGCGCCTTGCGCGCCAGCTTGGTGCTTGGTTTTGTTTGGGCGCTCTGGCACCTGCCGCTCTTTTGGATTCCTGGCGCCTATCAACATAAACTGGGCGTCGGCACACCGCTCTTCTGGCAGTTCTTTGCCCATATCATAGCCCAGACCATCTTGATGACCTGGATCTATAACAATACCCGGCAGAGCACCCTCTCGGCCATCTTGTTTCACTTTATGGTCAACTTCAGCGGCGAGTTGGTTACGCTGACCCCGCGGGCCGAAGGGCTGCAAACGGTTGTTTGGATAGGGGCTGCGTTGCTGGTTCTGCTGATCTGGGGTTCACAGACGCTGTCGAAGAGGGGGCGAGAAAAGGAAGGTCTAGCATGAATTGGCCGAGGACGTTACGCAAGTTCCTATCGCATCCTCTTAATGCCCGCCCAACACCCTACCGCTTCATCTGCCGCGACTTATCCTGGCCAACTGCGTACTGTGTTGCAGGAAGTCCATGATTTCGAGGCGCGAAGGTCGTCTCACATGCACATTTTTGTGGAGACATCCATAGGACCATAGGAGGAAAACATGTCGGAAGTTCCAGTCCAAAACGAGCCCGTTGAATCAACCGAAGAAACGAAGGACACCATGAACGAAGAACCAAAGGAAGGGACGAAAGCGCGCACCTGGATCGAAGAGATCGAGGTGGCCGGGAGCCAGCTTGTCGAACGCATCAAGGAATTGGTGGCCGAAGGCAATGTGCGCCGGCTGATCCTGCGCACCCAAGATGACAAGCTCATCATGGAAATCCCGCTGACGGCCGGCGCCGTGGTTGGCGGCGTAGTGACCCTGTTTGTGCCGCTGCTGGCGGCCCTGGGTGCGCTGGCCGCGTTGATTGCCCGCGTCAAAGTGCAGATCGTGCGCGAGGCCAGCGACGAATAGGTTCAGCCTCTGCATGTTCATTCATTAAACTGAACCCTGCTTGAAAACCGAGTTGACTGAAGGGGTAAACATCTTCACAAAGGTCGGTTTTCAAAGCAACCGCAATATAGCCCGCACGCCGGGCGCTCAACTCCCTGCATGGGTTTGCCGTGCAGGGAGTTTTTGATTGGCGCGGCCCGGGAACGCCACAGGGTGGGCGTCCTCACCAGGTGGCCAGGACGAAATCTGGCCAATCTGCCGGTGCACCGCCGACGCAGCCCTATTACAATGAATGAGCACCGCTCAGCCATCGTCTGGATACCATAGAGGTCAAATAAGCTCACCCGGAAACCTGGTTCTGATAGGGCCAGGGTGATTGTTGCGCCCATATCGTAGCCATCTCGGAATTTGTCTTTTACGAACATTGTTTGCTGTAGTATGGTTGCCACGCCCCTTCGCGTGGAAAAGGAGATTTCCATGTTAAAGCAAACGCATCGATGGCTCACCGGATTGGTGATCCTCGCCTTGGTGCTGTCCGGCTGTACGGCGGTCATGCCGCAGACAGGAGCGCCCAGGGCTGAAACCGGTAGCCAGAAGTTGGAGATTTATCACTGGTGGACAGCGCCCGGTGAGCGCGAGGCGGCGGACGCCATGTTTGCCGCCCTTCACGCGGCCTACCCCGACATCCAGGTGATGGAAAACCCAAGCCCTGGCGGCGGCGGCGTGAACCAGCGGGTGGTTCTCCAATCTCGCATTGCCGCAGGCGACTACCCCGATACATTCCAAACTTTGGGGGGCGCTGAGCTGAAGAACTACGTCGACAGCGGCGTCCTCGAACCGCTGGATGATCTCTGGGCGGAACTCGACTATGCGGCTGTCATTCCTGGCCCGCTGGCCAAGGCCGTGTCTGTGGATGGCCACCCCTATGTCGTGCCGCTCAACATGCACATTCAGAATATCCTCTACTACAACCTCCCACTGTTTGAGGAGCTTGGCATCGAGCCGCCCACCGACTTTGCCGAGCTGTTGACCGTAGCCGAGACCATTCAGGCCGCCAAACCTGGCATGGCCCCGCTGGCTTTGGGCTCTAAGGAGAAGTGGGGAGACGCCTTTGTCTTCGACAGCATTCTGCTCGAAGCCGGTGGACCCGAATACTATGTCCAGTTTCACAAGGGTGAGATCGATGTGACCGCTGACCCGATCTATCGGGAAGCGCTTGAGAAGTTCGAGCAATTGATCCCATACATCAACATGGATCACTCGGCCCTCACGTGGGATCAGGCCGTGGGCCTGGTCGGCGCAGAGCAGGCCGCGATGACGTTGATGGGCACATGGGCGATTGGCGCCTTTACGCAAGGCTCGAACTGGGAGCCAGGCGTTGACTTTGGCGCAGTCACCTTCCCGCAGAAGCCGGAACGCATCTTGCTCTTCCACCCGGACACCTATGGCATGACCGTCAAGGCGCCCAACCCAGAGGCCACCATGGACTGGCTGCGGGTGGTCGCCTCGCCCGAATTGCAGATCCCGACCGACATTACCCAGGGCGGTCTCTTTGCTCGCACCGACATCGACCCGACCGAATTCCCGGACCCAATCCGCCAGGAGTTGCAGACCTACGTGCGTGATCACCCCGACAAGCTGATCCTCGACCAGCATGGCAGCATCTTGCCGGCCACGGCCCAGCCTATATATTGGGACATCATGGCGACCTTCCTGGCCCAGCCCGATGTTGACAAGACGATCCAGGCGGTGGCGGATATGTTCACCACCTATGGGGTCAAAGAAGCCTCGGCCTGGTACGTCTGGCCGTAGTATGGCTTATCCGGGAGAATATCAGCGAGTCGTCAAGTGACTCCAAGGCAAGGTGACAGGGCAAATGGCATCCGCGCCAATCCGGCAACGAGGTTTCATATGCTCTGTCACCCTCGACCAGGGTTCCTGATTGGATGAAAGCAGCAGATACGGGGAGGAGGTCATGGCAATCTCAACGACCAAACGCAATGTGCATCGGCCCTCTCGGTTTCAGCGGCCAAGCCTGGTTGAGAACATCATCTTTTTGGGCCCGCTGCTGATCTTCCTAGGGCTACTCTATGGCACATTGCTTTGGACCATCTATGTCTCCATGACCGATTGGCGAACCATTGCGCCCAATTATCAGTTTTCGGGGCTGCAATGGTATCGCTTTCTGGTCGCACAGCCGCGCTTTCAGGTGGATGTGCTCAACAACCTGAAGTGGCTATTGCTGGGCGTGATCCCCACCGTGGTCATCGCGCTCTTTCTGGCCTACTTTCTCGAATTGACGCCCTACCCCAAGGTCGAAGCCTACATCCGCACCCTGATCCTCTATCCGGTGGCCATGTCGTTCATCGTGACGGGCACGATCTGGTCGTGGATGTATGAGCCAGGGCGTGGGGTGATCAATACTGTCTTGCGCAGCGTTGGGCTTGATCTATCGCTGCGATTCACCACCAATCCGCAGACGGCCACCTATTGGCTGATCCTCATTTTTGTGTGGCAATACCTGGGCTTTGCCGTCATTATTATCCAATCTTCCCTGCGCACTGCCGAGTTACAGGAGTTGGTGGAGGCCGCGCGCGTCGATGGAGCCACACGTCTGCGCATCCTCATTTCGGTCATCGTGCCCAATATTCGCGCCGGGCTGATGGTATTGGTGTCGCTCCTGTTGATTTCAACGCTCAAAGTCTTTGACATTGTCTTTATCGTTACCTATGGCGGACCGGGCATTTCGACCGACGTGCTGGCGCTGAATATGTGGATCACGACATTTCAGCAGCATCTCGTCTCTGCCGGCGCCGCGTTGGGGGTGATCATCTTCTTGATGTCGTTCATTCTGGTGATTCCCTATACCCTTTATGCCTTTCGAAAGTGGTTCACATGAAAAGTCAAAGCCGTGGCGCCCGTCTGCTAGTTCTGTTGATCCTGGTCGCGCTCAGCATCTTTTATTTGGCGCCGATCTATGTGATGGTGATCACATCGCTCAAATCGGTGGAAGAGATCAACCGCGGCCAATATCTCTTGCCCACCGCCAACCCGCAATGGGGTAACTTTGCCGAAGTGCTCTTTGGCAGCAATCGCTTTCGCAGCGAGATGTTTTCGCGGTTGCTCAATTCGATCATCATTTCCTTCTCGGTGACGCTGTTGTGCGCCCTCTTTGGCGGGATGGCGGGCTACTATTTGAGCCGAACGCGCAGCGTCTTTGCCATGGTGTTATTTGTGATGGTGGGCATCGCGCTCTATCTTCCCTATCAGGTCGTGATCATCCCCCTGTCAATTCTCATGGCGCGCACCGGGCTAGGGCAGAGCTATGCCGGGCTGATCCTCAGTTACATGATCTTGAATGTACCGTTGGCCTGTGTCATGCTGGGCACATTTTTCCTTTCGGTCCCCCGTGAGTTGGAAGAGGCCGCCTTTGTCGATGGCGCCAACCGAATCCAGCTTTTCTTCCGCGTCGTTGTGCCCATTTCGTTACCGGCCTTTGCTTCGGTATCGATCATCATCTTTACCCAAGTGTGGAACGAGTTCTTTTTGGCGCTGACGCTCGCCTCACGCCAGACCCAAACGGTGCAGGTGATCATGGCCGAGGCCAAGGGGACAACGCTCGTGCTCTACAACCTGCAAATGGCGGCCGCGCTGATTGCGATTGCGATCCCGCTGCTCTTCTTCCTTGTGTTGGGCCGCTATTTCATCCGCGGGCTCCTTGCCGGCGCCCTCAAAGGGTGAGACGCCACGTGGACGATGCGCAGCCATCTCAACGTCTCGCTGCTTTCGGCGGAAAACAACGATTGGCGGGTGTGTCGGATTCTTGGTGAAGTAGTGCTTGCACAGAATCTGTCAATCGAGCACAGGGGGTCGGGGAACTGTCAATCCCCATTGCGCTGCAAAACTTGGCCTCGCTTCTGGACATACCGACTTGACGTTTTGGGGTCGACGCGCTAGGGTAATACTAAGCAGCCCACGTTACCCTCAGGCCACCCGATGAAAGGAGACGCGCATGAACAATCGCCAACCCTGGACAAAGGTTGACAGACGCCTGGTTACGGAGCCCATCCCACTGGGTGGGCGCACGGTTGAACTCGTTGCACGCCTGAGCGGTCGCCTTTGGGCGGGCCACACCTCCACAGCCAGCCACGCCGGCGCGTTGGTTCGCATCGAGCCGGTGGCGCTCATCGTGCGCGAAGGCGACGAGGCGCGTTCGATCCCCATTGAAGACCCGGTGCGAGCGCCAGGCACAGGGCTGGCAGTTGTGGCCGGTGCGGTGAGCCTCGTTTGCATGCTCATTATGTTAGTGGCGCACAGGCTATCAAACCGGCGATGAGTGGAATACGAAATCGACTCATCAGCGGTTTCGCACTGGCGATCTGTCGGGCAACACAGCCTTGGCGCAACGATTTTGAGATGGATTCCCGATACGCGATACGCGTACGCTTTCAGGTAGAGGTCACGGTGAAAGGAGAAACCGATGGAACAGCAAATAGCGCCGACCACCGCGCCAATTGAGCAGATGTTGGAAAAACTTGGGGTTGACGCCGTTTTTGGCAAACCGGTAACGGAAGGGGACATCACGATCATCCCGGTGGCGCAGGTCGATCTGGGTTTTGGCTACGGAGGCGGCTATGGCCGCGCCACCGAACCAGAAGAGACCCACGGCGAGCCCGGCGGCGAAAGCAATGAAGGTGGTGGTGGAGGCGCCGGCGCGGGCGGCCGCGCTACCCCGCGCGGCTTTGTGCGCATAACCCCGCAGGAAGTAACCTACCAGTCGATCATCGATGAGACGCGCATCCCATTGGCCGGCATTTTGATGACCGCCTGGACTATCTTTTGGGTTGCTGCAACCGTCCGCTCAGTCGCCAAGAGTATAGCCCGCCGCAAGCGGTAGCCTGGCTCTTTCCCCACAACCGTTCACTTGACCAGGCGAACAACTCCCCAGCTATCCGGTTTGGCTGGGGAGTTGTTGTTGTATCCTGATGGGTGGATGCCCTCAACCTCAGTACGTGAGGTCATTGGAAAGGAGAATCCACCCCTATGCGAAACCCAATGCTGTCCGATACCTGTCCCCGTCGCCATGTCA
>JAHDWG010000209.1 GCA_023384495.1 Caldilineaceae bacterium
CCTGCTCGACGAGCTGCATCACCGCCGTCCAGGTGAACAGCTTGCCGACTGAACCAATGCGAAAGATCGTCTGTTCGGGGTCGACCGGGATGCCCTCCTCAAGGTCGGCGTAGCCGTAGCCCTTGGCAAAAAGCAACTTGCCGTCTTTGACGACAGAGACAGCTGCCCCCGCAATGTGGTGCTCTTCCATCTGTCTTGCCAATAGCTCATCCAGAAAAGCCTCCAGTTCGGCGGGATCGGTCGGCCTTTGTGGCTGCGATGGCGCAGTCGGTGCATTCCCGCCCGGCGCGACTTTGTTTTCCTGGGCCATGACTGGTGCGACAAGCGACAGCATTATCACGAGAGTCAACACCATCGTCATGGATTTCTTGATAATGAGTAGCCTGTTCATTTTCTTTCTCCTTTACCTAACTCACGTTACCCACTTCCTCTGGTAGCTGACAGTCACCTCGGAGGTAACTGTCAGCTGTAACTGCCAGGCGTATCACTTGAGTGCTCTAGCGCCCCATCATCGTAGACACCACGTTGGCCGCCGCGTCCGCCACTTTGTCGCGGTTCCAACCCGATTCATTGCTCATCAGCACGATGGCAAGGCCTTCCTGCGGGTATAGCCTCATCTTAGCCCACAGACCGGCGCCCCCGCCGTCGTGTTCGACAAAGGGATGCTCTCCTTCCTCGAAGATCCGCCATGCCACGCCATACCCCAGCGGATCGCCCGTAGTGGTGAACTGCATTTCCTGCATCAGGGCCACCGATTCCACTGACAGAATGCGCACCCCATCCAGCTCACCGCCGTTCAGGTGCATCTGGGCAAAGCGCATGGCCTCCGTGGCCGGGCCAATCAGACCACCATTGGCCGCCATGACGTTGTAGCGGTTCATCCAGGCGAACTGGTCGTCCACTGTGCGGATGAAGTCAGCCCCAGCTACCGGACCGCTCACCTCATTCATCATGTGAATAACATCCTCGACTTGAGCCGCCGGCAACGCAGGGGCAGCCGCATGGTCGATCATGGCCTGGTTGCTGTAGATAAAGTCTGTGTTCTCCATGCCTAGCGGCGCCAGGATATGTTCCTGAAAGTATTCGATGTAGGGCTGGCCGGACACTGCCGCCACGATCTGCCCCAGCATCACAAAGCCCGGATTGGAGTAGGAAGAGGCTGATCCGGGCGCAAACGTGGGCTCCGTCAGCCACTCCAGATACGCTCTGGCAACCCGGCCTGGCTCCGGCAAGGGCTGGCCGTCCAAGCGGAGATTGGCCTCGATAAAGCCAGTGGGTTCGCCCAGCCCTGCACTGTGATCGAGCAGCTGGCGGACCGTGATCCCGAATTCGGCTGGGAAATAGTCCAGATAGTCCGACACAGGTGCGTCCAGATCAACCAGGCCCTGGTCGACCAGCTGCATGATGGCCACACCCGTCGCGATCTTGGTCATCGAGCCCCACATATAGACGGTATCCGGCCCGGACATCCTGCCGTTCGGACCATCTGACACCCCAAATCCTTTGCTGTAAAGGACCTCACCACCCAGGTTTATCACGATCGATAGCCCCGGCGGGCTATCGCCCACAAAGCTATTGACGTAGGCCTCGAACTCTTCAACCGTGCTGGGTAAGGCGGTCGCTTTGCCGGCGAGGGCGAAGCCCTGAATGGTCATCATCACGTGTTCAGGGGGATTGTGGGTGAGACCTTCTTCACCGGTGAAGATGAGGCAATAGGTCACCTGATCCGCTATCTGGCATACGGGCGTCACCCCCTGGCCTTCCCCCAGCGAGTAGAAGGTGACGTTCCAGTCGCCGAGCTTGACATCATTTGTCTTCGTCAGCGCCGCGGGGTCGTTGCCGATCTGTCGCAACGCCGCAGCTTCGCCCGCGGCCAGATCAGCGGATTCGACCGTGACGACGTACATGTTCAAGTCGAGTCCGGGCGCCTCGAACAGCGCGTAGGCGCCATCGGTCTCGACCTGCGCCCACTCCCCGACCAGCGGGAGGGTGAAGCGGCCGTGCGGGTCTTGATAGACGGCGCCCTCTGGTGCGGGTTGTTCCGCTGCACGCTCAACTCTTTTCATCAGGTAGCCCGAATAGAAGAGCTGCTCTTCCCCATCCACCTCGACGACGCTGATCGTTTCACCATGATTACGCCCCAAACCCAGGATCACGGCTTCGTCGTCCGAGAGCGGCCCAATGGGAAATTCGATTGGTTCGCCGGTGGCCGTGGGTGTAACACCCAGCAGAAGGAAGCCGTTTTCGTACTTCAACTGCACATCCGCCAAGAACGGCAGAAAGCCCGGTTTCGCATTGGTGATCGCATAGCTGCCCACGCGATCCAGCCAGGCCTGTGGAATGGTGGTCGGCTCGATCCGTTCGCCGTAGCTCACATTGACGACCAGGCCAAAGAGATAGACTACGGTTCGTCCGTTCACTGCTTTGATCACTATTTGGGCATCGCTGGGGCTGACTCCCTCCAGCGAGAAATGCCCTTCGCCATGCGGAAGGAATTTGAAAGATTGGCCCAAGGCGTCGGCGTACAGGTCCGTTCCGTCTGAGCGGATGTTCATCCAACCCAGATTGGTCGTGTATAAACCCTGGTAGCTGAGCAGTTCATCCGCGGTCAGCGCAACGACCGCCGGGGGCTCTGCCGGTGGTGGTTCAATGCCGGCCTTGACTTTCAGCGCCTGCTGCAGAATCGTGATGGCGATTTGGAAATTGACATTCCCCGCATCCTCTCCCGAGTTGTTGAGCACCACCGCGCCCAGCTTGTGGTCGGGCAGGATGAGCAGCAGGCTACTCCACATACCCTCTCCGCCCGAATGCCAGGCATTGTCGCCCGCATATTCGAGGCCGGGCAGCGGGATCAGCCACCAGCCCAGACCCCAGCGGGCGCCCAAATCCAGCGGCGCGTCGCTGTTCTGGGGGCTGAGCATCTCGGCGACCGTTTCAGCCCGCAGAATCCTTTGACCGCCAAGTTCCCCCTCGCCGAAGACCATCATCATGAACCGGCTCAGGTCCACAACGGTAGAGCGCAGCGTCGCCGCCGGAATATCCCGGGTCCAGATGGCCTCCTGCGTTTCGCCGTTCAGGTACTCTTTCGACAGCCGCGGCTTCATGTCGGGCTTGAGCGTGAAGGATGAAGCGTCCATTCCCAGCGGTCCCAGAATCGCCTCGTCCATATAGTCGATAAAGTCCTGGCCCGCCACCTGCTCCACTGTGTGCCCCAACAGGCTGTAGCCCAGGTTTGAGTACGAGAACGCCGTGTTCGGGGGATTGGTGACATATGCCTGCTTGATCTCATCCACCAGGTTGTGGAACTCGCTTCTGGTCAAAGTATCCTGGTCAGCGCCGTAGGCAGCCATACCGTTGGTCCAATCGGACGGCAGGCCGGAGTGGTGGTCCATGAGCGTGCGCGCTGTGACCGGACCAGCATCGGCAAAACGGCTGTGGATCGCAAAGTCCCGGACGTACGTCTGCACAGGCTGGTCGATGTCGAGCTTGCCCTGGTCGGCTAACTGCATGATGGCGACAGCCGTGAAGAGCTTGGAGACAGAGGCGACCATGTAGACCGTTTCCGGGGTCGCTGCGATGCCGTCCTCCTTGTCGGCATAGCCAAACCCCTTGGACCAGACCAGTTCTTGGTCATCGACCAGCGCCACGCTCAGCCCGGTGATACCTGCTTCTTCGACGGCGGCCTGAATCTGCTGCGAGAGTTCACCCGTCACCGCAGCGTAATCAACAGAGCTGGCCTCGCCCGATTGGGGTTCGGTCCGCAACGTGCCCACACCAGCCTGGGAAGAGCAGCCGACGAGCAGCAGCGCGCTAAAGAGCACGAGGACGATCCAAAGCAATCTTTTCATGGTGTTTCTCCTCCTTTGTTCTAAAAGCGTCTGTTCGTTTGCATTCTATGGCCCAAGATAAAAAAAAGAACCACATGATCATGTGGTTCTAAGACAGTAAATATGTGGTTTTGCGGGCGGATCAGATCAAATGCAGTTCCCTGGCTTTCTCGACCGCCTGCACCCGCTTGTTGACCTGCAATTTGCCATAGATGTTCTTGACGTGGAATTGGACCGTGTTCAGGCTGAGGAAGAGCTGCTCTCCGATTTCCTTGTAGCTCTGCCCCGCGGCCAGAAGGCGCAACACCTCCAGTTCCCGGTCGCTCAGTCTGTCCTGCTCCACCAGGCCAACCTTGCCGACCGCGGGCGCGCCGGGTATGGCCTCCAGCAAGCAATCGACAAAGGCGGACAGATCGGGGTCCTGGCGCCATCGTGCAGGGGGGTCCAGCAACGGGCGCAGGAGGTCGCCTTCGTCCAGGAAGAGGCGGAGGTAGCCCTGCGGCGCGGCCGCGGCCAGCGCCAGGTGTAGCGTGCGCTGCGCCCCCTCCACCCTGCCCTCCGCCTGGTAGAGCAACGCCCGCGCCAGCCAGATCTCGATTAGCCAGCCGGCCAGCCCGTGAACTTCGGCGAACTTCTCCTGGCGGGCCAGGTATGCATGGACATGCTGCAATGGTTCAACCGGTTCAGCGCGGGCCGCCAGCCTGGCCAACGTGTGGGCCGCGCACAAGTGAGTCTGGAAATGGATGCAGCGCAGTGGGTCAAGGCCAGCGACATCGGGCAGGCCATCGAAACGGGCGAACGACTGCGCCAGCCAATGCCGCGCCCCCTCCACATCGATTCTGTCGGCCGTCTCACTGTGCGCAGACAGACGGTGGCGCAACGCCTGCCCATAGGCGGCAACCTCCGGCCGGGTCTCTTCCAGCGTGCGCAGATTGTCCAACATGGCCGCCCGGTCGCCCTGAATGCAGCGCAGCCGCGCCAGGGCCGCATACGCCTGCACGTAGGCATCGTACTCCCCCGTCCCGCGGATGAGGCTGAGGCCGTGAGTCAGTTCCTCTTCCGCCTCGGCCAGGCGATTGCCTTCCAGAAGGATGCTGCCCTTGAGGATGTGCAGCGCGCCAATGGGTGGGAAGCGCTGGCCGGCCAACAGGCGGTTGAAGCGGGCGATGTTCGCCTCGCACGACAGCAAGGCGTCCTGCAGTTTTCCTTTGGCGAGCGCGAGCGCGGCCAGATTGATAGGCCCATAAATGGCGGCGTAGTAATTTCCGCCGGCCACCCCATCCTCCAGCGCCTGCTGGAAAGCCCGCTCCGCCGCCGGCAGATCGGCCAGCGCTGCAAAGCCATGCCCGATGTTCAGCGCGTTGACGCTACGGATGCCGCTTTCGCCCTCAGGCAGCAGGCGCAGCGCGGCCTGGGAGGTCTCGATTAACTTCTCCGGCCTTTCCCCTGCCAGCGCCGGCGTCTGCAAGAGGTAGGCCCGGATGCTCGCGGCGTGCCCAGCGCCCCATCTACGCAACTCCTCATCCGTATCGGCCCGGTTGAGGGCCTGGTCAGCCGCCAACAACGCCCGTTCGACCTCTTCCGGGCGCGTTTGGCGTTGCATCAGCGCCAACGCCCACGCCTTGTCAATGCATAGCAGGAGGGAGGCATGCAAAATCGCCTCTGGCAGGCGGTCGAACCAGCTTACAACGGTCGCAACTTCACCCTGATAGAGCATGGACAGGCTATTTTTCTCGATCAAGCTCGACACGACGTCGCCGTTCTCAGACTGAAACGCATGTTCGACCGCCTTCTGGAGAAAACCGTGCGCCTGATACCAGCCGGCGGCGCGTTCGTGCAGCCCGGCCATCTGGTCCGGCTCGGCTTGCAGGAGTTGATTTCTGAGCAGTTCGCCGAACAGGGCATGGTAGCGATACCAGGTGCGCTCCTCATCGAGGGCGACGAGAAAGAGATTGTTGGCTTCGAGGTAGCGAAGGGTCTGCCCGCTGTCTGGCTGGCCAGTGACCGCAGCGCAGAGGGAGGGAGTAAGCTGATCCAGGATGGCTGTACGGCGCAGGAAGGTTCGGACATCTTCGGGTTGGCTGTCAACGACCTCTTCGATCAGGTAATCGAGAATGTGGCGGTGGGTGCCCCGAAATGCCTCTACGGCCCGTGTGGGGTCGGCGCTCTCCTTCAGCGATAGCGCCGCCAATTGCAGCCCCGCCGCCCAGCCCTCGGTCCGGTTCTTGAGGATTTCCAGCTCTCGTCTGGGCAGATGGACCCCCATCACGTTGGCGAAGAACTCGTCGGCTTCGTCGAGCGTGAAGCTGAGGTCCGCCGCCCTGATCTCGGTGAGTTGGTTGCGCGCCCGCAGCCGCGTCAGCGGCAGGCCAGGGTCCTCGCGCGTGGCGATGACCAGACGCAGGTTGGCGACCGCCTGATTGAGCAGCGACTCAACGAAACGGTCAACCTCCCCATTTTCGATCAGGTGGTATTCCTCCAGTACGAGAATGAGCGGCCGCTCCAGGCCGAGCAGGTCGTGAATCAGCAAGCGCAGGATGCGCGGCGGGTCCAGCGCTGCGCTGTTCTCGACAACTTCCAGCGCAGCCTGGCCAAGATCGTCCTCGACCTGTTGCAGAGCGGTCAACACGTAGGCGAGGAACTGCCTGAGGTCGTTGTCCGATGGTTCCAGCGTGACCCAGGCCACAGGGCAGCCGGCCTCCTCCACCCACAGACGAAGGGTGGTCGTCTTGCCATAGCCCGCCGGGGCGGACACCAGGGTGAGTAAATGCCCATCCTCGAATCCCGCCCGCAGTTGCCTGAGCACCTTTTTCCTGATCACAACGGTGCGCCGCAGAATCGGTAAGCTGACTTTGGTCGTCAACAACGAGTCAGGCATCCATCAATCGCCCTCCCAAGCGCGTGGCAACCATCTCGGCGTATGCGCGGATTCGCCCCCGCGCCAGGTGCGTGAAATCTTGGGACCCCTCTTTCATGGCGGCGCGGTCTCTTGTCTATACCCCAATGATAACTCTTCTCTCAACAGTAGGGCAAGCGCGGCTTGGTCTCTCAAAAGTTGCGATGCCCTCTGGTGCGACGCCCGTTCGGAAGTGCGTCGCACCAGAGGGCTAAGTAGCACTTTTGAAAAGCCCGGGGCAAGCGCGGTTCGGCTGGCGAAGGCAACGAGCTCAGTAGATAGGCCACCATTCAACGATTGCAGGCAGCGGCCAAAGCGGCCATCGGCGCCCGCCTCACTCCGGGCTGCCCACCGCTGCAAAACGGGTGACGTTGATATCCTTGAAATTGCACGGTTTGACCTGCCCACCCACCGTCTCTGTGCCGTACCAGTAGTGTTGGGCGTCATAGGCAATGCGCAGGTTGCCCTGGGCGTCGAGCGCCACACCGGGCCGCACCCCGGTGAACCAGGTGGAGACGGTGCAGCGGCGGATGGGCAGCACCTCATAGTCGTCGCTCAACGAGGCGCTGGTCTCGGCCACCGCATGGCTCCACACAGCGCCGGTCGATGCGCAATTTTCGTTGCACCAACTGTAGCCCAACCCCTGGTCGCGATCACTGTAGACCAGGCGCGGCCGGCCCAGGCTATCCAATGCCAGCGCCACATCATGCCCCGATAGAGTGGGCAGCCCGACGGCGACGCTCTGCCAGGCCGGGTCATCGCCTTCGGCGCATCCTTCGTCGCACCAGAGGTAGTAGAGCAGATCGTCGGCAAAGGGCGAAGGGTCGGTATTGTACGGGCCCGAATAGAAGGCCAGGCGCGGGCGTCCCTGCCCGTCGAGGCGCAGGCTAAAGGTCATCGTTTCATAGTATGAAGTCGCCGTGAGCCGCCGCCAGGACCAACTTTCGTCGTCGGTGCAGTTCTGGTCGCACGCAGTGTACCAGAGTGTGCTTTCGATCCCGTTGCTGACCTGGATCGCTGCCCGCGGTTGTCCCGGCCCGGCAAAGTCAAGCGACGGGCTCTCGGGAAAGTTGGTGTGCGCCAGGGTGGTGATCGACCATTGCGTCGGCTCGATGCAGCTCTCGGGATCGGGCGCCGCGCAGGCTGCATAGTCGAGATAACCCATGTACGGGTCTTCGGGGTCGAAGCGCGTGTACATGAAAGCTGGGTGGCCCTCAGGGTCCAAGGCGAAATAGCGGTTGTTCTCGGTTTCGCGACCGCCGACCCAGGCAACGCTGTCGGTGACCTCGGCCACGGTGGTGAAGCGCCAGTTGGCGGCCTGGGTGCAGCCGGTATCACAGACCCCGTAACGGTAGCTCACCTGCTGATAGTCGCCGCTGATCTCGCCGGGCGCGGCCAGCAACAGCCTGGGGCGGCCGGCGGGGTCGAGCGCCAACCGCACCTCAGAGCTGTCACCCAGATGCAGAAACTGCCAGTTTTCCTTCTGTGCACAGTTGGCCGCGCAGTAGGCGTAGCTGCCGTCGCCATCCTCGGCCTGGTCGTAGTGGCCGAGCAGACCAAAGGCCACGTGCATACCGCCGCTGCCATCCACGCCAATGCTCGCGCCATACGTCGGCAGCAGATCACCGTTGGCCAGACGATAGGGCAGCCAGACGGCGCCTTCGTCCCCACCACCGCCGCCGCCACCGCTAATGAGATCGACCGTCGTTCGCGCCGTGGCTGTGCCGGCGGCGTTGCTGGCCGTCAGCGTATACTCGGTTCGCGTGGCCGGCTGGACGGCGATGCTCGTCCCGCTCACCGGGCCAACATCCGGGCTGATGCCCACATGCGTGGCGCCGATCACCTCCCACGAGAGCGTGCTCATCTCGCCCGGTGCGATAGTCGCGGGATTGGCGGTGAACGTGCGGATGACGGGCGGGCTAACTGTGATTGTAAACGGCGCCGTAACCAGAGGCAAAAAGAGCGCTGCCAGGTTCTGATCCGCGTCTGGGCGGTCCTGGGTCATGCCCTGAGCGATGACCGGCCGCGCCGGCCATATCGAGAGCAGTAGGATCAGCACGAGCAGGCCGTACAGTGGGTGTTTCTTCATTGGCCGGCAGAGCGGTCCAAAATTGAGTAACATGGGTAAACCCTCCTGTTCCGAGAATCTTTATCCTGCAGGTTGCAGGAGACCGAAAGCAGACAACGCTCCCAACAGGGAAAGTAGAACAACGAACGTGGTTACAACCCCGAATAACCAGTTGAGCCATTTCTTGTCAGCATGATTGACCCAGTAATGGGTCAGGAAGGCAAGCAAGCCCGCTTGAATGACAAGTTCGGGGACATTGATGACGTGAAACCAGACAGGCAAAACGGAATAAATCACCCCTTCAATAGAACTGGGCGCAGCGCCAAACGGCGAGAGAATGCCGACGATCACGAGCGCCAGCCAGAGGGTCAGCCAGCCGCGCTTGTGCGGAAAGATACTCTCGCGCAGGGCATAGAAAACGATCCCAAACAGAAAGCCGCGCAAGATTTGAAAGAACGGTCCCGCCGCTACCAGCGGATGGTCGGTCTGGCGCACAAAGCTTGCTATGGCAGGGTCGGCATATTTGGCTGTGTAATCCAGCAACGTAAACGACAGGAATCCGACAATGAAATAGGTGACCGTATGAAGGGCCGTCGTTTTCAAGGCGATGGATGTGAAGGATGGTCGTTTCATCAATACCTCTTTTGCTTTGAGAATCAAATGAACCTCAGGGCCGGTCGTCGTTCTGGCGGATATGCCACCACTCGCGGAAATGGCTGCATAGTCCTCGCTCGTCGAACTCGGCCAGAAAAATGCAGTCCAGATTCATAACTGCGCCTGTGGCCTTGACCACAAAACGGGCCTGCCAGCGGGCGATGCCCAGGTTATCGCGCAGAGCCAGGATCTTGTAAGTGGAGCTTTTGTCGCTCAGCTTCTGCGCGCCCGCAGCCCAATATTCGTAGATCGCCTGCCGCCCGATCAGTGGCTGGCCAAAGGGGCTTTCGCAATAACGGGCGTCCTCGGCAAAGAGCCGGGCCGAAGCCAGCGGGTCGTTGTCGGCGCTCGCCTGGCCGTAAGCTGTCAGCCATTGATCGAAGGCGGCATGCGTCAGCGGCATCATGGGGCCACCACCAGCCGGCCTTCCATCCCGGCCTGACGATGGCCGGAAACGGTGCAGATGTAGGGGTAGACGCCGCTCTGGCCGGCCTTGAACGTCACGTTGACCATCTTGTCCCTGGCCATGCCCAACGCCGTCTGCACGCCCAGGGTCGGCAGGGCCAGATCGTGGCTGACGCCGTCGCCATTCAGGACGTTGATCTGCACCATGTCGCCCGCTTGCACGCTCAGGTCGGGGTTGATGAGACCCTCGATCTCCCCGCCCACACCGACGTAGACCAGTCGCCCCTCCGCAAGACCGGTGCGCAGGGTAAAGGTCCGATCCGGCGCGGCGGCCTGGGCGCGGCAGCCGGCAAGGGCCAACATCAGGGCAAGCAGGAGAACCAATGAATTTTTTGTCTGCATGGCGTCCCCCTCTCAAAAAACCCAGTAGCGGGCTGTGGCCATCATGACCAACGAGACGACGAGCAGTAGCACATCCCACCGCTCGTAGAAGTGGATCTCGGCGTCCAACCGCCCTAGCTCGGCGCCCTGCTCCGGTGTGGGCGGGCCGCCCGCTGCGGCAATGCTCGCACCGAGCGCGCCCAACGCCTCGGCGCGCGGCCTGATACCGAAGCAGCCGACGCCGAAGGCGGCCACCCCGGCCAGTGAGCCAATGGTAAAGCCCAGCCCCGGCCCCGTGGTGAGCCAGGCCCCGTTCAGGCCCCCCGAAGCAAACCAGAGGAGCCCCAGCCCGCTCAGAATCGCAAGGATGCTAGCCCCGTTCATAAAGAGCGGGTAGCGGTGCTTGCCCACTAACTGCTGCATGAACTTCGGCCCGGCCGGCCCCAGCCCTTTGGCTGTCGGCCCAAAGAAGAGAAAGTAGGCCACGGCCGCGCCCACCCAGAGCGCCCCGGCAACGATGTGCGTCAGGCGTAACAAAATCAAGTAAAGCAAGAACAGATTCATCGTTGTCTCCTAAAAGCAATTTCTTGTAAAAAATTGGACAGGTTCTACTCATTTGTACCGTTTTTACCGCTGAGCTTGCTTGCGCTCCTGGTACAGAAACAGTTCGATCAAGAAACGCGATGCCCCAGCCACCGTTTGTCCCTCATCCTCCTGCTTCTGAACCAAGAAGAGACCCCAACTACGGGCAGTTGGCTGGCTGGGTGGTTGCGCCCGCTGTCCGGTCCCCTCATCGCTGGTTTGGCTGCCAGCCACTGTCGCCCCATCCGGGTCTGGCGTCAGCACCCGAATGTGGAGCACCGTTCTCGAGCCGCCTAAGCGACCGCGCTCGATCACATCCTCTGCGGCCTTGACCACGGTGAGCCTGAGCCGCCGCAGGAGCGCCGGCGAACAATTCAGCCTTTGCACCGACGCGGCAACCCGCTCCTCCGCCAGGCGCTCATTGCCCGATTCCCCTGGCAGCGAGAATTCGATGAGCGTCTGCCAGGTATCGTCGCGACCGGTCTGGTTGGGCGGTGTAGCATCGTTTGCGGTCATCCTCGGCCTTTGTCACGGGTTCGGTTCAAGAATTGGCCTCACTCCTGCCTCTGTGTAAGAGGCGCTTGCTCTGGCTACACATCTTGAAAGGGAGTAAACCACATACCCAGTTCGCTGTGGGGACGCCGGCTGCCCCAAGAGGCGCCCCGTGATCTGTTACCTGAAGTGACACAAACTGTGATATAATCGGAGCGGGTTCTGTTGACATTTCAGCCCGTCCAGAGGGGCGATGCACTTGAAAAGTACGTTGCACCTCGCACGTGCATCGCATCTTGCAGGTGCAACGCACGGGTCGTCGGGTCATAGATGGTGTGCTTCATCCGAGGCGAGGAGGGTGAGGATGGACGCTGAGGTTTCATTTGGGGCGTGGGTAAGCAAGCGACGCCGGCTCCTTGACCTGACCCGTGAAGAGTTGGCTCAGTGCGTGGGCTGCTCGGTATCCAGCCTGCGCAAGATCGAGAGCGATGAGCGGCGACCCTCCCGGCAGATCGCTGAACTGCTGGCCCAATGTCTGGAAATCCCGCCGGCAGAGGTTCCCACCTTTGTCAAAGTGGCTCGCGGTGTGGAGCGCGTCGAACGGCTGAAGACCGCAGTGCCCTTGCCAGCGCCCGTGCGGTCGCGGCCAACCCCGTCCTCGCCTGTGGTACAGTTGCCCACCCCACTGACCCCTATGATTGGCCGCGATGCAGAACTGGCTACCCTGTCCCGGCTCCTGCGCGATCCACAATGCCGCTTGCTCACCCTGGTGGGGCCGGGCGGCATCGGCAAGACGCGCCTGGCCCTGGAAGTCGCCTGTACCCAGAGCAAACTCTTCCCCGATGGCGTCTATTTTGTGGGGCTGGCCCCGCTCACCTCGGCCCAGTTTATCGTTCCGGCCATGGCCGATGCGCTGGGTTTCACCTTTTCCGGCCCGGCTGAGCCGCAGGTGCAACTCGTGCACCATCTGCGGCAGAAATGTCTGCTGCTGGTGCTGGACAATTTTGAACATTTGTTGGAGGCCGGCCCGGT
>JAHDWG010000749.1 GCA_023384495.1 Caldilineaceae bacterium
GGGCCAATGCGCCGCCCAGCGCGGGCGCGGCTGTGTCCGAATTGACCCAACCGCTATTCGTTAGCGCATAGGCCTGGACGCGGTCGCGGAAGTTGCCCACACTGTCCAGGTGGGGCGCATCACCGGGGATCGAGGCCAGCAGCGCCTGGTCGATGACCGTGCCCGGCGGCATGACCGGCATCTCAAAGCGCACCAGCGAGCGATGGATGACGTTGTCGATCATGCCCAGCGCCAGCTCACCGCCGCTTTGATTGCCAATAAACGAGCCGTTGGCTGCGAATCTGGCGACCTTCGCCGCAAAGGGCGAGGTGGTCTGAAAGACCGGGTCGAGGATCACCGGATAGATGCGTTCGGCTGCGGCCAGCCATTCCCAGTCGAAGCGCACCCGCAGGTCGATGCTGTCGGGCGTGCTGCCGCGACGCAGTAGATAACTGCCCGGTCGTCGTTGCGCAGGATCGGCCTCCTCGAAGGCAGCCGGCGGTTGCAGGAGCAACGTTTCGCCCCCAGCATCGACAAAGGTGACGATGTCGGTTGTCTCCAGTGGCAGGGCTACCGGCTTGCCGCCCACCTGCACCGTCGTGCCCGGCCTCAGGTGCAGCGTGACGCGCAAGTCGAGCCACTGTGGCCGGCGCCAGGGCGACCAGGCGAGCAGCGGGTCAAGGTTGGGCCGCTCGGCCAGGCGCAGCGAATAGGCAGCGGAACCGGCGGCGAGCTGCCAGGTATCTTCGACGCCCGTCTTGTCCCAACTCTTGGGGTAGCGGATGGCGCGGCTATCTTCGCTGCGGATGCCGGCTAGCGCCTCATCTGTGGGCAGCGGCTCGGCCACGGTGCGCAGCGGCTCGCCGGCAGCATCGACCAGTTGCAGCGCCTGTGGCTCCCAGCCGACCCCAACGTTCTCCAGGCTGATCTTGGCCTGGCTGCCGCTTTGGGCCACGCTGGTCTTGAGCGTGTTGCGGGTGTTGATCCAGCCGCCATCGACGGCGTCAAAGGTCGGGTCAACCGGCTGCCAGTTGCCCTCTGCGTCTTGGTAATTCAAGGGGCGGGTGTCCTGCACTACGGCGGTGCGGCCATCGCCCAGGTCAAAAGCGGCGCTGTGGAGCGTGCGCGCCGCGGCGATCTCCGGTTGGCCGGCCAGCGCGGGCGGAAGAATGGATGGATCTGGCCTCGGGTCAACATCGCCAGGGTTGGCCTCGAAGGCCGGCGGAACAGCGCGCTCTGTTTCAGCCGCCGCGGCCGCGGCTACGGGTGGGCGCACAAAGAGTGTCGTCGCATTGGCCGGCAGCAACAGCATCATCGCCAGGAGCAGGTTGAGGCCACGCTGCAATGTGACGGGGCTCGTATTGGGCATTACGAAATTCTCGCTTTCTTTTTGCCGGTGCGTTGCACACGCAGTGTGTGACGCACCTGACCACTCAGACCACTGCCTGACCTACGGGCGGGCGATGGTCACGCTGGTAGCGTGAGCCACGGGAAGTAATCAATCGGAGGTGCATCGCACCTTTTAGGTGCAACGCACCGGCGCGTCACCGCCGCACCAGCGGCAGATAGAGCCGGTTTTGCACGTCCACCACCGGCTCCCCAAGTTTGAGAAACTCGACATCCTCATGGGTGGTGCGCAGCCCACCGGTGGACGG
>JAHDWG010000750.1:0-587 GCA_023384495.1 Caldilineaceae bacterium
ATCGGGAACGGATTGGGATTGGTCAACCGGGCGCGCAAGACCGTGGGCACGCCGCGCACGAGGGGCAGTGGCTCGGCCTCGATCTGGTTGTTCAGATAGGGCGCCGCGGCATCGGGCAGCAGATTGCTTTCGTCGCTGGGTGGCGTAAAGGTAACCAGCGCCAGCGGGCTACGGGCAAATTCGCACGTATTCTGGAGGTCGAGGGTGGCGCTCAACTCGGCGTCGCCCGCGCTCGTCGACGTGACATAGGCAAAGCTCCGGCCCTGCACATCGGTCAGCCCGCCGTCGACAACCGTGCCCTGCGAACTTTGCAAGCGCACCTGGCGGCCCGGCAGCGCCTGACCGGTTCCATCGCGCAAGGTGATCTTGACCACAACACGGCTCAACCCGTCGGCGGGTGCAAACCACCGTTCCGGCGTCAGCGCGAGGAGGCGGGCATCACCAGGGGCGACCGGACCCGGGTCGGCGTCTGGGCTGGTCAGAAATGGGCTAAAGGCCACGTTGACGCTGGCACGGCTGCCGGTTCCGCCCGGGTTGCACTCGTTATCGACGGTTGGGCCGCTGTTCGCTCCCCACCAGTTATTGGT
>JAHDWG010000750.1:597-827 GCA_023384495.1 Caldilineaceae bacterium
CCGCGTATCGATGTTGCGGATACCGTACCCACCGTTGCCGATGATCTGGCTGCGCTCGACCGTCGTACCGGCGGCATTCAGACCGGCGTAGAGACCATCGGCGCCCCCATCGCGCAGGATGCTCTGTTCGATGGCAACCTGGCCGTTGACGACGGTCACATTGCCGCCGGCAGAGCCGGAACCGCCGTAGGCGACGGTCACATGGCGGAGGATCGATCCGGCGGCCGGCG
>JAHDWG010000750.1:837-1633 GCA_023384495.1 Caldilineaceae bacterium
TAGTAACGGCAAAATTGATGCCGCGCCACGAACCCGGCGTCATAACGTTTCCAGTGAAACTGATGGGCTGCGCCGGTGTGCCGATCGCCAGCAGCCGGCCCTGCACGGTCAGGCCGCTGTTGGACTCGAAGCGCAGTTCCATGCCCGGATCGACTGTGAGCGTCGCGCCTGCCGCCACAGTGGGAATGCCGTTCACAATGTAGGGCAAGCCGCCGGCTTCCCAGCGGTGGGCGCCGGTCAGGTTGGCGCCAAAACCGGTCGTGAGACCCACGGCATCAACGCCGTTGCCTGTCGCCGTCAGCCCGCTCAACCCTACATCGGTCGCTGCGTCCTGAAAGAGAAGGGCATACCCAGGATTTCCAGTAAAATGGCTGTCGGCGATCTGAACAGCTGCGTTGGCCGCACCCACAAGACCGTGTTTTCCGCCGTGTTGGAAGAAACTCTGGGTCACGGTGATAGCGGCGCGCTCGACGAAGAGATTGCCATTGCCACCCGTCACCAGGTCAAAGCCACCATATTCGACGGTCACATTGCTCAATGTAGAACCATCGTTGAATGCCCCCGCCGCGCCCTGGATGAGGATACCCCGCCATGAACCGGGGGTTTTGGTCGTTCCAGTGAACGTGATCGGCTGGCCGGGCGCGCCCAGCGCCCGTAGAACGCCGTGCGCCGTCAAACCGGTGTTTGGCATAAATTGCACCTCGACCCCCGGCTCAACCGAAAGCGTTGCCCCGCTGGCGATGGCCGGCAGCCCGGTCACGATATAAGGAATCCCCGTCCGCTCCCAGACATGATC
>JAHDWG010000751.1 GCA_023384495.1 Caldilineaceae bacterium
CGACCTGGACGAGGGAAGAGCTCCTCGCCGTGAAGGATCTGCGCGAACGCCACCCAGCCTGGGACAAGCTAAAGCTGGTCGTCCTCCTGGCTCGTCAGGGCCTCCACATCAGCGGCCTCGGGTGGGAGCCACGAGGTGGTGGTCAACCTGATTGCAGCGACGACGACGCGGACGGGGCTGCAGGTGCGCAGTGAGCTGGACACAGAGGCTGCGGGTCCACCGGCATAGGGCAGAGGTCCCGCATGATTGCGCTGCAGAAGCTGCGCCAGCACCTCTTCGTCCGGTGGCTCACCACCCTGTGCGACGCCAAGTGACTGCGCCGCCTCGATGTATCGCCCCACAGTCCGCCGTGAGAGCGCGCTCGCGCGACCAATCGCTGCTTTGTTCTCCCCGGCCTGCCAGCAGAGGAGGAGGCCACCGTCCTGCGCATGAAGGCAGAGCGGGCGACCTGGCGCGAGATCGCCGACAGCCTCGGCCGCACTGAGAAGGCCGTGCTCCTGCGGTGGAACCGCATCCGGCCCGGAGCCATGGCCAGAAACGTCCTCCCCGACGCCGGGAAGGATCGCCCGTGAAGACGGGTTGACTTCGTGCTCCGTCAGAGCGTGACTACGACGACCAACCCGGGAGGCACCGAGATGCAGACCACCACCCAGCCGAAGACCCGCCGCCTCTGGCGCAAGCGCTGGCTCCTCGCCTACCAGGAGGCCAGCGGCACCTCCGATGACGAGGTCTGCGAGATGGCCTTCCGCACCAAGGCCGAAGCTATGTCCTGGGCCGACGCCAACCCGGTCGTCCCGCTCTGGCTCGACGAACGCGAGGAACTGCTCGGGGACAACGGACGGGTGCTCGGGGTGATCTCGCAACGCCACGATGTTTGAGATGCCTCGCACTTAGACCACCACCTTCCCCAGCCCCATCGCCGAGAGCCGCTCCGAAAGGGCGGCGTTCTTGTCTCTGCCCGCCACCGCCCCTTCGATACGCTCCGCCGTCTTCCCCGTGAACTGCTCCCAGCGCCGTACCGCGACATCGACGTAGGCGGGCTCCTGCTCCATCGCGACGCACCGCCTGCCGGTCGTCTCAGCGTCCCCGGGCTTCGTGTGCCAGAGCATCGGCCGCCTGAACAGTTCGACCGGCTTTTGCGTCGGGTGGATGCCGTCCTGCTCGCCCTTCTGGTCCACATGCCAGACCGAGGTCTCGTTGGCGGGAGGTTTGAGCTTCGGCATGCTCCCCTGCCGCCAGCCGTACATGCAGGGCTCGTGCTGCCAGAGGAAATGGCTGCGTCCCAGCACGCCCCGCGTCTTCACCCAGATGATGTATTGATGGACCAGCAGCCCGACCTGCTCCCAGGCGGCGTGGACGAGGTGGCTGCGGAGGTTGGCGTGCCACTGGTAGACCGGGGCGCGCTCCTCCAGGTGCGGGAAGGCCGCTTCCAGGTAGGCGACGAAGAAGGCGACGCCGGACTCCGGGTCTTTGTACTCGTCCCAGTGCTTCTCTTTCGTCTCGGCCCGGTTGGTCTTGGACTGTGGTCGGTTGCCTCCGTCGTAGTCCATGAGGTACGGCGGGTCGGTCGCCATCAGCCGCGCCTTCTCGCCGCTGAACAGAAACGTCACTTGGTGTGGGTCGGTCGAGTC
>JAHDWG010000752.1 GCA_023384495.1 Caldilineaceae bacterium
ACCATCGAAGCCGCCTGGGTGCTGACCTCGACGAGGCCGGGCTCGTTCCCATCCGCCCGCGGTGTCACCGCCCCGCTGCGCATCGCCTTGCGCCGCCAGCCGAACAGCTGCGAGGGCGACAGCCCCGCCGCGCGCGCGATTACCGAAACGTTCGCGCCCGGCTTGAGCGTCTCCTCGACCAGCCTGGCCTTGGCATCCGCCGACCAGCGCCGGCGCAGACGCGGCGGACTCGCCGACAGACGGTCCGGCACCGCCTCCAGGACGTGGAAGCTTCTATCATCAGACATAGGCGCAGACATAGAAACTGACACCGCAAGCTCCTCGGCTCCCCGCTCCAGCGCAGCTAGAGCCTCGTGCGATTAGTTGGAATCGGTGGTTCCACAAATCATCGAACTGTGATTCACCGTGCTCGGAGGTGGATCATGGGGCGAAGCTATTCATTGGATTTGCGCCGGCGGGTCGTGGCCCGCGTCGCCGGCGGCCAATCACGGCGTGGCGCGGCGGCGGACTTGGAGGTCAGCCCGTCGTTCTCGGTCAAGCTGGTGGCGCGCCATCGGCGCACGGGGTCGCTGGAGCCGGCGCCGCAAGGGCGTCCGCCGGGGACGGGCAAACTCGCACCTTATCGCGACTTCCTGATTGGACGCGTGCGGGCGCAGCCTGATATCACCATGCCCGAGCTCGCCGCCGCGCTCAAAGGCGCTCATGGCGTCGAAGCCGATCCGGCTTCTCTGTCGCGGTTCCTGTGCAAAGCCGGGTTCAGCTATAAAAAAAACGCTGCTGGCGGTGGAACGCGCACGCTCTGACGTCGCCAGGGCGCGCCACACCTGGATCCACCGGCGGCAGCCGATCATGCGGACCATGCCGCACCGGCTCGTGGTCATCGACGAGACGTCGACGAGCACCAAACTGACCCGGCTGCGCGGCCGGGCTCTCAAAGGTGAACGGCTGCCTGGCACCGCGCCGTTCGGCCACTGGCACAGCCAGACCTTCATCGCTGCCCTGCGCTGCCATGGGCTGACGGCACCCTGGCTCATCAGTGGCGCCATGGACCGCGTCGCCTTCGACCTTTACATCGCAACCCAGCTCGCTCCCACCTTGCAGCCCGGCGACGTTGTCATGCTCGACAACCTGAGGGTCCACGCTTCGGCCAAAGCCGCCGCCGCGCTGAAGGCCCGCGGGGCATGGTTCCTGTTCCTGCCCGCCTCTTCACCGGATCTCAATCCGATCGAGATGGCATTCGCAAAGCTGAAAGCGCACTTGCGTGCGGCCGGCGCACGCACCTACGACGCGCTTTGGCGCGCCGTCGGCGACATCTGCGCGCTGTTCGACTCTCGCCAATGCTGGAACGTCCTCAGGCACGCCGGATATGCGTCTTAAACGCACGATGCTCTAATCCGCATGCCGAGGCTGCTGGCAGCGGCGTGAGGCGGCAGAGCGAAGACCAGTCCACCGCGCGCCCAGCATCAGTCAACTCCAACCCCGTCACATGCCCCTTGCCGAGGATACCGTTCTATCGTTCTGCCAAGTTTTTGCCGGGAGCGCCAGAGCGACTTGCTCTCAGCGTGCATCTCCCGGTGGTTCTGCCGTTCGTTGGTGCCAACCACCGGCGTTGCTGTGAGACACTCGCTG
>JAHDWG010000210.1 GCA_023384495.1 Caldilineaceae bacterium
CCGGTGCGACGCGGATCGGCTGTCGCTCACCAGCCGCGCCTACCTGCGCGACGAACGGGGCTTCTTTCGCACGTCGGACCCAGGAACGTACAGCTTTGCGCGGCTCCAACGGCTCCACGCAGAAGGGCGGCTCTA
Organism: Caldilineaceae bacterium; assembly: GCA_023384495.1. Lineage (GTDB taxonomy): Bacteria > Chloroflexota > Anaerolineae > Caldilineales > Caldilineaceae > CFX5. Next base: position 136 of record JAHDWG010000210.1, read on the forward strand.
TGCGCCCTACGGTGGCGAGATCGTCATCGACGAAACGGCGCGGCGGGTATACGCATCCAACGGCGGCAACATTGGCGTCAAGTATTATCTGAAGCCGGCGCGAGGGGCGAAATGGGCAGTGGAGCGCGGCGTGGACAACCTGTGGGACGACATCCCCGGCCTGGGGGTGACGCCGGGCGAAGACCTGGGCTACCCCACGCAGAAGACCGAGGCGCTGCTCGAACGGGTGATCCGCACGGCCACCAACCCGGGCGACCTCGTGCTCGATTGCTTTATGGGGTCGGGCACCACGCTGGCCGTGGCGCAGCGCCTGGGCCGCCGGTGGATTGGCTGCGACAACAACCTGGGTGCGCTGCAAACCGCGCGGCGACGGCTCCAGGCGGAAGCGGCGCGCGACTCCTCGGCGGCTGGCATGGCCATCTATCGCCTGGGCGATGACCTGCGCCCGCCTGGTGAGCTGCTTGAGGCGACGGTGCAGATCGAGCGCAGCCCCGATGACGCAACGTGCGTCACCGTTGCGATCATCGAGGTCACATCGCCTGCGCTGCGCGAACTGCTGGCGCGCTTTGAGGGCACTGGCGTACAGACGCCACTCGACTGGCGTGTTCTGGTCGACTGTGTCACAATTGACCCCGATTACGATGGGGCTGTGTTGCGCGGCGCGCTGGTCGATGCCCCACGCAAGAAGAGCGCTCAAGTGGCTGGGGTCTATACCTTCTCGGCGCCCGCGCATCCGGTGACCGTGGCGGTTCGCATCACCGACCTGTTGGGCGCCGAGGCGCTGATTACTGCACGCGTGTAGTTGAAAAAGGAAGCAAGATGACGACACCGGTATTGACCGTACTGGACGAAGACAAACACGCCTGGTTTGCAGGCCGGACGCGGGCGATCCTACAATATCTCGATGCCGAGCTTGGCCCGCGTACGCCAGGGGTGGAGCGCATGGTGCTGGATCTGGGGATTGGCGCGGGCAACATGGCGCACCACCTGGCCCACTATGGGACGGTCATCGGCATTGACAACAACCTGCGCCCGCTCATGGTCGCGAAACAGCGCGGCCTTGCCGTCGGCCAAACGTCGGGTGACCAGTTGCCCTTTGCCGATGACCAATTTGACCTGATGGCGCTGCTCGACACCGTTGAACACATCCCCGACGAATTTGGCGTGTTGGAGGAGTGCCGGCGCGTGCTCAAGCCCGGCGGCAAGCTGATCGTGACCGCGCCGGCGTTTATGTGGCTCTGGAGCTATAACGATGAGATCAACGCCCACCAGCGGCGCTACACGGCGCCCGAACTTCAACAAAAGCTGCAAATCTGTGGCCTACGGGTGCGGCGCATTAGCTATAACAACTTCTTTCTCTTCCCATTGATTGCCGCCATCCGGCTGGCGCGCCCCTACAACCCTGAGCTGGCCAGTCCCCATCTCACCGCCGACGCCGATGTCTATCAGGTGGAGATGGAGCCGATCCCGGAGCCAATGAACACAGTCTTGCATGGGGTTGGGTGGCTTGAGGGGGAGTTGCTCCAGCGCATCGCGTTGCCGTTTGGCACCTCGGTGATCTGTATCGCGGAAAAACCGCGCCCCTACCGTACCACAGGCAGCGCGATACCGTCCCCCCCCGCGGGTGAGAGGCTGGCAGCGCAGTAGCCGTGGCGCGCGCTACCAGCATCAAACAGCGTCAAACGCCCACGTTCCAACCAACGAATGGTGTTTGGCGAATCACGTTTACCCCCGAGACAATTGTCCTCAGTTATATCGCATCTCTGGCGACATCAGCCCCGACTGTAAGGCGTAGGCCACCATCTCGGCGCGACTGCTGACGCCAAGCTTGTCAAAGATGCGCCGCACATGGGTATTGACCGTGTGCTGGCTAATGGCAAGTTTGCGCGCAATCGACTTATTGGGATGGCCGCTTGAAACCAAGTGTACAATCTCTTGTTCGCGCGGGCTCAGCGTCGTACGTTCCGGCCCTGAGGGGCACTTGACCAACATATATGTGGCGCTCTTGGCCACAATCTGCAATACGACCTGGGCAGGCTCCTCAGCCCTACCATCGCGCCCAAAGGCTTGATCTTGGCAGTGGCCTGAGCGATGTGAGACCGATTGGGTGGTGGGCTGCGCCTCGGCCAGCGAAATAATCCGCTCTAGGAGGTGCATGATCTCGACCTCAGCATCGGTGCGGTGCTGCACCGATGCTAAAGGGTGTGTTGGGGCGTGCTGCGGCATTAAGGTTTCCTCCACTGCGCGTCTACAAAGGTGCATAGGCTGCCGCTTGTGCGGCTTCGTCTACAGCGTATCACGCCCACGTTGAACGAACGTTGAATCCACAACTGCAGACGAGCACATTTGGGCGTTTTTTGAGTAGATACTCTGATTTATATGCCCTGTTGCCTATATCCAGCTATATTGGAGCGCACATTCACACCGTGCTATAATGCACACCGATCTGAACTGAACACCGGATCGCCCTGTTCTCCTTGTGCTCTCTTCGTGGGTTGTCTGGCGCCCATCGTGTGGAATGCCCAAAGGGAGCGGCCGGATTTACGTGGGGCAGATTTCAACTCCCCGAGTTCACAGTACGATAACGGGAGCAGCGGAAACCATGAGCTATCAAACTGTACGAGTACGCCAAATCGTCGACTGGGGCGCCGCGGTCCGGGCTGGCTTAATCGCCGGGGCGATTTTCTTCCTCATGAATCTGATCCTCTTTGGCGTGGTTTATGGGGTCACCGGGTGGGTATTGATCCGCCAGCTCGCATCGGTCGTATTGGGTGAGGGCATCCTGTCGCCGCCCGCTACCTTTGACGGCGCCGGGCTGGTCGTTGGCTTGCTCACCCACTTTGCGCTTTCCATTCTTTATGCGCTGGCCATTGCCTATGTTGTTCATCGAGGCGGCCTGATCAGCGGCATCATCGGCGGCGCCCTGCTGGGGCTGGCCTTTTATACCATCAACGTCTATACACTGACCCTCTTCCGTCCCTGGCTCTATAGCCTTAACAACGGGGTCTTTGTGATCAGCCATCTCGTCTTTGGGGCTTTGGCGGGAGGCGTCTATGAAGCGCTGGAAGAAGAGGTTTTTGTTCCCATCGAGCAAGAACCCACACAAGAAGCCGCCTTGGTGGAGACGGAGGTGCAGCCATGATGAGAACGCGCCGCCCAATGCGCGCCATGCCCGCCTATGGCAGCGCATACACACGAGGGCGTGGCGGCGGGGGCGGTCGCCTGTTGGTCGGCATCATCATTGCAGTCATGGCGCTGATTTCCTTCTTTGGCTCGCGCGCCTATAACCCTGTTACCGATGAGACGCAATATGTCAGTCTGACCGAACGACAAGAGATCGCGCTGGGGCTTCAGGCCGCACCGGAGATGGTGCGGCAACACGGCGGCGAACACCCCGATGCCGAGCTGCAGCGACTGGTCGATGAGATTGGCTTCCGGCTCGTACAAAACAGCCAGGTGCGCGAGACCGAATGGCCCTTTGAGTTTACACTGCTGCGCGACCCAGAGACGGTCAACGCGTTTGCCCTACCCGGCGGCCAGGTCTTTATCACCTATGCGCTCTTCAGCCAGTTGGAGACCGAAGGTCAGTTGGCCGGCATTTTTGGCCACGAGATCGGCCATGTGGTGGCCCGCCACGCTGCACAGCGCATTGCCAAATCCGAACTTACCAATGGATTGACGGGCGCGGTGGCTGTCGCTTCAGGCGATGCAAGGGCGGCGCAAGTTGCCGTCATGGTCGGGCAATTGGTCAATATGAAATATGGCCGCGATGAGGAGATTCAGTCGGATGCGCTGGGCGTGCAGTTTATGGCCGATGCAGGTTATGACCCGCGCGCGCTCATCGGCGTCATGCGAATTTTGGCCGCTGCTTCCGGTGGCGGCCCGCCGGAGTTTTTCAGCACCCACCCCAACCCCGACAATCGCGTCCAGCGCATTGAAGCCGAAATCGAGAAGCTGTTTCCAAACGGCGTGCCGGAAGGACTAATCTCTTAATCGCCGGCGGCACAAAAAATTATCTCAAAATCTCTGTGTCACACCTGTGTTGCTCAACAGTTTTCAGGCGCCACAACCGATTTTGAGATAGTCACTAAACCCTTGGATAAATGATGCAAGCGAGCGACAACCTCCAGCCTCACCGCTCCCGGGCGCGCCGATGACCGCCAGAAGACTCCACTGGTCGGTCATCGGCCTCTTTACGCTGCTCACCCTGATCCTCACGTGGCCGCTGGCCGCACGGGTCACCACCCATATCCCCGGCATTGCCCAGTGGGCCTTTGACGAATCGACCTTCGTCTGGAACATCTGGTACTTCAAAGACGCCGTGATCGACCGGCTGGCCAGCCCGCTCCAGACTGAGTTGATCTGGTACCCGCTCGGCATCGATCTGGTGCTCTATACCTACAATTTCTTCCATGCACTGTTGGCCTTGCCGCCGGCGCTGGCGGTCAGTCTGCCCTTTGGCAGCAATGTGGCGCTATTGCTTAGCACGATCCTCAGCGGCTACGGGACATTTCTGCTCGCACTCTATCTGCTCAAGCGCCAGTTTCCCATCGCCGTCGTTGACGGCGTGACGCCCATGCGTTACTGGACGCCGGCGCTGGCAGCCGGTCTGCTCTACGCCTTTGCCTCCAACCGGGCCATCTACGCCGCGCTGGGCCACTATGACATGGTCACCACCCAGTGGATCCCTTTCTACGCGCTCATGCTTCTACGCAGCCTGGATGCGCGGCTGGCTGCGCCCCAACGGCGCAAGGCGGCGCTGCTGGCCGGCCTCTTCTTTGCACTCACCGGCCTGGCCGAGATGATCTCGGCGCTCTTCCTGGCCATCTTCACCATGATTGTCGCGCTGGTCTGGTTGGCTTCGCCGGCGCGGCTGGGGCTTGTCAACGCCGGCGCGCCAACCCAATCGCCCCAACGCCTGGCGGCTCGCCTGCTGGCGCTGATCGCTGCGCTCGGCGCAACCGGCGTCGTCGCCTTTCTACTCTGGGCGCCGGTGCTGATCCCCATCTTGCGCCAGTTTCTCACCGACGATTTCTCGCTCAAGGGCTGGGGTGAGGCGATCCCGCTGAGCACAGATCTGTTGGGCTGGTTCACCCCTACGGTGCTCCACCCCCTCTGGGGCGGCGACCTGGTGGCCGACCTGCGCCGCGTCCAGCTCAAGGCGCTGAGCGATGAGGTTCCCGGCTTCCGCGATGTAAACACCGTCTTCCTCGGCTGGGCGTCGACGGCGCTGGCGCTGGTGGGCTTTTTGCGCTACCGGCGGCAAGTGACCGCCTGGGCGTGGACCGTGCTCGTCTTTGGCCTCTTTACGCTGGGTCCATTCTTGCAAATCAACGGGCGCTATCGCTTTGACCTCGACGGCGTAGAGGCCACCTTCCCCATGCCCTATGCGCTGCTTCATTACATCCCCGTGATCAAGGCCAACCGGGCCCCCAACCGCAACAGCGTGCTGCTCATGCTGGGGCTGGCCGTGTTGGTAGGCTATGCGATCTATTGGCTCATGCAGAAGATGGAACGGAGGGCGCGAAATGCCGAACCGAGCACCGCTGGCGCGGTTGGCCGCGCGCTGGTTGCCGCCGCGCTGGCGGGGGCGATCCTCTTCGAGCACTTGACGATCCCCCTGCCGCTGTCGGATGCGCGCGCGCCGGCATTCTACGAGGTGATTGCCGCCGACCCGCGCCCGGTAAGTGTGCTCCAGGCGCCACTCGGTTGGCGCAACAGCTTTGGCGTCTTTGGCCCCGAAAAGACGCTGCTGCAATACTACCAGACGGCTCACGGCAAACCGATGCTCGGCGGCAACATCAGCCGCGCCCCCGACTTCAAAATGGATTATTTCCGCCGTATCCCTTACTTCTTGGCGCTGACCGAAATCGAGTTTGGCCGCGCCGTGGATGACGATCTCATGGCCGCAGCTCGCGCCCAGGCGCACGACCTCGCCTACCTCTACAACATCGGCTACGTGGCGCTCTTTCCCCCGATTGCCGAACGCTACCCCTATGCGGATACCTGGCGAGAAGCCTGGGCCTTTGTCAAAGAGACGCTGCCGCTGGAGCCGGAGCCGTTCTGGGCGCAGGATGGGATCGAGGCCTATCGGCTGCTGGAATTGCCGGGCAGCGACCGCTTCACACTGGATCTGGGCCAGCCGGGAACTTTCCCCTACCGGGGCGAGGGCTGGGACGACGCCGAGGTGGATGCGCCCTATGAGGCCAGCGCTGCCTGGGCCACCGCACGCCAGAGCCGCCTCTTTATCCCCTTGCGCGAGATTGAGCACGGGGCCACCTACAAACTGGCGGCGCGCATCCATCCCTTCGCCTATCCCGACGGCCCCGAACAGCGCGTTTCGCTTACAGTGAATGGCGCCCCACTGGGCGAGCGGCCCCTTGCCCACGGCTGGCAGGAGGTGGCCTGGCCCATTCCCGGCGTGCTGCTGGTAGACGGGCTGAATCGCCTACAACTGGAGTGGGGCTACGCCGCCGCGCCGCGCGCGGTGATCCCCGGCGGGCGGGCGATTGGCGCCACCGGCGTTGAAGCGCCCATCGACATGGACCTCAAGGGCTTTGCCGACGGCGGCTTTGTTGCGCTCTTTGACGACTCCGGCGCGCAGGTCGATGCTTCGGCGGGGCGGCTGGGCGTCAACGTCACCGTGTTGTCGCCCACGACGGGCGCGGTGCTCGACAAGGTAGGCTTTGACACCACGGCCAACGAATTCGAGAGCACGGCGCTGGCCGCCTATCTGGGCCAGATTGAGGCGGGCGGGCTGGTGTTGGTGGTGAGCCACGGCGACGCCACGGCGCATCTCACCGGCGATGCGGTGGCGGCGCTGCGCGGCATCGGCGCCGATCTGACGCTTGACGGCCTGCGCGGGCAGCACTTTGTGGTCGCCGGCATCCAGGGCGCCGCCCCTGGAAGCGCGGCCACGGTCATCGACCCGGTGGATGCGTTTCTGCGTATCAGCCTCAACCCAGACCGACGCACCCTTGCCGCGGCGGTTGACTGGGTGCGTATTGGGCCGGGCCAAGAGTGACAGGTGTGTTGCGAAAGCCCGTTGGCGTATCAGGTGACGGCAGGCCAACCACGCGGCGGAAAGCGCGTGTTCCGGCAGAGTGGCTATTCGGGCAGTTCGGAGCGGCGGGCGCGATGGCGCTGATAGAAGCCGATCAACTGCTCCCACGGCAGGGCGCGGGTGCGCAGGCGAACAATGGTATAGAGCGCCTTGTAGATTTCACTCTTGCTGATCTTGCTGGCGCCTTCGGTGCGGTTGACAAAGGTGATGGGCGTCTCGCCAATGCGAAAGCCGGCGCGCTGGCAATGAAAGATCATCTCGATCAGGAAGCTGTAGCCGCTGCTAAAAATGGCGTCGAGGTCGATGGTTTCGAGCACCTGGCGGCGGTAGCAACGAAAACCGGCAGTGCAATCGCGCGCATCGATGCCGAGGAATGTATGCGCCAGCCAATTGGCCGAGTAGCTCACCAGCTTGCGCGGCCACGTGGAGCCGACGACATTGCCACCGGGCGCATAGCGGCTGCCGATCACCAGGTCATAGCCGTGACCCGCCGTCGCGAGCAGGTCGTGGAGCGCCTCGGGGCTGTGGCTAAAGTCGGCGTCCATCGTACAGAGATACTGATAGCCGGCGGCCAGACCATAGGCAAAACCGGCCTTGTAGGCTGTGCCTAGCCCCAGTTTGCCCGCCCGGTGGATCACGTGCACGCCGGGGTCGTGTGCGGCCAGCCCGTCGGCCAGCGCGCCCGTGCCGTCGGGTGAGGCGTCGTCGACAATCAGGACGTGAACATTGCCGGGTAGCGCGCGTAAGCGCGTCACCAGCCGCTCAATGTTCTCGCATTCGTTGTAGGTCGGCACAATCATCAACGCCGAACCGGACCAGTTTACAGCCATCGCGTGGGCGCCCAAGGATTGATTGGAAACCAATGAGGTTGAAATTATCAGACAAATGACGCGGATGGTCAAGTTTAGGGGAACGGGCTGGCTGCGGCGTTCCGATTCAAGCGTGAGGGCATCCCAGTGACGCGTATCGACAGACAGATAGCATGGCTGATCTTTGCGCTGGCATTGGCGCTCTATGTACGGACGATGGCGCCAGGGCTGCTGGACGGCGACGCCGGCGAATTTCAGATGGCGGCATGGCGCTTTGGGATGGCCCACGCGACGGGCTATCCCCTCTATTTGCTGGCTGGGGGCGCATGGCAGCATCTGCTGGCCCTGGTGGGGATCGCGCCATCCACCGCGCTCAATGCCTTTAGCGCGCTGACGGGCGCAACCGCCGTCGCCCTGCTCTACGTGCTCATGCTCGGGTGGTTGCCTGGTGGCGATACCCCACGGCGCATGGGCGCCGTTTTCAGCGCCTCGCTCTTAGCCGTAAACCCCACATTTTGGAGCCAGAGCCTGATCGCCGAAGTATATGCCCTGCACGCGCTCTTTGTGATCGCGATCCTGTGGGCGTTTCGGCACAGGCGTCGGGTCTTTCTGGCGCTGTTGGTGGGCCTGTCACTGACCCACCACGCCATGACGCTACTTCTGTTGCCGCCATTGCTCACCGGGCTCTTTCTGCAAGAGCGGCGCTGGTGGCAGTCTGGCCGGCGCGTGGCTGCGATGGCGCTGACGGGGTTGCTGCCGCTGCTCCTCTACCTCTACATCCCGCTGCGTAGTGGGCCGGATGCGTCGCCGTGGTATCACCAGCGCCTGGGTGACGAGACATTGACGCTCTACACAAACACCTGGCCGGCCTTTGTCGACTTCGTCACGGGGCGCTCGATCTCGGTCGGCTTTTACTCACCGGCCCAGGCGCTCGCCAATCTGGGCAATGGCTGGTTTCTCTGGCGGCTTCACTTGACCTGGATCGGGTTGCTGTTGGCGGCTGTGGGGCTTTATACTTTCTGGCGTGGGCGGAACTGGCCCGTGTTGGCTGTGACAGTGGGCTATGTTTTGCTCCAACAGGGCTTCAATCTGGCCTATGCTATCGGCGATATTCTCGTCTATTACATTCCACTCTATCTCATGGCGGCCATCTGGTGCGGCCAGGGTGCGCACACCATTGCCAGTTCGTTTCGGTTTGAATCATCCACTGATTCAGCGGCAGATCCGGCCCCATCAGCCGCTCTCGGCGTCTGGATTGCGCTGGCCTGTTTTGTGTTGCCGGTCAACCTGGGGCGCGACTACTATCCCCGGCTGAACCAATCGACAGCCAACACGGCCCAACAGATGTGGGACGCCATACTCGCCGCCCCACCGCCAGCGGATGCGATCCTCGTCAGCAATGACCGCAACGAACTGGTTCCGCTCTTCTACATGCAAGCGGTGGAAGGGCGCGGCCACGGCTTCACCGGACTATTCCCACTCATCCGCGCCGGCGGAGACTTTGTCGACATTGGCGCCACGGTGGAAACCGCGCTGCGCCATGCAGGCGATCAGCCGGTATTGCTCATCAAACCCATGCCGGGGCTGGAGATAAAGTTTGACCTGACGCCTGGCCCTGATCCGCTGGTGCGAGTGAACGGGCTGGCCGCAGATTGGGCGCCCCCCACTCAACTCGACGCACGGTTCGGCCCGCTCCGCCTCGCCGGCTATGCGTGGCGGCCAGCGGGTGAACAAGCGGAGGTCGCACTCCGTTGGGAGGTTATTGCGTCGCTGGAGGACGACTACACCACCACGGTGCAGATTTTTGACGCGCAGGGGGAAAAGCTGGCCCAACACGATGCGCCACCCGGTGGGGTCTACTATCCAACCTCGCATTGGAAGCCAGGCGAAACATTGGTGGAACGCCACACCCTGACAGTGCCGGCAGGGTCCACGCCAGTGCGGCTGTTGGTGGGCATGTATGCGGGGCCGGAGCTAACGCCCCTGGCGCCGGGGCTAGAAATCGCAATAGGAGGTTAGCGCCGGTGCGCGAGGTCGATCTGTTGGCGGAGCTCGCGGCGAGCAACGTCGAGGTGCTCTTTGGCCTGAAAGAAGGCGGCTTCGCTAAAGCCCATGTCACCGTTGCGCAGGAGGTCATCAAGGGTCTCCACCACCCGCAGCACCTTGGCCTCCAGTAGTTCGATGGTGGTGCCGTAGAGTCGCTCGGGGACGAAATAGAGCAGGATCATGCCAAAAAAGAAGGTAAACGAAAAGGCGGGCGGCTGGGCGGTGCGGCTGGCGGTAAAGCTCATCAGCACCAAGACAAGCACCACGGCCAGCGTCATCACTTGCCAGCGGGCAATGGGGCGGGCCGGTTGGAGGGTGCGGAGCGGGGCGGCCAACTTGTCATAGGCTTTTAGTTCTGGCAGCCACTTGTTGAACTTATGGCACTGCGCCAGGTCGACGCGCCATTGGTCATAACGCGCCAGTTCGAGGGCATATTCGCGGCACTGTTCGGTCAAGCGGAAAAAATCTCGGCGTGTCAGCGGAGTCAACGGGTGCACCTTTCTCCGGCTTTCGGAACGGCGCTACCCCCAATGGCGGGCGGTGATCAGCGCAAGACAGAAGAGCAACCCCGTCCAGATCATGGCATTGACGCCGGCCCGATAGACGAGAAAGAGATCTTCCATAGCCAACCGTTCACGGTCGATGCGCGAGAAAGCGCCCAACGCCACGGGCAATGCGGCCAACGTCAATAAAGCGCTAAAGGGGAGACGCGCCAGACTGACAATCGCAACAATAGCAATGTGAACCGTCACCACCAACAGTGCGCTGAGATCGAGACCGCGCAGTGGGCCAAGCGTCACCGCCAGCGTCCGCTTGCGCATCAACCAATCTCTGCGTTCGAAGAGCAGATTGAAATTGTGCTGCACGAACACACAGAGCAACCCCAGCGGGATCGACACCACCAGCACGCGCCAACTGATCGCCTGGCTTTGGACATAGTAGGCATTGACCGTTTGCAGTAGACCATACCCGACAAACAGGCCAGCCTCACCCAGTCCCCAACCACGATCCCCATAGCGCAGGGGGGGATTTGCGTAGAAATAGACCAGCAGCACGCTCAGCCCGGCAAAAAAGAGCGGGGGCCAGCCGGCTATGATGGGCAACCAGAGGCCACAGAGCGCACTGATTGCAAGCAAGATATGGCCCAAATTGAGCGCGATGTCGGGGTCAATATAGCCGCGCGCCATCAGCCCATATCCGGTGGCCAACGGGTCGCTGGCGTCTGTCGCATTGGTTTGGAAGGCGCGCTTGACGTCGCGATATTCGCTCAGGGCATGGACGCCCAACGCCAGCGTCAGTGTGGCGGCCACATTGAGCGCCAGGGCAAGCCCGTTGAAGGCGCCAACCTCCCACCAAGCCAGCATAGCCCCACAGAAGACAGGCGCAGTCAGCGCCACGGCAGCCGGCAGGCGCATCATCCGACCCAACACATCGACCACGGTGCGCGGGGAGCGCATGAGCAACCGCCGCAAATGCAGCCGACGGCGCGCCTCGCGCGCCTGCAAGGCCGCCAACGATTCTACGCCCAGCGGGTTGGCGGGCTGCATCGAGGCATACCGTTGTTCCGAATGTGCCACAGTACGCTCCTTTTCCGGCGAGCCACCTATTTGGCTATTACGGCTCTGGCTATTGCGGCCAATGGTGAAGCCCAGCCCGGTGATTGGCCTCATTCTATCAGGAGTGGCCGGCACTGTCAATCCAGAGAAAATGGGGAACATCTGGGGCTGGTCAGGCGGCTGGCTCGGGCGCGCCACGAATCCAGCGGATCATGCGCTGGGCAATGGGGAGCCGCTCGGGGGGCGGCTCGAGCCGGGCGGCCTGCAGCGCGGCGGCAAATTCAGCGCCACTCTGGAAGCGCGCCGCCGGCTCTTTGGCAATCGCTTTGAGGACCACCGCCTCAAGTTCGGGCGAGACGTAGGCAAAGCTCGATGGCAGCGGAGGCGCCTCATGCAGATGCGCCTCCAACACCTCTCCGCGGCTGCCATAGAAGGGTTTGCGCCCACAGACCAGGCGATAGAGGATAATACCCAGCGCATAGAGATCGGCGCGGCCGTCGATCTCCTCGTTGTTGGTGATCTGCTCGG
>JAHDWG010000753.1 GCA_023384495.1 Caldilineaceae bacterium
CCCTGCCGCCTCCAGGGTTATCGGGGTCGTGCCCGTCAGCGTGGCGGTGGGCGACTCGTCTTCGGCTGGCGCTGTCGTCGCTGTCACCGTGAGGGTGACCGTCACCGCTGCGCCGGCTACCGGTGTGGTCCCGTCCAGATCCTCCCCGGCGGCGTCCGGCTCGTCGGTAGGCAACAGAGAAGGCTCCTCTTCACCCTCGGCAGTGGCCGGGTCTGACAACTCGTTGGTTGCCTGCTGGGTCATTGGGGGCGCCGTCGTCACGGTTGGCGTTTGGAATGGTTCTGGCGTCACGGTGGGTGTCACGGTCTCCACCGTCTCCGTGGCCGGCGGGGTTGCCGTTGGCGTGACGTCGGGTGAGGGGGTAACCGTAGACGTCAGGGTGGGGGTGGGTGTTGCGGTAGGTATGGCCTCATCCGCCCGGTAGAGCGACTCGTAGTGGAAGAGCGCACCGGGTGGGGCGGCGCCGGCCGGCACCAACAAGGTCACCCCTCGCTCGACATCGCGCAGCACCGTGCCCGCCGCGCTCTGAACGTTGGTCGTGACCGTAGCCGGCGGCGCCACGCCGAAGAGGGTGGTCGCCGCTACTGGCTCATATCCGGGCGCTGCCAGCGTCGCCGCCAGCGTCATGACGGCCTCTTCGGCCCCGATAGCGGCCAGGTCGGCATGGAGCACAAGCGTCTGTTGCCACGATGGACTATCTTCAGGGCCGGGGGCCAGAGGGGGCAGCGGCCAGCGCAACTCACCACGGTCGCCCCCCGCCGTTACCAGCCCAGCCGGCAGTTCCAGTGCAAGCGCCAACCCGGCCACATCGCTCTCGACCTGGCTGTAGAGCGTCATCGTGAGCAACGCCGTCTCGTCAGGTGCCATCACAAAGCGGTCTATCCGCAGGTCCAGGTAGAGCGGCAACGTGGGCGTGATGACCGTTGGCCCGCCGGCCAGGGTTTTGCTCTGGCGCATTCCTTAACTGAACAACCGGATTGCGTATTAGGCAAACAGAAGCTCATCTGTATCGATCACCTGATCTGCTCAATAAAGTCGAGGGTGCGGTAGAACATCTCCTTGCCGGCTTCGGTGATCTCCTCATCGATCTGCAAGTAGTGGCTAACATCTTCGTAATAGAAGACCTCCACCGGGACACCGGCCTGACGAAGCGCTGCTTCCAGTTCGTATGCCTGTTCGATAGGGATCACACGATCGGCCGCGGTGTGGATGATCAGCGTTGGCGGCAATTCGGCGGCAGTGTAGACGGGTGAATAGCGCAGAAAGAGCAAGGGATAGAGGTTGGGCATCCCCAACGCTGGGATCAGATACTCGTACTGGGGTGGGATCTCTAGCCTGCCGGCGTAGAAGGCGGCGGTGGCGGCAAAGGCATTGGTCACACCGCCCACCGTCACCCAGCCGTCGATCTCGTTGTCTGTCAGCCGGATCAACTGGTGGAGGACGGCGCTGCTAAAACTGCCGCCCAACGCTACGGTTGTCGAGGTGTCGATCTGTGGGTCGAGCACCTCGCTCTCGGTCAGCGCCAACGCCAGGCGCGCATCGGCCGCGTGCGCCACCATGTCGGTGCCTCGCTCGGCTACGGGCGAAATGGCGACAAGCGCATAGCCTTGGGCGGCATAAGCCGTG
>JAHDWG010000211.1 GCA_023384495.1 Caldilineaceae bacterium
CGCGGTTCGTGCGGCAACCGCCAATGCCGCCACCGATTCCGGGTCGAAGACGGTGACTGTCACCTGATGGGCGACGGCGTCTGGCGCCAGCCAGGGGGGTGTGTAGCCCAACACGAGGATTGGCGCGCGCACATGGGCTTCACGCAGCTCGATTGCCTCGCTGAGGGTGGCCACTGCGAGTTGGTCTGCCCCGGCGTGCAGCAACGTTTGGGCTGTGCGGGCCGCGCCGTGGCCATAGGCGTTGGCTTTGACGACAGCCATCAGGCGGCAGTTGGGGCCAGTGCGGGCGCGTATCTGTCCCACATTATGGGCCAATGCCGAAAGGTCAACTTCCAGCCAGGTCGGGCGGCGTGGAAGGTTTTGGCTTGTGTAGAGCGTCATATCATTGTTGAAATACAGACTGACAAACAGTAGGTTGGTGTGATCAATCTGTGTTAGAATCGAAACCGATCTTACATCAGCATTGCGAGCGCAGTGTACCATGAGTTTGGTCTACAGAGGGGATTTCCACCAGTAAGCTTTTCCGCGCACGATAGGATGCAAATCTTTTCGAGTTGTACGCCACAATGTTATAATCTTATGGTTATTAAGTTTCCTGTAAGCTTTTGGGGGTTCCGTGTCCGGTGGACAGGCAACCGCCCCGAAGGATTGCCCACATTTCCACGATTAATATCAGTAGGAGGCCATCTTGGAATCGGCTGAAGCCAAGATTCGCTCCGAGACAGAGCTCCTCCGACAACTGAAGAGTGGCGACGAACAGGCTTGGGCTCATCTCTCGAAAGAGTATGGGACAAGGATCTATAATTATCTGCGCCACCGCCTACCCAGCGCCGAAGACATCGAGGATGTTCTTAGCGAAACGATGGTGGCTGCGGTGCGTGCGATTCCGAATTTCGATGGGAACGTAACCTTGACCACCTTCTTATTTTCGCTGGCCAATCGAAAAATCGCTGATTTCTGGCGCCGCCAACAGTCAACAACAGAATTGCCGGAGACGCTTATGGATGCGGGCGTAAACAGCGACAGCATCGAATTTCAAGAAATTCTTAAGAAATTGCGTCCTGCCCATTTGCAGGTCTTGTTGATGCGCTATCACGTTGGCCTCGGTGTGGATGAGATCGCCAAGGTCTTGGGGCAATCGTACAAGAGCACTGAGTCTTTGCTCAGCCGCGCCCGCATGGATTTGCGTAAGGCGCTAGATAACGCACGTGTTAGTGATGTGTAATCGAACGAACCCTAACCTGTTGGGCCACAACCCAATGAGTGAGCAAGAGCTTTCGCTGTTGTTTGATGATTTTTTACCACTGCAACCATTGCCCGCCGATCTGGCTGCCCGGCTTACGCAACGGGTAATGGCTGAAGTGGCGCAGACATTGCAGGCGCGAGCTGTTTATCTTCAGTTGCCCGTGCTGGGGTTTCTGCAACAATTGCCAAAGCGCTGGCGCAGCCGGCGCCCCTAGAGGCAGAGCCGCCCATTTCGCAGTCCTGTTCATTTCTGATGCGCTCCCGGTCACTTTCGGTGATCGACATGGGGCGCATTATTTTTTGGCCGGCGCCGGATTTGTGTTCTCTGGCGCATTTGGGTATAAATAGCGCTTTTAGTTCTCGTTTGCTGGCGCCCGCCCAAGCTGAGGAGAGCCTAAGAGATCGCCGGCGAGATTCTGGCATGGTTGAGGTCGACGTTTGCCTGTTGACGAGGATCTAATTTCCAACCGAGCGGGGTATAATAGCAATGACAGTTCGGGCTGTAAGGGGGGATGGATTGTATGTTTGCGGGTGAGCATAGAAACGAGGAGACCATGACCAAGTATATTTTTGTCACTGGCGGTGTCCTGTCCGGCTTGGGGAAAGGCGTGACGGTAGCGTCGATTGGGCGAATTCTCAAGGCGCGCGGTGTGCGGGTCGCCACCATGAAGCTCGACCCTTATCTGAACGTAGACCCGGGCACCATGTCGCCTTATCAGCATGGGGAGGTTTTTGTCACCGAAGATGGGGCGGAAACGGACCTTGACCTCGGCCACTACGAACGATTCACCGATCTGAACCTGAGCAAGGTCTGTAATGTCACCAGCGGCCAGATTTACAATGCGGTCATCAGCCAGGAACGGCGCGGCGACTATCTGGGCGGCACCATCCAGGTGATTCCCCATGTCACCAACGAGATCAAACGGCGGATCGGCCTGGCCGCCCGCGAGCTACATGCCGATGTGGTCATTGTGGAGATTGGCGGCACCGTCGGTGATATCGAAAGCCTGCCCTTTCTCGAAGCCATCCGCCAGATGCGCAAGGATATTGGCCGCGCCAATACACTCTACATGCATGTTACCTGGCTGCCCTATCTGGCGGCCAGCAAGGAACTCAAGACCAAACCGACCCAGCATAGTGTGCGCGAACTGCGCAGTATCGGCATCCACCCCGATGTGATTGTGTTGCGAAGCGATCACCCCGTCGACGATGATCTACTGGGCAAGACGGCGCTCTTTTGTGATGTAGAGAAGGAGGCGGTGATCCCGCTTGTAACCACCGACGCCATCTACGCGGTGCCGCTTGATCTGGAAGCGGCGGGCTTGGGTACGTGGCTTGTCCGCCAGTTGAGTCTTAACGTCACCAACGATCCGGGGCAAGGGTTGGCCGATTGGCGTCGCCTGGTAGATGAGCTACGCCGCGAAAAGCCTGTCTTGCGCATTGGGCTGGTGGGGAAATATGTGGAGTTGGAGGACGCCTATTTGAGCGTAAAAGAGGCGCTCATCCATGCGGGGCTTGCCGAGGGCTACGATATAGATATTCACTGGGTTAGCTCGGAGGATCTGGAGCGAACCCACGACACCACGCCGCTGGAAGCAGTGGATGGCATCGTGGTGCCAGGTGGGTTTGGCTATCGTGGCATTGAGGGAAAGATTGTGGCGGCGCGTTTTGCCCGCCAGCGGCGAATCCCCTACCTCGGTCTCTGTCTAGGTATGCAGGTGCTCTGCATCGAGCTGGCGCGCACGATCTATGGCAGCGACGAACCGAACAGCACTGAATTTGACATCAGCACCGACTATCCCATCATTGACCTCATGCCCGACCAGCGCGACATCGCGGATATGGGCGGCACCATGCGGCTAGGAACCTATCCCTGCCAGTTGCAGCCCGGCAGCGTGGCTGGCCAGGCCTATGCCGCGGCGGGATATGATCCGGTCATCTACGAGCGTCATCGCCATCGATTCGAGTTTAACAACCACTATCGCAACACAATGGAGGCGCACGGATTGCGCTTTAGCGGTCTTTCACCGGATGGACGTTTGGTGGAAATTGCTGAACTCGCCGACCACCCGTTTATGCTGGGGAGTCAGTTCCATCCCGAGTTCAAGAGCCGCCCCAACCGTGCCCACCCTCTATTTCTGGGCTTTGTGCGCGCCACAAGTCAACATCATGCAAGGGAGATTCAAACAGCGGAAACCCACGCGGGGCAGACAGCCCGGCAAGCTTCCGAGCACTTGTTGCAAAAAATTGCAGATGTCGCTGAAACCGATATAATGTAACCAGCTTACCGTGCGTCCGGCCTAGGGGCGGTGGTCTTTGCGCCAGATAGGTCCGTGCTGGCGCAATCGCAAACCATGGGTGAAGCCACCACAAAATGGGTTGTGTGCCTGAAAGTCTTTCGGGTAATACCGGCGTGACACGGATATTTCAAGATAAAGATTTAACCACAGGCTTCTTGGCGCCTATCCGAATAACGCTGCGAACGACGCTACTCGTAGGTGTAGCAGTTGGGGTTCGCAACCGATAGTTGGATGGGTTCTTAAGGCAGAGGGAGCAGCCGATGTCAGGACATTCTAAATGGTCGACCATCAAACGAAAGAAAGGCGCCGCCGATGCGGCCCGCGGTAAGATTTTCACGAGGCTTGCCCGCGAAATTCAGGTGGCGGCCCGCAGTGGAGCCGACCCGGCCATGAATTTTGCGCTGCGCCTGGCGGTAGACAAAGCTAAGGCCGCCAATATGCCCAAGGATAACATCGAGCGTTCCATCCGGCGCGGCGCGGGCTTGGAAAAAGACAGCGCAATCTTTGAGGAAGTGGTGTACGAAGGGTATGGCCCCAACGGGGTCGCCATGCTGGTCGAGTGCATTACCGACAACCGGACGCGCACAGTTGCCGAACTGCGGCGCGCCTTTAATCGCGGCAACGGCAATCTGGGGGAACCGGGCTCGGTCGCATGGCAGTTCACACAAAAGGGCTATTTCCTCTTTAATCGCTTTGACGAGCAAGAGAATGACATCGATCTGGACCCTGACGCCATCTTTATGGTGGCTTTGGAGGCCGGCGCCGAAGATGTGGTCATTAGCGACGACGTGGTGGAGGTTTACACCGACCGCGCCGATTTTGCCGCGGTGAGCCAGGCGCTTCAAGAGCACGGCTTCACACCGGCAGAGAGTTCGCTGGTGATGAAACCAAACATGACGGTCGAGCTTGATGCGGCGTCCGCCACGGCCGTGCTCAACCTCGTTGAAACGCTCGAAGATCTGGATGATGTAACCCAAGTGTCGCACAACATGGAAATGACCGACGCGATTGTCGCCCAGTTCGCATAATGAGCCAGATTTTGGGCGATGAAATCCACCTGCCCCACTATGAGCGGATTGTGGTCGGCATCGACCCCGGCACGGCAAGCACTGGCTATGGCGTTGTTGGGCAGACGACCGATGGCGATTTTTCGCTGTTGGCGTGCGGGGTCATTCGTACCGCGGCGCATGACCCCATGCCAGCGCGGCTGCACGAGCTCTATAGTGACTTTGTCGCGATCCTCGATGAGTTCTCTCCGGATCAGATGGCGATTGAAAAGCTGTTTTTTGGTCGTAACGTAACAACGGCCATTACAGTTGGCCAGGCGCGCGGGGTGGTGCTGCTGGCGGCGGCGCAGCGCGCTTTGCCGGTGGCCGAGTACACACCGGCAGAAATCAAGCAGGCCATCACCGGCTATGGCAATGCTGAAAAGCGCCAGATGCAAGAGATGGTGCAACGCCTTCTCCAATTGCCCAGCCACCCGACCCCCGATGACGCCGCCGACGGTGTCGCAGTGGCGCTCTGTCACCTCCAACATTCCCGCCCTTACTACGAGTAACCTGATAGGCATCTGTCAACCTTTGCCTGTGGCTCTTGAAGCCACAGGCGAGCTCGACGCGCCGGTTTGAACCTCACGAACACATGCCTTACACAGCGCCTGATGGCTATCCGGCGAGAGAAATTGGTCAATGGACAAGCCTTCAGCCTTGGCTTGTGTACGTCCGATAACATTGACAGGGTAGGCAACCGCCCTTCGGATCTCTATCAATTGTCAGCAAAATGAAATCTTTCGCAAACCACGCGAAGGATTTGCCTTTCACCGACGATAAATAAGATAAGAGTCACGAATCAGTTGCGTTGCGGTAGCCCACTCGTCACAAGACAATCAATCGATTGTAGGGCGGACAGATTGAGATCGTAGGATGGTGTAATTATGTTTTCTATTATATTCAAGATATTGAAGCGGCGCCATCGGCAGAGCCCGTCGCAGGCAATCCTGTAGAAGGACATTGGCAACCATGCACAACCACACCCACTCCACCCACATGATTCAGCATCGGACAAATGGTATGACTTACCCATTGCCCCCACGGGCAGAGCCCAAAGATAAATCGCCAGGCGAGACACATGTGCTTGTCGTTGACGATGAAGAGCCTTTGCGCAATCTGTTGCGGATCTCACTGCAGAAAGCAGGGTACCGGGTTTCGACGGCGGGTAATGGTAGCGAGGCAATGGAAATCTATGACAAATCCCCCGTAGATTTGGTGCTGCTCGATATCCTCATGCCCGATATGGACGGCTATGCGCTTTGTGCTGAACTGCGCAGACGGAGTGATGTTCCGATTATTATGCTTTCGGCGCTCAATCGGCCTGATGATGTGGTGTACGGTTTTAGCCTCGGCGCGGATGACTATATCTCCAAACCATTCCAATTTCGCGAGGTGGAAGTCAGGATTCAAGCAATTTTGCGCCGGGTAGCCTGGTTGCGTGAACGGCCAGACTTCAACGTTCTTACCTGCAATGATATCGTCCTGGACAGTGACGCCCATGAAGTGCGCATTCGGGGCGAGCTGGTCCATTTGACGCCAATTGAGTTTCAGTTGCTCCGGTATTTGATGAAGATGCCCGACAAACCCGTGAGCAAGAATGAACTCTTTCAATCGGTCTGGGGATATGATCTGGTGGGAGACACCAATTTGGTTGAGGTCGCGATTCGGCGTCTACGGGAAAAGATCGAAGATAATCCGTCGGAGCCTCAATACCTGTTGACTGTGCGCGGTACAGGCTACAAGTTCAACACGCAAGGCGCACAACGCACCCTCGCCAAAAAAGACCGGCGGCTCGTTCTCTCCTAATTTCTCATCCTATTTATTTTATTTTATGCTGTCAGTGGTGGTAGGAGTGAAAGGGGCGCCCCTTTCACTCCTACCGCCATTGGCGCGCTTAAGGCCCCCTCCACGCCGCCGGGTCTCTCCATTGAAGTATCAACAGAGGTAGTTTTTGGCGTTTTATGCATTCCTGGTGTAGCGTATCTGCTATGATCCGCATGGTGCGTGGACAGGCACAGGCTGTTGGCAAAGACTATGTGGTGGTGGACATGGGCGGCATCGCTGGCGGCGTGGCTCTGCGCCTTTTTGTCCCGGAACCAACCGCGGCTCAGACGCAAATTGGCGCCACCGTCGTGCTTCATACGCACCTGCATGTGCGCGAAGATGCGCTCACCCTGTATGGCTTTCTCTCAGATGACGAGCTGGCCATGTTTGAATTGTTGTTGAGCGTCAGCGGCGTTGGGCCGAGAGTTGCACTCTCAACCCTCAGCGTGTTGACGCCTGACGCCCTGCGGCTGGCCTTGGCCAATGACGAGCCGGCGATTGTGGCCCGCGTCCCCGGAATTGGAAAGCGCACGGCCCAGAAGATTGTACTTGAGTTAAGAGACAAGGTGCAACCCGCTGCAGGGGGCCTGGCGGCGTTCGCCCAAATGACCGACACCGACAGTGAAGTGATCGAGGCGCTGACCGCGTTGGGCTACAGCGTGGTCGAGGCGCAGCGCGCGGTTCAGAAGCTGCCCGCAGATGTGGTAGGGGTGGAAGAACGGCTGCGGCTGGCGTTGAGCCAATTTGGGGGATAATGGTGGGTCAGCCTTTGATGAACTTGGACTTTGTGAGGGGTTGTGTTATCATTATGGATACGAATTCGCCGCTGTAGCTCAGCAGGTAGAGCGGTGCTCTCGTAAAGCACAGGTCATCGGTTCAAGCCCGATCAGCGGCTCTGAAGTGCTCTGCCACAAATGGCAGAGCACTTTTTTGTCCAGCATATACTGCGGTTGCTTTGAAAACCGGACTTTGCGAAGACGCCTACTCCTGCGAATAATTCCGATTTTCAAACAGAGCTCAGTATAGCTTGCTGAAGCTTGCGCTAAATACTCGCCGACAGCAGCGCATCTTTACACCAACCCTTTCAACAACGCGCCAAAGGTCATGCTATCAATATTCGCTCCACAGACAATGACACCCACACGCTTGCCACGGAGCCGCTGACGCAGAGGCCCACAGAGGGCGGCGGTGGCGGCTGCCCCAGCCGGTTCAACTGCAAGCTTCATGCTGGAAAAGAGCAGAGCCATAGCCTGGCGTAGCTCATCATCGCTCACCAAGACCACCTCATCGACAAAACGCCTGCACAGTTCAAAACTGTAGGGCAATGTCATCGGCGCTCCCAAGCTGTCGGCAATCGTCTGCACGGCGGGGATCGATTGGGGAGAGCCGGCGGCAAGGCTACGATACATGGCATCGGCGCCTGTCGGCTCTACACCATAGACCAAACAGCGCGGCTGCACCTGTTTGAGCGCAGTCGCCATACCGGCAATCAACCCGCCACCACCAATCGGGATGATGACAGCGTCCAGTTCGCCAACCTGTGTGGCGAATTCGAGTCCGATGGTTGCGGTCCCTAAAATGGTAAATGGACCCTCAAACGGGTGTACAAATATGCGTTTTTCGGCTTCCTGAATTTCTTCGACACGGATAAACGCATCCTGAACATTCTCAGCAAAGACAATTTCCGCCCCATAGCGTCGACATTCTGCCACTCGAAAGGGGTTAGCGGTTTTGGGCATGACCACCTTGGCGCTCGCGCCCAGCAATTGCGCGGCATAGGCCACGGCGATTGCATGATTGCCGGCGCTCACCGCCGTAACCCCATGCGCCAATGCGGCTGGCTCCAAGTTGCGCATGACCGTCAGCGCACCACGCGGCTTGAAGCTGCCCGTATATTGGAAGAGTTCAAGTTTGAGCAGAACTTCTGTCTCTTCGCCAATCGCTTCCGCCAATGCGGGGCCCCGCCAGCGCCATACCGGTGTCTCGGTGATGAGATCGGCCAAGGCGCGGCGCGCAGCCCGTATTGAGTCGAGGGCAGGTATTTCTCCATAATTGGTCATCACCCCGTTCCTTTATGGTTGTTCTGGCAAGAAGCTAACGTCGGTTGACTTCTTGCCAGAACCTGGCATTCAGACAAATGTAAGTTGTGACCCGTTGACAAGCGGCGGAAGTCGCCATAAGATAGGGTATAATTGTTTCGACTCAGTTGCAAAATGGTTGCAGTTTGTAGAACGGGTTTGAGCAGCCTCCACGCTTGCCTGGTATGTAAAGGATAAACCTACAGCGCCTATGAACCACACCGCCACAGAACGCCCGGCCTCTCAGAACCAATCGATCAAGGTGCTGATCGCTGAAGATGATGCAGCGTTGCGGCAGCTCTTGTCTGTGAGCCTAAAGCACGATGGGTATCAAGTATATACTGCTAAAAATGGACAGGAGGCAATGGAACGTTTTGCAGAACAAGCGATGGATGTGATCCTGCTTGATGTTGCCATGCCTGTGATGGATGGCTTTGATGTGTGCACTGAGCTGCGCAAAAAGAGTGATGTGCCAATAATTTTTATTACAGCCCAATCCCGCATTGATGATTTGGTGCTGGGCATCGAACTGGGCGCAGATAGCTATTTGCGCAAATCCTTTTCCATTCAGGAATTGCGCGCCCGCATTCAGGCCGTTTTGCGACGGATGAGGCAGAGCGCACACCACCATGAGCATCACGTCCTTTCCGCGCGTGATCTTTCACTTGACACCAAAAACATGGTGGTGACATTGCGGAGTGAACCCGTTACCCTTACGCCAACTGAATTTCGTTTGCTAAGTTATTTAATGCAGAACCCCGACCGATTGCTCACCAAGCTAGAGGTGCAGACTGCGGTCTGGGCTTATGAGTCTTCAGATGATGTCAATTTTATCCGCGTTACCATCCGCCGGCTGCGCAGCAAGATTGAAGACGACCCCGCCAATCCCCGCTATATCAAGACGGTGCATGGATTGGGCTATCTGTTTTCCACTACCCTTTCGTAGCGCCACGCCCGAATCGCCTATCCGGATTATAGCCACTCTTCCAATTCGGCCACCGACGCAAGCACCAGGTCTGCCTCGTGCATCTCTTCGGCGCGGCCCAAGCCGGTAAGGACGCCCGCCGTCGCCATCTCCATGGCGCGTGCGGCGCGCAGATTTACGTCTGTATCACTCACCATGAGCAACTGTGCGGGCTGTAAGTTGAGCTGCTCGGCGATGGTGGCCAGCCCTTCGCTATGTGGCAAAAAGTTGCGCATTGCTTCACGGCTCACCACCACGGCAAAGATCTGCTTGTCAAAATGAGCGCATTGTAGAAAATGTTCCACCGTGGCCAGTTCGCGTGTAGAGATAAGCGCTAGCCGGTAGCTCTGTGCAAGTTGGGGCAACGTGGCTTCGGCGTCAGCGAGAGGCGTCATCTGCGCTGCCGGCGGGTAGCCTCGCAGCATGTCAAGTAGAATCCGAAGACGCCGCAATCGGGAGCTTTGATACCAACCGAATCGCCATAACTGGCTGACCAGAAAGTTGATCGCGCCTTCCAACGCGATCATGACCCGACGGGCGATCTGGCGCCGTTGCTCTGCCGTGGCCACCCGTTCAAGCCAATAGAAGTAGCTGACGGCCCAGCGCGTCGCTCGCCAGTCGGGGGCAGCCAGCACGCCATCCAGATCGAAGATGATCCCTTCGACCTTGCGCCCGGCGATCAGGCCTGGGATGCGCACAGTGCTCTGTACGGCGCGCTGAGGAGCAAACGGTTCCTGATCTAGCAATTTGCGATAGACATATATAAACAGAATGCGCGCGCTGGCCATCACCGGAGAGGCGAGCAACACGCCCAAAACGCCAAAAACCAACGCGCCGGCAATAATGCCGACAAAGGCGACGCCGGGATGTAGTTTGACGCGGCCACCCACCAACTTTGGCACCAAATAGATGCTCTCAAATTGCGCGATCACCATGTAGATGACCATGACGATCAGCGCAAAGGTGACGTTGCCGCCGGGCAAGCGCAGCCAGGTGGAGCCTTGGAAGAGCGCCAGCGCGGTGCCGATGGTCCCGCTGATGCCGTTGCCTACACCCGGCATAAATTCCATCAGCCCGGCGAGCACGGCCAGGCCGCCGGCATTGGGCATCCCCACAATTGTCAGCGGCACCCACGCAATGATGCCCACGACCACGGCTAACAAGATCTGGCCGCGCAGAAAGGCTTGCCATGTCTGGCTAAGTTCCTCGGCCAATCTGCGCGCATCCTCCTGATAATCAACGGGGATCTGCTCGTAAATCGAACGGCGCAGCTTGTGCAGATCGGTGAGTAACCAGAAATTGAGCACCAACACATAAAGCACTTGCAACACACTATAGGTGACGTTGCGAAAAAGCGAGAATGGATTAGCTGTCGCCAGCAAGACATTCTGAAGCCCATCGGCGACTTGCTGAAAAATGACATCAGGCGACAGATCAAAATCGCCAAAAGTCACCAACAGCCCCGTGCTCGTCGTCTGAAGCTGGGCGATCAGGTCTTCGATGGTCTGTTGGAGCGATGCAAAGAGTGTGAGCGCGCGTGGGATAAAAAAGGCTGGCGTTACCGCGACCAGCGTTAACAACAACATATAGAGAACAACCACCGCTGTCCGCCGCGCCCACCCGGTCTGTCGCTGGAGCCAGTTAACCGGGTAACTGAGGATGAAAGCCAACAGCAGGGCGACAATCGTCGGTGCGATCATGGCCCGAAAGGTGATGATCAGCACCAAAAAGATGATCACCAACGTGGCGGAGATGATGACCTTGGTTACGTTATTCCAGCGGCGCGAGGGCATGAGTTTGTAGCGGGATGCGGGAGCTAGGGCACACCAGGGCGCAAAGACAATGGGCGGTTACGGGCAGCGCATCATCTCATTGTCTATTGCCCGAAAACGGTAAATTGATTGAGCGGCCAGTAGCGCAGCCAGACCCGACCCACAATGTACTCTCGTGGGATCGGCCCAAACGAGCGGCTGTCATTGCTGTTGCCACGGTTGTCACCCAGCACAAAGTATTGCAACGGCTCCAGGCGTAGGGGTGGCATGTCTTGAAAACTGAGGTCGTGTGGAAAGGGCTCAGGGATCGGCTCGCCATTGACAAACACAAGTCCATCACGCAGCGCTACCGTCTCGCCCGGCAGGCCGACCACCCGCTTGACCAACATCTCATCCATCCGTGGCAGATTGATCACCACAATATCACCTCGCTGCGGTGGATGGAGCCGGTAACTCAGTTTGTCGATGATCAGTCGCTGATACTGCGACAGATTTGGCTCCATGCTCTGCCCATACACCACAGTGGCCTGCGCCAAAAAGAGATGAACGACAAGCGCCAACACCAGCGCCGGCGCAACCACCTGCACCAGCTCACGCAGCCAGACCATCCACAACGATACAGGGTGTACCGCCGGCTCGGTCTCCTCGGGCGTTGGCTCACCAGGGTGCTGCATGTCATGGCGATGCGGAAATTCATGCGACATTGCTCTTCTCACCTTCCTCATGTCATTGTCCGCACAGTATAGTAGGGAGAGTCGATTTGTCAAAAACTTAAGATGAGATCAAGGGCATTAACACGGCTATCGCAGCCCAAGGAGATAAACCAGGGGCTGATGGTGTGCTCTCAGGATAGTTGACAGCAAA
>JAHDWG010000212.1 GCA_023384495.1 Caldilineaceae bacterium
TGAGCCGATATAGCCTTGATAGACCCCCTCGTCGTCAAATCGAGGCAGCGCGGAATCGAGCGCCCAACCATACTCGCCATCCTGGCGGCGTAGACGATACTCGATGCGAATTGGCATCTGCCTGGCATGAGCGCTTTCGAACTCGGCAGTTGCGTGCTGGCGGTCATCGGGATGGACGCAGTCCAACCATCCCCACCCAAGATTGTCCGCCAGTTTCGTGCCGGTGAACTCACACCAACGCCTGTTCAGATAGGTGCAGGCGCCAGTCTGGTCAGTCACCCAGATCATAACCGGCGCGTTGTCGGCCATGTGGCGGAAGCGCGCTTCGCTTTCGCGCAGAGCCAGTTCGGCCTTTTTGCGTTCGGTAATATCCCGCACCGTCATCAGCACCAGGTCATCACTACAGAGCGCAAGCCGCG
Source organism: Caldilineaceae bacterium (assembly GCA_023384495.1). Lineage (GTDB taxonomy): Bacteria > Chloroflexota > Anaerolineae > Caldilineales > Caldilineaceae > CFX5. The sequence continues at coordinate 420 of JAHDWG010000212.1, forward strand.
CTTCGCGATGGCGAAAGTCGCCGCCAATCTCCAGTTCGTATTCAACCCGCTCCACGATATGCTGCGACGCCACGCGCGCGATTGCGGCCGCGATCCGTTCGGCCACACTGGGCGGCAACACCGTATAGACTGATTTCCCGACAAATTCACCGCGTGGAATCACCAACTCGTGGTCCTGGCTGGCCAGGCAATCCAGATAAACACCGTTTCGATCAAAGACAAAGATCAAGTCGGGCAGCGCATCAAGCAAAGCGCGCAGATGGGCCCTATCCACACGCAACGCTTGTTCCGCCTGTTGGCGCGCCGCCAGTTGCGTCGCCAGCGAGTCCGGTTCAGGGGGCGGTGACGGATCATGACCAAACCGATACTGAAATGCCTGAACGCTGGCGTAGAGCGCGTCCTCCGCCTGGCGATAGACCACGCCGCGCGCGATCGCTTCGGCTGCGGCGGAAAGCGCATCCGTCACAGGCTCGCCCAGCGGGTTGCGCGCAAAGTGAGCCCACACCCCTAGCAGGCGGCCTCCCACCAGGAGGGGAAATCCCGCAAATGCGGTGATTTGTTCCCGATGCACCCAGGCCCGGTTGTCGGGATGGACATGAACCTGCAGCTCGTTGGTGAAAAATGGACGCTGTTCCTGGGCCACGCGTCCGATCAACAGATTGCCAACCGGTATGCGCGCATATGGGCCGTCCAGGTGAGTAAACAGCCCGGCGCTGGCCCACAGATCGAGCTGGTTTTCGGCCTCGTCCAACAACCAGATGCGCGTGAGGTCGACGGGCAAATGGGCGCAAGTGGCCGCAGCGCATTCTTGCAGCATGGGGGACAACTGCCGGCTCTGCATGAGGGCAGCGCCAATTGCCGTGACAAACGCCTCACGTACCGGGTCAATAACATGAGTGATCCCATTGCGTGTGTCCTCGCCACGGGAAGGATCACAGTTCGTTGCTTGAGACATCTGCATGTATCCTCAACCAGCGCGGCTCAGCCGATGCTGCGCTCGCTTCGCCCAACAGTTCAATGTACGGGCCGCCACATCTTACCGACCACCAAAACCGCTCAAGGTGGCGCCTTCGACAAAATAGCGTTGAGCAGCAAAGAAGAGAATCACCATCGGCGCCAACATAAAGACGCCGGTGGCGAAGACCAGCTCCCAGCTCGTGGCGTAGGCGGCGTCATTCATGGCGCGGATACCCACGGCCAGCGTCCAGGTTTCTGGCTTGAGATAGATCAGCGCCTCCAAGAACTCGTTATAGAGTTGCATAAAGGTTAGCACAACGACGGTGATGATCACCGGCTGGCTGAGCGGGATAAAGATCTGCCACAGAATACGAAATGTGCTAGCCCCGTCGATGCGCGCGGCGTCTTCCAGTTCGACAGGGATGCCCAGAAAGAACTGACGAAGCAAAAAGACATAGAGGCCGTGAATGGCGAAAAAGGTGGGGACGATCAGGGGCAGAAAGGTGCCGATCCACGGGTAGGGCCAGAGGAAGGCCTTGCTGAACATGAGAAAGCGCGGCACAATCAGAATAATGGCCGGGAGCATGAGGGTGGCCAACAACAGGCCAAAAAAGAAATCTCGCCCGGGCCAGCGGATGCGGCTAAAGCTGAAGGCCACCAGCGCCGAAGAAAGCACGGCGCCGACGACCGCGCCCACGCAGACGATCATGGTGTTATAGAAATAGAGCCAGATGGGCGCCCGCTGAAAGGCCACGGCATAGTTCTCCCAGCGCGGTGTGGTGGGGATCCAGCGGATGGGAACCACAAAGATCTCGGTGGATGCCTTGAGCGACGAGGAGATCATCCAGAGCACCGGTGTAAGCGCCATGACCGACAAGGCCAGCAACACCAGGTGCATCACGACGCGTCCGACGGCGGAGGCCCGCCGTCGCCGGCGCTTCTGGGCCGCGGCTTCGCGCTGGACGAGATCAGCAGTTATCATCTATTTCGTCTCGTAATAGACCCATCGCCCAGACATACGGAACTGGACGAAAGTCAGGAGCAGGATGACGACGAAGAGCACCCAAGAAAGGGTGGCGGCATAGCCGATGCGGCTATACTCGAACGCGTTGCGATAAATATAGAGCACCATAAAGAGCGTCGCGTCCTCGGGCCCGCCTTTGGTCATGATCAGCGCCGGCGCAAAGACCTGGAAATTACCGATGACGCCCACGATCAGATTGAAGAAGATCACCGGTGTCATCAACGGGACGGTGACATTCCAGAACTTACGCCAGGGGCCGGCGCCGTCCAGGTCAGCGGCCTCGAGCAACGACGACGGCACGTTCTGCAGACCAGCCAAGAAGATCACCATCTGGGTGCCCATCACCCAAATACGCATAAAGACAAAGGCCGGTTTGGCCAAGAGGGGCTCAAACAGCCAGGCGCGTGGCGCAATGCCCACCCATTTCAGCACCTCGTTGACAATGCCAAATTCGGGGTGATAGGCGCGCTGCCAGACAAAGGCGCTGACGACAATCGGCACGATCACGGGCAGATAGAGCGCCGTGCGATAGAAATTGCGCCCACGCAGGGGCTGATTCAGCAATACCGCGCAGCCAAACGCCAGCGCCAGTTGCAGCGGCACACTCACAAAGGCAAAATAGGCGGTGTTCCACAGTGAAAGGCCCACTTTGGGATCGCTGAGCATCCGGTTGATGTTGTCCATGCCGACAAAGGCCGGCGGCGCCAACAGGTTATAACGCTGAAAATTCAAAACCAGCGCCCACCCCATAGGGAACGCCACAAAGACCAAAAACCCGATAATGAAAGGAGAGGCGAAGAGATACCCTTCTACGATCTCACGGCGACGCATCATGTTCATAGACAATCATAGGAGTTACGCAAGCCTTGCCTGAACGTGAATCTTCTCCCGGCAAGCATCAGGCGCTTCGTACGTCGTGAATCATTACGAAAACTCACATCCGAGCACAGGTCGGGCGCCGGGCGGCGCGGGGCGAAGCGGTTGGGTTGACCCCTGGTGAGTCGTGTGATTTTCGGGTACCCCCAAAGAGAAGCGTGACGTGCGACGCACAGGACAGCGTCACTTAGCTATCAGCACTACTCAATTCACGGCCGGTGCGTCGCACGCTATCGCTCCACGCTAGTCTGTGGCAGTATCGATTTACGCCTGGCTGGCGTAATACTCATCCAACAGGGCCTGCACGCCTTCGTCCACGCGGGGCAGCACTTCGGCGGCAGTGGCGCTGCCCGCGATCAGCGGGTCCCAGCCGGCAGGCTTGACCACTTCGTTCCAGTATTGGGCGCGCGGCAGGCCGCTGATCACATCCACCACGCCCTTGCTAAAGGCGGTCACAAAGGCCTGGGTATTGGTGAGCCCGTGGTTCTCTTGGACCTTGGGGGCCCAGAAACTCTCGAGCAGGTCGAAACTGTTGGGCATACGCCCCGTGATCTCCGAAAAGATCTTTTGCCCCTCTTCGGCGCTCATAAACTTCACCAGGTCCCACGCCGGCTCGGTGGGGGCATTGGCAAAGATGACCACGCCTTCGGCCCAACCGCGGTGGGGCCGGTCGCCATCTTCTTGTTGAGGCATGAGCACAACGTCAAATTCAACCGCCGCACCCTGGTCTCGCAGCGCAGGCGTCACCATGCGCGGGAACCACCAAGGCCCTTCATACTTGAGCGCCGATTGACCGGCCTCGATGCCGCCGGAACCACTGTCCAAGTCTGCCGGGGTGGGGCTGATCTGGAGTCTGTGATAGACATCGCTGGCCAGCAATTGCACGATATTGATGATCGGCTCTTGGGCGAACTGAGATTGCCGAGGGTCGATAAGCGAGTCGAATTCTTGAGCGCCGGTTGCGCGGATCCAGTGGATATCGCGGAACCAGTTGCCGTTGGACTGGTAGCCCCACTGCTTGCGGTCGCCGCTGGTGTTGGTCAGCTTCTCGGAGATCTCCAAGAACTCGTCAAACGTCCAATCATCGGTCGGGTAGTCCAGGCCGGCTTCGTCGAAGGGTTGCTTGGCATAGAACATGACCATCGTGGCCAGTTGCAGCGGCACAAGGTAGGTGTCGCCATTGCGCTCCGTATAGTCCCGCACCACCTGCACATCCGACCATGCATCGATGAAATAATCTCGCTCGCGAAGCGCATTTATCCCGGTTAAGACGCCATTTTCGGCAAAGAGCTGGAAGCCCCACCCCTGCATGGAGGCCAGGCTGGGATTGCTGCCACCGGCGTATTGGGTCTGCAGTGTGGCGTAGTAGCTTTCATCATTGGGCAAAAAGAGCGCCTCTACGCGGACATTGTCCGTGCGCTCCATATAGGCTTCAGCCAGGGCCTGGAAAGCGGGTTGATCGCTCTGGCCAAAGGCCATCACTGTAAGCGAGGCCGCTTCGGCGGCTGGCGCCGCACCGCTGGTGGTGGTGGCGGGCTGCGCAGCCGGTGGCGCACAGGCGGCCAGCGCCAGCGTGGCCACGGCGCTCCCACCGGCCAGCCGCAAAAAGGCGCGGCGCGAAAGTGCGGTCGGTATCGTGGGTATTGCGTCGTTCATGGGGTTCCTCCTATGGAATATGAATGGTTCGCACAAGCTGGTCCGTGGGAAACTACAATCTGGCAGTGGCCAAACCCGAACAAGCGCAGCCCCTGATCGGGCGCAGGGAGGGGTAGCCGTCGGTCATCGTCTCTTCAGGCGGTGAGAGGTCGGTTATTGGGCTTGTCACATGTTGATTATGTTCGCAATTGGAAACTAACGGGCGAGCTATCGCCAGGTAAACGTGCGCGCCGTACTGGGCGGGCTTGCGGGTGTCAACGTTGCCTGCCCACCGGGGCCAGTGAGCACCCGCACCACCGATACGCGCCAGTTGTAGGTCACCGAATCCCCAGGGTCCGGCGCAAGTTCCACCCCAAGCCGGTGACTGGTCGTTTTCGTCCAGATACTGGGCAGGCTGGGCGCGCCGCCCGTGGGGTAGAGCAACAACACATACCATTCGTTGGGTTGCAGCACATCGACGCTGACCCAACGCAGCAGCACGCTCTCGTCGCGCGCAATGGTTGCCCCATCGGGTGGGCCAATCAAGCGCGGCTCAATATAGATGACGGGAGGCGGCCCGGCGTCCCCAGTTGGCGCTTGCGCCTCGTCAGGTGACGGTGGGGCGGAACTTTCCAGCACGTCGGATGGCACAGCCGCCAGCGGGATCACCAGCCGGTCACCGGGGCGGATGATGGCATTGGCGGCCAGATTGTTGGCCGCCAAAATGGCGTCCACCGTGCTGCCGAAGGCAAGCGCGATGGAGATGATGGTGTCATTGGGCCGCACCACATACTCAAAGCGCGACGGCGCTGGGGCCGCCGCGCCCGCTGGCTCAGCGGTGCGCAACACCGGGATGATCAATTCGTCGCCGGCGCGGATCAGTTCGCCCTGAATGTTGTTGGCAGCCCGGATCTCATCCACGGTCACGCCATATTGGAGCGCGATTGCAAGCAGCGACTCGCCCGAACGCACCTGATGTGTCACCAACGTTTGCTCAGGTGTGGGGGACGGCGGCGTTTCGGTAGGCTCGGCGTCAGGCGCGCCTGTCGGCGTGGCGTCGAGCAAAGGGATGTTGGTTGGAAGGATCGTCTGGTTATTATTGGTGGCCGCCACTTCTTCGGGCTGGCGGGCGCCCAGGCGCCACCAGACCACCAACACCGCCAGCACGGCCAACACCAACAGGGCGTCGACCCACGAAATGCGATGCCGGCGACTGGGCTGGATCCGCAGATCGCGCCCACACATAAAGCAGCTTTCTGCATCACGCGCGACTCGGGTGCCACAGTTGGGGCAGCGCCGTTCTGCACTGAGCCGGGAGAGTTGTTCTTGGGCCATGGGGCGAATTATAGCACCTCGCCCACCATAACGCGAAAGTTACAGGAGCGCAAACATATGTTCGCGGGGCCGCCTATTTGGGATAATGATACGCGCCCCAAGTCCGGCGTGGCAACCCACGGGGCCACCTGAGTAACCGATGCGGGCTGGGCGCCAACCACAAGAAAATGAGGCGACGCCGCTGTGCGATGCGAACTCGCTGGCGACGCCGCCCAAGAAATCTGCGACAATTGATACAGGCCAGGCCCTACTGCCGTTGCTCCAGCAGATAGGCAACAATGTCCGCCAGTTCTTGCGTGCTCATGCGCTGGCCAAAATCAGCCGGCATGATGCCGCCCTGATAGCCGGGGACGAGGTAGTCGTTGGGCGCAACGATGCTGTGATGGATGTAGAAGGCGGGGCTTTCGCCGGGGACGCGCCCTGCCGCGGTATCCCCCATGTGATACCAGGTTGGGCCCGACATCATCTGGTTCGGGTCGAGCGAATGGCAGCCAACACAACCGTAGGCCAGCGCAACCTGCTCGGCGCGCGCGGTGTCTGCGGTGGCCAGGGCTGCCACAATGTCTTCGGGCAGGCCAGCGTAGATCTCTTCCTCGCTGAGCGAGGCCAGCAAGACAGGCGTCGGCGTGGGGAGTGCAGCCACGACCTGGCCGGCTTCGCGGGCCGCCAAAATCGGCCCTAATTGTGGTGAAATGATGGGTTCATTCGCATTCGGGGAGCAACTGACCAACAAGATCACCATTAGCAATAGCGCCAACGGGAAGATGCTTTGTGGTCGTGAGCATCGCAGCAAGAATCGAGCCTTCATCGAACCTCCGGCAGACTTCTGCATGGTCTGCAATGGGATGGACAATGGTGATCAATGATTGAACCGCTCGTAACCCCGCAACCTATATCCAGCAACCTACCGTAGGAATAAGTCAGGGGGAATACGTCTTTGGGAACAAGCCGACGACAGTATAGCATAGGGGTTGCCAGTGGGCAATTTGCCAAGTATCTGCGCAATAATTCACAAATATGTGGTATGTGCGGTGAAAGTCGCAACCAATCAATTCGGCGTCTGACAGGGAAAAGTCGCCGTAGCGACTTGCATCCCAGCGCCTGAGGGCGCTTTTCATTGTCAGTTGCCGGTTTTAACCCGGCTTTCATTTGTTCGACAAGCTCGCGATCACCCTAGGATTCCACCGTTTGGGCCTTGTGTTCGTACCATGTATACTATTCCTTTGCCGCCCTTTGGCAAGTGGTGTGAACTGGCTTTGGTCAGTGAGTTCGTTTTGCAGCATCAACGTTTCATCATCAGATAGGACAGAAGGTCAGATAGGATAGAGGAGTTATCATCATGCGAGTCGCCGAGGATCTTGCGCAAGAGAAGCAAACATTTGACAGCCAGGGCTACGTCGTCGCCCGCGGCCTCTTCAGCCCAGACGAGGTGGACTTCTATCGCACCTACTATATGGAATTGCGCCATCATGAGCAGAGCAACGCCGACCGCAAGGTGCGCGCCCCGCGCAGCAATGACCCGCTCCTCCAATACCCGCGCCTGATGCAAATGCATCGCTGGGACAAAGTCTCGCTCAACTGGCTGCTCGACGCCCGCATCAATCGTTGGCTGACCGGCCTGCTGGGCCGCGAGCCCTTCGCCGTGCAGACCATGTTCTACTTCAAGCCGCCAAAAGCGCGGGGCCAGGCGCTCCACCAGGACAACTATTACCTGCGCGTGCAGCCGGGCACCTGTATTGCGGCGTGGATGGCGGTCGATCCGTGCGACGAAGCAAACGGCTGCCTGCGCGTCGTCCCCGGCAGCCACGAGTGGCCCATCCTCTGCACCGTCCAGTCCAACACCGATGAGAGCTTTACCGATGTCACGGTGCCCATCCCTGAAGGCCACCCTGTGGCGCCGGTGATCATGGCGCCCGGCGATGTGCTCTTTTTCAACGGCTCGTTGGTGCATGGCTCGTATCCCAATACCACGGAAGATCGCTTCCGCCGTTCGCTCATCGGCCACTACATCGAGGGGGACTCGCAGCAGGTGGCGCGCTGGTATTTCCCCGCGCTGCGCATGGATGGCTCGCCCGTCGAGATCGAAGCCAGTGAACAGGGCGGCCAGTGCGGCGTGTGGGTCACCGAAGATGGCGAACCGGTGATCGAGATGAGTGGCTATGAGGTGAATGGAAAGAAGACCGAGTAGGGGTGTGGATGTGTGGAAAGTCGACCTGCATTCGCACACAATCTACAGCAAAGACTGTCTGACCCCCACGGCTAAACTGCTGGCCCGCGCCCGCGCCGTGGGGCTGGACAGGATCGCGATCACCGAACACAACCGGCTCGATGGCGCCCTGGCCGCCAAACGGCTTGACCCGGAGTTGGTCATTGTCGGCGAAGAAATCATGACCACGCATGGCGAAATCATCGGCTATTTTCTCACCGAAGAAGTGCCGCGTGGGCTGTCGCCGCAAGAGACCATCCGCCGGCTGCGCGGCCAGGGGGCCGTGATCACTGTGCCCCACCCGCTCGATTCGCTACGCCGCTCTGCCATGGGGCTGGAAAATGTATTGGCCATCATGGACGAGGTCGATGCGCTGGAGGTTTTGAACGCACGCTGCGTCTACCACGCAGACAACCGTGCGGCGGCGGCGCTCGCCCAGCAACACGGCAAACTGGCGACGGCCGGCAGCGACGCCCACACACTCTTTGAAGTGGGGCGCTGTCATACCCTCATGCCCCCCTTCACAGATGACGCGGCGTCGTTTCTGGCGGCCCTCAAGGCCAGCCAACCCAGCGGTCGGGTCAGCCCATTTTGGACCCACATTGCCAGCACGTATGCACGCTGGCGCAAGCGCATCCTGCCCGTAACCCTGCCATGAGTATCCTTGCCGGGCTCTATCTGAGCCTGATCGCCGCTGTCTTGCCCACGGTTCTTTTCGTGGCGATCTTTTACTGGGCGGACCGCTACGAGCGCGAGCCGTGGTGGCTGGCGGCGGTGGCATTTCTCTGGGGCGCAATCCCCGCGGTGCTTGCGAGCATTGTCGGCGAGGTGTTGCTGGGCGTCTCGCTGGCGGGGGATAACCCAGGGTTTGAAGCCGAGGTGATAGAAAGCGCCCTCTTTGCGCCAGTCGTCGAGGAGCTTGCCAAGGGTGTGGCGCTGTGGGGCATCTATCGCTGGTTTCGTCACGAGTTCGACGGTGTGCTCGATGGGTTGCTCTATGGCGCGCTGATTGGCTTTGGTTTTGCCATGACCGAGAACATGCTCTATTTTTTCGGGGCCTTTTCTGAGGGCGGATTGGGTGGCTTGACGGTCATCTTTTTGTTACGGGTGGTGCTCTTTGGCCTCAACCACTCGTTCTACACCGGGCTAACTGGCATTGGCTTTGGCCTGGCCCGCCATGCCCGCCGGCGCAGCACACGCTGGCTTTGGCCGTTGGCCGGGCTGGCCGCGGCCATCGTGGCTCACGGGCTACATAATTTGGGCGCCAGCATCGCCTCGCTCAATGCGGCGGGGCTGGGCATCTCGCTGCTATTGGCGGCCGGTGGGCTGGTCGTGCTCGTGCTGACGGTTCTGCTTTCATGGCAGCATGAGCGGAGCGCGGTTCGCGCCGAGTTGGCCGGCGAGGTGGGGGTTTTGCTGAGCGAAGACGAGTTCAAGTCGTTGACGGGGCGCTGGCATCAACCGCTGCGCCGCCGCCGCGCACAAGGCAACCATGCCGCCAGAATGCAAAGTCTGGTGCAGCTTGCCCTGCGCCAGCAGCGCTTGCGCCGTGTAGGCGAACAGCAAGAGCCGCGACTTACCGCCGAAGTGAACCAGTTGCGCAGCAATCTCCTTCGGGCCTACGCCGAGGCGCTTGCCCTCCGCCCGTAGTGCTCTTTTAGCAGCCCAGTTGTTTGACGATTGATGCCCTTGCCACCTGTCGATTTACAAAGTCACTCTGTTTAAGATGCGCCAGGCCAAAATCCGTGCAAAAAGTAACTCCATGCACAACTGGCGTCACACCGGGAAGTTCTGTTGGACTGATGAGGAGGGGTTCATCATTGTCACAACAACAGCGCGCCCACATGATATCTAGGCCAAATTAAGCATTCATTAACGTCAGATAAGGCCACGCTAAATCCTCCCAATTTGGCCCCAAGTGCGGCCAATCGTATACTGTGCGCCATGCGACAAATCACGCTGCAAGGCCGCCCTCGTTGGGCGCTTGCCTTGCTCTCTTGGCTGGTCATCCAAACGATATGGGCGCCTCCGCTCCACGCGTCGGAACCGTGCGAGCCGCCGAATGTCATCCCCAAGCATGTCTGTGACATGGACTCGTTCTATGGCGCGCGCCCACGCCAACTGCCCGTGGGGTGGACGGAGTTCCTGATCTATGGCAACCCGGACTTCTATCAGGATGACCACACCTTTTGGGGTGGTCCAAACCTGACCATTGCCAGCTTTGGCGGCACGTGGAAGGGGGGGATCTACACGCAGGTGGAGGTGACGCCCGGCGCCGGCTATCGCGCCAGCATTGCCTGGGCCGCCCCCAATGCGCCCGACACCTATGGCCGCCAGTTGGGCATTGACCCCACCGGTGGCGTGGACCCGAATAGCCCTACGATTGTCTGGGGACCCATGCACTGGGGCGAAGGGCGCATCCTCAACTACCCGCCGCCCGATGTCAACATCGACGTACGAGCGCGCGCGATCAACAGCACCGTCACGGTGTTTGTCATGGTAGACCATCCCACCAGCACGGGCGACAACATCATCCTGCTCGACGCTGTTGCGCTCTATCCCGACGAAAGCGCCCCGGCCGTGGAGATCCCCCCCACGGAGACGCCCACGCCTGAGCCGCCCGCACAAGCGGCGCCGGCGGTGGCGGCTGCCGCCTTGCAGGCAGCCCCGGCCGTGATCCCGGCAACGGCCACGCCTTCGCCCACCGAGACGCCGCTCCCCACCGAAACGCCCACGGCGACGCCTACCGATACGCCCTCACCCACCCCAACGGCCACCCCATCGCCGACACCCACGGCTACCGCCACCTGGACGCCCTGGCCCACTGTGACGCCTGCTTCACCCCTATCGTTGGATTATGCGCAGAACCAACTGGCGGGTCTGGCCGCAAGCGCTACCCCTGCGGGGCTGGCCTTATTGGGCATGTTGAGCCTGAGTGGCGCAAGTCTCTGTGTCGGTTCGCTGTGGTGGCTTCGGCGGCGCGAGTAGCCACGGCGAAGGTGATGCTATGCACGATCCGAGTCTGTTTTGGGTCTCCCATTCGCAAGCAGCCGGGCCTGACGTTTGCGCCACTCGGCCAGCATCTCGCGCTCCTTTTCGCGCCGAAACTTGATGGCCTCGGCCAATGCTTCGCTCTCATCCGCATAGTGATGAATGTAGAACTTCTTGTTGCCGCGCACGCCTCGTTCGCTGAAGGCCACAGAGAAGTTCTCGAGTTTGACACTGCGGTCGTGACGGGCGTAATCGTAGGTGCGGCTGATGCCCATAATGCCGGTGTTACTGCGCACCTTCTGGCGCTGGAAGGGCGCAAGCTCCTCAGGGCGAGGACGGCTGGGGCGCTCCTTACGTTGTTGGGCCAGCCAGGCTCGGGCAGCGGCCAATGCTTGGCGTTTGCCTCCATACTTGCTATCGGTGAACTGCTTGGTGATCGTCTCGCCTTCGGTATAGTGCCGGGCCAACCACGCGTGTTGGCGCTTGTGCGTCGAATCGATCCGGCTGATTCCCTTAATTCTCATCTCTTTATCAAACAATCTCCGTATCAAACGATCTCAGTATTCATATCTCAGTATTCATATCTCAGTATTCGTATTCGCAGGCGCGACTCCATCAC
>JAHDWG010000213.1 GCA_023384495.1 Caldilineaceae bacterium
GAAACCTCGTCGTTTTTTGTCTCTTCAAGGCTGCGCAGAACCGGCTCCAGCGTTCCCTGCATATCGGCGCGCACGATGAGGTTGAGCACCTTTGTCCCCCCACCCTCGATGCGGGCAAAGAGATCTTCCAGCGACATTTGCGGGCGGACGGGCGCCTGCGCCATAGCGGCGGCGCGCGCCTTGCGGTCTTCAGAGGCGGCGCGAGCATCGCGATCGGTTGGGGCGCGCTGGAAGTTATCGCCAGCGGAAGGCGCTTCCTGCAGGCCCAGCACGATGGCCGGCATACTAGGCCCGGCTTCCCGGATCGGCTTGCCCTCATAGTCGAACATGGCCTTGATGCGACCCCAGGTCGAGCCGACCACAATTGGCTCGCCCACATGGAGTGTACCGTTCTGCACCAACAGCGTTGCCGTCACCCCGCGGCTTCTGTCCACCTCGGCCTCGATCACCGTGCCGACACATTTCCCTTTGGGGTTGGCGCGGAAGTTTTCTAACTCAGCCACCACCAGCACATTGTCCAGCAGGTCGCGCACCCCTTCACCCGTGAGCGCGCTCAGCGGCACGACAATGGTATCGCCACCCCATTCTTCGGGCTGAAGGCCTTCTTTGGCCAACTCTTCCATTACGCGCTGGGGGTTGGCATTGGGTTTGTCGATCTTGTTCAGCGCCACCACAATCGGCACACCGGCGGCGCGGGCATGGCTGATCGCCTCCTTGGTCTGGGGCATGACGCCATCATCGGCAGCCACGACCAGGATCACAATGTCGGTCACCCGGGCGCCACGCGCACGCATGGCGGTAAACGCCTCGTGGCCTGGGGTATCGAGCACGGTGATCTTCTTCCCATCGACGGTCACTTGATAGGCGCCCGTGCGCTGGGTAATCCCGCCGGCTTCACCCGACGCCACATCAGTGTTGCGGATGCGGTCGAGCAGCGAGGTTTTTCCGTGGTCGACATGCCCCAACACGGCTAAAACAGGCGGGCGCTCGATCAGGTCTTCTTCCCGCTCGTCCCCCAACACCTGACGAATCAAGGTGCGCCGTGGCTGGTTTTCGGCCTCAACGGCCTTTTCCGCCAACTCTTCTTCGGTTGGCTCGCGATGGGGCCAATTGACGGCGACGCCCAATTCTTCACCGAGGATCACCGCAGTGTCGTGGTCGATGTTATGGGTAATCGGCGCCATGATTCCATACTGCATCAAGATCTTGATCAGATCAATGGGGCTGCGCTCCATTAGATTTGCCAGATCACGCACCGTAATAAAATCACCCACCGTTACCTCGGTTGGCAAACGATGAACCTTGGGGGGGGCTTTCGGCGCCGGGGCTGCGCGCCCATTCTGCCCATTGGGCGGCGGCGCGGCGGGCCGAGCCGGCCCCCGGTTATTCCGTTGGCCGCCACCGGACGGCCTGGGCGTTGATTTTGTTCTCGTTTGCGGCGCTCTGTTTTTTGTTGCCATAAAGACAACCTCCTTTTGAAATGATAGCCCACCAAACATCGTGCGACGACTACGTAATTGCGCAGGGATACCTGTGACGGTTGACCTGCTGTTGCAAGCGGACGGCGCATCAACAGGCAAGCGACAAGTCCACTCGAACAGAGCTGGCGGCGGTGTGTAGCGCAGCGCCATTTGGGTCAACGTCAAGTCAGACTGCCGGCGCGCAAACGAACCCCAAGATCGCGCAAAACCAACACACTTGCAAAGCCTTGTCGATCGCGGAGCAGCACGAATGATGGATGGGCTGAAGGGGGCGGAGAAGGCACAAACGAGGCAGACAAGAGGACAGACCACACAACCAACGGCCGGGCGATGAATCCAACCGACATCGCAACAGGCCGTCCGTGACACCGGCCGTAATTACCGGTTCATAGGTCGCCTCCCTGCGCTTCCCTCGTGCGCGCCTCTGTCAGGTCAATTACTTGCCAATCAACCCGACGCCGCCGAGCGTTACCGGGCGCCATCATAATGCGTGCTGATCGTCAATACAAGCGTAGCCATCTGTATCACCTGTGTCTATGATCATTCCTGCTGTTGGTGGGGTGATCACCTTATGCAACCAGATAACCACCGAACCCATCACAGCAAGCATTAGAAACCTTGAATCTTAGTGTACCACCGATTGCAACATTTGCAAGAAAACGCAACTATCCGTTGGCATTGATAGGGCCATGCGCGGGCGCGACAGCCGACTCACTGCCCGGCTCAACGCCCCCGCCCGGTGTGTCGTCATCAGTGGTTGGCCCAGCCGCAGGCAACGTCGCCGCAAAGGCCACCAACATTGCCCGATCCGCCGGGCTGATGGTTGTGCGCAGCGCTTGCCCCAGACGATTCCCCTGCAAGGCAGCCTGCCAACAGGGCAAATTGGGATGGAGGTAGGCGCCACGCCCAGCCTTCTTGCCCGACGTGTCGATCTCCACCCCCGTGGCTGTGCGCACGATGCGGATCAGCGCACGCTTGCCGGCGCCTTGCCGGCAAGCGATGCAAGTGCGCTGGGGCACATGTTTGGTTCGTGACGCCTGCGCCGGACGAGCCATCAATAATCGCTTTCGAAATCGTCCTCATCGACTGGTTGCCAGCGCTTTGCCTTCTTGGCGCTTTTCTTGCCGATTTTGGCGACGGACGCAGCCTTCTTGCCCTTCCCTTTGTCGGCGTTTTTCCCTTTGCCCCGCGCGAGGATGTCATCCTCCTCGTCCAACTCATCAATCGGCTCGATGCCGACAAGCAATTCCTCAGGAATTTGAAATTCCTCGTCATCAAGGCCGAGATCTTTGCGATGGCCACGGCGGCCACGCACCATCTCCGCCGTGATCACTTCGGGCAATTCCGCGGCGCTCGTCAAAATTGCCGCCGCGGCCTCTTCGTCTTCCGCCGATTTTGCCTCCACCGGTTCAAGCCGCTCATCTTCGCCAGCCTCTGGCGCCGCCGCAACCTCCTCCTCAGGGGTCGATTCATCTTCCCAGACGGGGCTCACCGTTTCTTCGCTGAATGGAAGGGGCGGCAGCTCGACCTTGTCCAACTCCTCCATGGCCGACTCCCAACGGGCGCGCTCACCGCGCTCACCCGCGCCGATAGCATCGACAGGCGGCAGGCTGGGCAACTCTGGTAATTCAGAGAGCGTCTCGGTGGGCGCCGGGGCCATCGACTCTAGCGCGCGGGCGGCCACAGCCAACCGATCTTCGGCGCTCCCCTCTTCCACCTCCTGCAGGATGCGTTCGGCGCGCGCCAGCAGATCTTCCCCGCGCCCGGCAACCCGCTGCGCTCGCTCGCCAGCCAGGCGATCCAACCCCTCGGCTTCGGCTTCGGTCTCGCTCTTGATGTCGATTCGCCACCCGGTCAACTTGGCGGCCAGACGGGCATTTTGCCCCTCTTTGCCAATCGCCAGGCTCAACTGGCGGTCAGGCACGATCACGATG
Source organism: Caldilineaceae bacterium (assembly GCA_023384495.1). Taxonomy (GTDB): domain Bacteria; phylum Chloroflexota; class Anaerolineae; order Caldilineales; family Caldilineaceae; genus CFX5. The sequence goes on from JAHDWG010000213.1 coordinate 3,416, forward strand.
GCGGTCTTGATTGAGCTGTTTTCATCCAAAATCACGCTGTTCACCTTGGCCGGGCTGAGCGCGTTGGAGATATAGAGCACAGGGTCGCTGCTCCACTGCACCACGTCGATCTTCTCACCGGCCAGTTCGTTGACGATATTTTGGATGCGCAGCCCGCGCTGCCCCACGCAACTGCCCACCGGGTCCACATCCGGCTTGGTGGCGATCACGGCCAGCTTGCTGCGGGCGCCCGGCTCGCGCGCGATCGACTTGATCTCCACCGTCCCATCACGCACCTCGGGGATCTCCTGCTCCATGAGCCGCTTGAGCAAGTTGCGGTGGGTGCGGCTGATCTTGATGACGGGGCCGCGCGTGCTCCGGTGTACATCGACCACATAGACGCGGATAAAATCGCCGCGGCGCAGCTTTTCGGTGGGGATCTGGTCTTCGCGCATCATCAGCACTTCGTGCTTGTCGTCGAGCAGCACGGTCGCCGCGCCCGAAAGCGCATCGATACTGCGCACCTGCGCTGTGATTAGCTCGTTGACGTGATGGGCAAAATTCTCAAAGACCGTGTCGCGCTCGGCCTCGCGGATGCGCTGCAAGATCACCTGTTTGGCCGTCTGGGCCGCAATCCGCCCAAAGTCGCCCGGCTCATTTTGCACCTTGATGACATCGCCCAACTGCGCCGTCGGGACCACCTTGCGCGCGTCGGCCAGGGTGATTTCGGTGCGCGGGTTCATCACATCGTCCACCACCTCACGCTCGGCAAAGACGCGCATCTCGCCCGTCACCCGGTCTACCTCGGCTGAAACGTTGGCAACCGAACCATAATTGCGCTTGTAGGCCGAGACCAAAGCCACCTCAATGGCCGTGAAGATCACCTCGCGGTCAAGACCTTTGTCTGTCGCAACCTGGTTGATGCCGGCAATCAATGCTTTCGACATAGCGCCCTTTTTACCCCTTTTACAGACCCCATACAACAAGAAAAGTGGGGGTTGCCCACTTTGCTCAGACACCTTCGCTTCGGGTAGCCTTCTGATCCAGAATTGCTCTGCATGATTGGCTCTGCATCAGAGCTTGCAAGCAAATCGACCAAACGGCTAATACAATGGTACAGTATACTATAAGTGATTCTGATTTGCAAGTTAACCTATAACTGTAATGACACACCGGGTTAGGTCGAAACAATTCATGGGGTAGGCGCGGTTTCTTGCCGCACCAGCCCGGCGCGCCCAAAGGCCCCCGTAACCGCTGCTACGGCCGTGCAGATGTCGAGAAATCGAGTTTACAGCATACCCAGTTGGCCTGGCTCCCGAAAATACCCAAAAACATGAAGGATCCGAATGCAACCCACCAACCTCCTCTTTCTCTGCTCCGACGAACACCAGCGCGCCGTCACGGGCTGCTATGGGAACCCACTGGTGGAAACGCCCAACCTGGATCGGCTGGCCGCGCGCGGCGCGCGCTTCGACAACGCCTACACCAACTGCCCCATCTGCGTCCCGTGCCGCGCCTCGCTGGCCACGGGACGCTATGTCCACCAGATCCGCCACTGGGACAACGCTTTCCCCTACGAGGGGCGCGTGCCCAGCTGGGGGCATCGCCTCCAACAACAGGGCATTGGCGTCGAATCAATTGGCAAGCTCCACTACCGCCGCCAGGAGGATGATGATGGCTTCACCCAGAAGCACGACGCCATGTATGTGGCGGAAGGGATCGGCGAGCTGATCAGCTGTATCCGCGAGAACCCGCCCTTCCGCAAGGGGCGCGGCGGCATCCTCCGCGCCGGGCCAGGCGAATCGGACTATCTGCGCTATGACGCGCGCATCGCCCGCCAGGCTGTGGATTGGTTGGCCGGCCATGCCAACGATACTCAACCGTGGGCGCTCTTTGTTTCGTTTGTCAATCCGCATCCGCCCTTTATCGCCCCGCCCGAACTGTACGAGCGCTATCGCGGCGTTGAGCTGCCCCTGCCTCCCCAATGGCGCCCCGAAGAATGGCCCGACCAGCCTGCACTGGACTATATGCGCCGCTACTTTGGTTGGGAAGCAGGCTTCAGCGCCGCCGAAATCCGCAACGCGCTGGCTACCTACTACGCCATGACCACCTATCTCGACCAGCAGATCGGCAGCGTGCTGGCCGCGCTCGACGAACATGGGCTTACCGAAACCACGCGCATCATCTACACCACCGACCACGGCGCGATGCTCGGCGCGCACGGGATGTGGGGCAAGTTCACCATGTACGAAGAGTCCGCCGCCATTCCCCTGATCCTGGCCGGGCCGGAGACGCCGCAAGGCAAAGTCGTCAACACCCCGGTGTCGCTGGTCGACTGCTTCTCCACCATCCTCGAGGCCGTGGGGGCTCAGCCCGCGGCCGCCGACAGCGATCTGCCCGGCGAGTCGCTTTGGTCGATTGCCCGCCAGCCCGACCGCGAGCGGACGGTCTTTTCCGAATACCACGCCGCGGGGACGCGCCACGGCGTCTACATGGTGACCGATGGCCGCTTCAAGTATATCCACTATCTGCACGAGTCGCCCCAACTCTTTGACCTGCGCGCCGACCCCCACGAGGTGAACAACCTGGCCGCGCAGGCAAGCAACGCGGCGCTGACAGCCGGGTGGGGGGCGCGGTTGCGGGCATTTGTCGACCCCGAAGCGGTCGACGCCCTGGCCAAGGCCGACCAGCAACAAAAACTGACCGACTTTGGCGGCGAGGAGGCTGTCCTGCGCCGTGGGTTGAGCAATTCGGCCATCCCCGGTGAGAAACCGGTTTTTCAGCAGGTCGAGCGGGGCTAACAGCAGATTTTGGGAACAGTCATCATGACCTGTGGTCACCGAACGCGATGAAAACAGCGGCGTACAGCACGAACACAGAGAACACCGAGAAGACACAAAGCACACTGAGGTTATTCTCCGTGTTCTCCGTGCAGTCTCTGTGCTCTCGGTGTTGCGCTGTTTTGCCCTATTTTCACAGCAGATGAAGCAAGATCGAAACAGGAGCATCGTCCATGAGCAAGATCACCCGCGTGGAAATCCACGCATTCACCTTCGAGACAGACAACCTGGGGCTCGGCGCGCACGCGGCGGCGGGCGTCGGCAATGTGGTCTACATGCCCGGCTCGACGCTGAAGACGCAGCGCTTTGCCGTGCGCATCGGCTGTGACGACGGCGCCCAGGGCGAATATGTGACCCACTGGGTGGGCACGCCCTCGGCACTGGGCCAGGCGCAGATGCTGGCGCCCAATCTGTTGGGCCGCGACCCCGAAGAGCGGGCGCTGATCTACGATGACCTCAAGCGCGAGGTGCGCGCCTACGACCACATGGGCCACGGCCCCCTCGACATCGCCCTATGGGACCTGGCAGGCAAGAAGCACGGCCTCTCGGTGGCGCGCATGTTGGGCGCCTTCCGCTGGCGGCTGCCCACCTACGCCAGCACCTATCACGCCCAGCACGAACCGGGCGGGCTGGACACCATCGAGGCGTTTTGTGACTATGCGCAAGCATGCAAGGAGCAAGGCTTTGTCGGCTTCAAGATCCACGGCTGGCATGATGGCGACGCCCGCAAAGAGGCGCGCAATCTGCTGGCCGTGCGCGAGCGCGTCGGCGATGAGATGTTCCTCATGATCGACCCGGCCTGCCAACTGCGCACGTGGATGGACGCCCTCTACGTAGGGCGCGCCTGTGATGAGGCCAACTACTTCTGGTACGAAGACCCCTACCGCGATTCGGGGGTGGCGGTGGCCGGGCACAAGCTATTGCGCGAACGGCTCAAGACGCCGCTGCTCGTCAGCGAGCATGTGCGCGGGCTGGAGCAGAAGGCCAACTTCCTCCTCAACGGTGGCTGCGACATGATCCACGCCGACCCCGAATATGACCTGGGCATCACCGGCGCCCTGAAGATCGCCCATTTCTGCGAGGCGCTGGGGCTGGATGTGCAGATGCACGCCTGCGGCCCGGCCCACCGGGCTGTGGTCGCCGCGCTACGCAATACCCATTTTTACGAAATGGCGCTCATGGGGCCGGGCATGGCGAACCTCGTCCCGCCAGTCTATGCCTGCGGCTACTCCGACCAGCCGGGCGACCTGGGGGTGGATGGCTGCGTCCCCGTGCCTGATGGGCCGGGTCTGGGTGTTACGTACGACTGGGATTTCATCGAGCGCAACCGCACCGCGCTTTTCACCTATGGGGCGTCATGACCTGCGGTCACCAGCGCCATGAAAATGGTAACGTACAGCAGGAACACAGAGCCCACAGAGGGGAGACAGAGCACACTGAGGTTTTACTCGGTGTTCTCTGTGCAATCTCTGTGCCCTCTGTGTTATGCTGTTTTGTGCGGTCACGTGCAACGCACCCTACGGGTGCATCGCACGGGCAGTCTATTTTCAGAACAGGCGTATGTTGGGTAGCACGACAGAATAGCGTGGAAGGGGCGACAGCGTGCGACGCACTGGCCAGTGTCACTCCTGTATGACCACTCAGTTTCCGGCCAGTGCGTCACACGCCACGATTCCCTGCAGTGCTACCGTATGTTGGGTGTTGAAAGTTTTTGAACGATTCGTACAACAGGAAGAACCGATGATCCCGCAAGATTACCACATGCACTCGAATTTCTCATGTGACTGCCAGTGGTCCATGGTCGAAATGTGCCAGAGCGCCATCGAGCGCGGCATCCGTGAGAACGGGTTTACCGAACACTACGACCTGCACCCCGGCGAACGTTGCCGAGATTGGTTTCGCCCGGCGCCCTGGTGGGAGGAGTTGGCACACTGCCGCGAGCGCTTTGCCGGTCAACTGACCATCCGCGCCGGCATCGAGATCGGCGAGCCGCACCTCTTTGCCGCAGAGGCGGCAGAGATGCTGGCGACGCTGCCCTTTGACTACGTTATCGGTTCGCTTCACTGGGTTGGAAATGAGAGCGTTTTTGACCCCGGTTACTTTCAGCGTCATGATTCTGATGAGGCCTTTGGCGCCTTTTTCGAGGAGTTGGAAGCCATGACGCGCACGGCGGATTTTGACATCCTCGGCCACTTTGATGTGCCCATCCGCACCGCGCACGCCATCTATGGCGGCTACGACCCGCAGCGGCATGAAGCGGCCATCCGCGCCGTGCTGCGCAACTGTATCGACCGGGGCATCGCGCTGGACCTCAACACCGCGGCGCTGCGCCGCCCCGCCAACGCGCTCACGCCCAACTTGACCATCCTGCGCTGGTATGCCGAAATGGGTGGCGAGCGGATCACGTTGGGCTCTGACGCCCACCACCCGCCGCATGTCGGGGCAAATTTGACCGAGGCATTGCAGGCGGCGCACGAGGTAGGGCTGCGCACACTGACCTTCTTTGAGCAACGGCAGGCCCGTTCGGTCCCCTATGTGCTTCCCCTGCCTGCCGAAGTGGCATAGTGCAGATTGGACAGCGCGGCTTGATGTACGATAGACGATAGACGATAGACGATGGACAATGGACAATGGACGATGGACTATGGTCTGTGGTCAGGCCCCGTTTGCTATCCGGCGCGATCATGCTATTGGCCGTCGGTAAAGGCAATATCTGTCCCGCTTCGCACCACTTCACCCATGTAGAGCCACGAGATCTGGCGTAAGGCGAGCGCCTGGTCAAAGTCGTTGAGCGCAGAGACGCCATCCACCGGCGTGACGACGTGGAACCAACGCAGCCCGGCGGAGGCGGCGGTGTGCAGCACGCAGATGCTCGAGATCGTGCCTACAATCACCAAATGTTCGACCTTCCAGACCCGGGTCAGGTAGTGGTCGAGCCCGGTGTCATAGAAGCCATCATAGCGGCTCTTGGGGCAGACCAGGTCGCCCGGCTGCGGCTTGAGTTCGTCGATGATCTCCCAACCCCACGCGCCGGCGCGGCAATGTTCGGGCCAGATCTGCCATTCGGGGTCGCCCTCGTGGTGGGTGTCTTGTGTATAGGCGATGCGCACGTTCTGCTGGCGCGCCGCCGTCAGCAACGTCTGGATGGCCGGCACGGTGGCCGCAGCGTCGGGCACAACCAACCGCCCACCCTCGCTGACAAAGTCATTCTGCATGTCGACCACGATAACCGCTGTCCGGTCTGCCGGCAGGGCTACATTCTCTTTAAGGGGGATCGGCGGAAGCTCCACCCGTTCGCCGGGTGCAAAGGTCAGCGCCATGGGTCTCTCTCCTAAGAAGGTTACGTTGTCATGGATGTGTCAAGCGTCAGACATAAACTGGATGCCAGCCCGCCCATGTTAACGTCAATTCAACACGAAGGCGAGGCTTTTTGATTATGCCTGATGCGGTTGATTTTGTCTACACGGGAGGTTGTCTGAAACCAAGCAGTTTGAGTGGGCAAAAACGCTTGGCTTCAGGCAGAACTCACAGTGGACGGCGGCGCCGCCAACTCGACAGCCCGTGGTCAGGTCGCGGCGTTTGGTCCCGTCTGGCCGAATGGTCTGTTCTCTGCTATAATCACCGGCGCAATCATCATCGGCGCAATCATGCCAAACCACGTCACCTATGACCGCATTCGCCCGCTCGAGCCCACGCACGGCCAGCCGCTTCCGCTGGCGCCCCGACCGCCAATGGGAGGGCTATCTCTTTCTGTTGCCCAGCTTTGTGGGCTTTCTGCTCTTTGTGGCGTTGCCGGTGCTGGCGTCGCTGGCGCTCAGCTTTGTCGATTGGAACCTGCTGCGCGCGCCGCAGTTTGTGGGCTGGGCCAACTACCGAGAACTGCTGACACGCGACCCGGTCTTCCAGCGCGTAGCGTGGAACACGCTGTACTTCATGCTCACCATTGTCCCATTGCAGTTAGCGCTGGGGCTGCTGCTGGCGGTGGCGCTCAATCGCCCGCTGCGAGGCCGGCTGGTCTATCGCGTTGTCTATTTCATGCCGGTGGTAACCACCATTATTGCCGGCGCGATTGCCTTTCAGCTACTGCTCAATCGCGACTATGGCCTCTTTGCCCAGGCCATCTGGCGGCTGGCGGCGTGGACGGGGCTGCCCATCCAGCCGCCGGACTTTCTCAACAGCACGCAGTGGGCCAAGCCTTCGGTGGTGCTGCTGACGCTGTGGAAGAACACCGGCTTTACGATGGTGATCTATCTGGCGGCGCTGCAAGGGGTGCCCAGTGAGCTCTACGACGCTGCTAGCGTGGATGGCGCGACCGCGCGGCAGCGCTTCTTCAATGTCACATTGCCGCTCATCAGCCCCACCACCTTTTTTCTCTTCATCATCCAGATGATCGGCGCGTTCCAGCTCTTTACCGAAGCCTACGCCATGACGCGCGGCGGCCCGGCCCAGGCCACCTTGACCGTCGTCTATTACATCTATCAAAATGCCTTTGAGTTTGGCCGTATGGGCAAAGCGTCGGCCATTGCCTGGTTTCTCTTCCTCTTTATTTTCGCATTTACCCTGCTACAGACCCGCATGCAGCGGCGCTGGGTCTATTATGAGGCAGAGTGAGGGTGGGCATAGGTCGACAAACATCGTGCATAAGAAGTTGATGAGTGAAGCATAGTCAATATCCGATCACCCAACCCATCGTGACAACCACCGCCCGCAACGCCGCCAAGCCGATTGATCGTTTGCAGACCAGCCACATTGGCCTGCATCTGCTGCTGCTCGTCGCCGGCGCATTTGTCCTCTTACCCTTTGCGCTTATGCTGCTGGCGTCGCTTATGCCCAAGGCCGACATCCTGCGGCGGACATTTGACGTGGGGCGTCTCTCGCTGGACAACTATGCGCAGGTCTTTCGCGTGGCGCCCTTTGGGCGTTACTACCTCAACAGCATCATCGTTGCCACAGGGACAACCACACTGCAAATTCTCGTGGCGTCGCTGGCGGCCTTTGCCTTTGCCCGGCTGCGTTTTCCGGGCCGCGATGCGCTCTTTGTGCTCTATCTGGCCACACTGATGATTCCCTTCCAGGTGACCATGATCCCCAATTTCATCCTGGTTCGGCTACTGGGCTGGTTCAACACCTATCAGGCGCTAATTTTGCCATCCGCCTTTAGCGTCTTTAGCACCTTTCTGCTACGGCAATATTTTATGGGCCTGCCGCTCGACTATGACGAGGCCGCGCGTATGGATGGCGCACCGAGCTGGCGCATTTGGGCGCAGGTGATCCTGCCGCTGAGTGGGCCGGTGCTAGCGACGCTGGCCATCTTCAACTTCCAGGCCGCGTGGAACGATTTTCTCTGGCCGCTCGTCATCACGCGGACGCCCGAAATGCGCACCATCCCCATTGGCCTCAGCGCATTCCAGGGGCAATACAGCACCGAATGGCATCTGCTCATGGCCGGGTCGGTGGTGGCGCTGCTGCCGGTGCTCGTCCTCTACATCATCGGCCAAAACTGGTTTGTACGCGGCATCACCCTTTCGGGGATGGGTGGACGATGACCAATCGGTAACCCACGTTACGCAGCGCCTGATGATTCGCCAGAGGTATGGCGATGTGAATGAGTCAATCTTCAGTCAAGGCTTGCGTAACATCAATAGGTAATGAGACCATGCCTGCCCCAACCTATGTCAACTTTGATCTCCAGCTTGCGCCCGGCCCGAACGGCCTCTTCGCCCGCGTGCTCGATTCGCCCGCGGGGCAGGCGGTGGGCGAATTCCGTTCGCCGTTGAGCGATGAGGATCTGGCCGAGTTTGTAACGCAACTGCTGCAAAGCAGCAAC
>JAHDWG010000215.1 GCA_023384495.1 Caldilineaceae bacterium
CCAATGCCCACCACCCGGCCGCGCCGCCAGACAAACTTGGAGGCGTTGCCGCCGTCGCCGCCATCGCCCGCGGCAATCGACACGCCGGCGCAGACCACCAGCCGGCCATCGACGAGGATGTCGATGCTGCCGCCGCGGCCGCCATGTTGGCCGCGCACCGTCCCCACACCGGCGCGATTGGCGCCGTCGCCGCCATGCTGGCCCTGGATCATCACCCCGGGGGCAATGATGATCAGCCCGCGCCCGCGATAGGTCTGGTTGCGACCGTTACGGCCCGGCGCGGCCTGGGGCAGGTTGTTGATGTGGCCCTGGTTGACCACAAAGGCGCGCGGCGGCAACGGATTGGGTGGGCAGAAGGCGAGGGGCGCATCCATCGCGGCGGCCTCCGAGGGCGGCTCGTAGACATAGACGGCCGCGCTGGCCAACCGGCTGGCGCCGTTCTCGCCGGTGACGGTCAAGTCAACCAGATAGCGACCCGGCGCTGCGTAGGCATGGGTGGCGGTGAGGATGGTGGAACTCGCTGTGTCGCCAAAGCGCCAGGCGTAGGTCAGTTCCCCCTCCTGCGGGTCGGCGACGGTGGCGGCGAAGGTGAGCGTCTCGCCCACCACAACCACCAGGTCGGTGGGCTGGATGGAAACCGCCGGCGCAGTGGGTGGCGTCTCGCCATCGTCGATGTTGAGCGCAAGCGTTGCCGCGCACTGCTCGCCGTCTTCGTCCGTTACTGTGAGGGTGGCCACATAGGCGCCGGGGGTGGGATAGCTGTGGGTGACCTCAGGACCATCCGCCGTGGGACTGCCGTCGCCAAAGTCCCATCGGAAGGTGACCGGGCCGCCGTTGGGGTCGGCGCCCTCACCGCTGAAGCGGATCTGTGCCGGCGCATCGGGCAGCGCAGTCTCCCACAGCGTGTCGGCGGTGGCGGCGCAGACGGGGGCGAGCGGCTCTCCGGCGCGCTGTTCGGGCAGCACGTCGTAATGCCAGAGAGGTGTGGCCGGGTCGTTGCTGAGGTCGAGGTCGCCGCTAGTACGGAGGGTCGCCTCTGTCTCCAGCGTGCCGGCGAAGAGGCTGCCGTGGGCATAGAGTTGCAGCGCGCCGGGGTCGCTGGCGTCGGGGTCGCTGCACTGGTTGTCGACCACGCCGGTGATGGTGAGGTCGCCGCCAGCAGTCAGGTGGACGGCCACACAGTCACCCACCAGTGCACCGGCAATCGTGGCGTTGCCGTGGACGGTGAGCTTCAGCGCGTCCTGCACGGTGACGGTGACGCCAGCGGGGATGTTGAGCTCATCAAAGGTTTGCTCTCCGCCGGGCAGGGTGGTGTCGGTCTGCGGGTTGAAGAGGTTGGGTGAGGCAGCCTCGCCCACACCGCCGATGATGGGCAGGAAGACAAACGAATCCGACTCAGCCCGCGCCGGCTTTGCGCCGTGCGCGAGCAGCAAGAAAAGCAGAACGGACAGCCATGCGCCGCCGAGGCGGGCGCGACTTGAACGATTGGTGAATGAATGCCGAGCTTGCATTGGGTTGCTCCTTTCCGAATGGCTAGGATGGACGAAGGCCGGGACCATCCTATACATTGTCGATGCCAGTGAGACGGATGGGGAGCGCAAAACCTTTCCACAGGTTGCGAAAATGGCGGCGTACAGCAGGAACACAGAGAACACCGAGGAGACACGGAGGGCACAGAGAGTTTTGTCCACGGAACGAGCCATGGCGCTTTTCTCGGTGTTCTCTGCGTACTCTCCGTCCGCTCTGTGTTACGCTGTTCTGTACTGTTTTCAGAGCAATCAACATGCTCGTACGAGCACCGATAAGCGATGAAAATGGCGGCGTACAGCAGGAACACAGAGAACACCGAGAAGATACAGAGCACCCTGAGGTTTTTCTCGGTGTTCTCTGTACAATCTCTGTGCTCTCTGTGTTACGCTGTTTTGCCCTATTTTCACAGCAGCCACTCGGCAAGCAGGGCGATGATGACCACGTGCATGGTCTGGTCGACCATGATTTGGACAAAGGGGAGGCGGCTTTGACGCAGCCACTGCATCCAACGAGCAGCGAGGTTGCCGGCGTCGATGATCCAGTGCGAGAGAAAAATGCCGGCGCCAAAGAGGAGCGATTGGGGCGTAACAAAGTGATCCGGCTGCCAAGACCAGACCATAATCAGCAAGGTCAACGTATAAATGGTACAGTGAACAAAAATGGCGGGCGCCAGCCACTGTTGTAGCTTGTTGCGCGCCATCCAGTCATTTTGTAACATCCAGTCAGCGATGAGATGGCCGACCAATAGCCAGTTGAACAAGCTCATGACGATTGTGGCGTTGCCCCGGCCAAACCGCGAACAGGGGATGGTTGCGCCGCCGTCAAAAATGGCGGATAATCGAGTGTATCCCCGCATAACATCCTGGTCAAGTTGGTGTGTCACACCGGTGGTGTGGTCCGGCGCACAAGCGACGTTTGCGCTGCAACACAGACCGATGACGGAATTTACCGTAGATTGATGGAGAGATCGATGCGCGACAAAAAGCTCGCCCAACCCCTGGCTCGCCGTGTGGCGGCCCTACAGGAATTCTCGCTCTGCGCCGGCCTCAATGAGCAAGAACTCGTCACTTTGGTGGAAGATCTGCGTCTCAAAGAGTACGCGCGTGATGAAATAATCTTTCGCCAGGACGACGAGAGCCGCGAGGTCTATCTATTGCTCAAAGGCAGGGTTCGCATCTACAAGATCAGCCCTTCGGGCGATGAGACGTCCATCGACATCTTTACGCAGCATGATCTGTTTGGCGAATTTGCTGCGCTGGACAACGAGCCGCGTTCCGCCACGGCCAAAGCGGTGGGCGCCGTATCGCTGTTGGTGATGGCGCAAGAGCGTTTTATGCACCATTTGCGCACCATGCCCAATCTGGCCATCAACCTGGCGCGCATCCTGTCGCACAAATTGCGCTGGACGGCGGCCTTTGCCGAATCGGTTGCGCAGTTTGACGCCGCAGGCCGGCTTCTGCATATTCTGTTGCATCACAACGCTCGCTATGGTCAGGAAATTGAGCCAGGCAATCGGTATGTGGTCGATCTGGCGCTCAACCAGAGCGACCTGGCCTCGATGGTCGGCGCCCGCCGCGAATGGGTCAACAGGCTGCTCAGCGACTGGCGCAAGCGCGGCCTGCTGGAATTCGACAACGGCGTCATCACCATCCTTGACTTGCCGCGCGTCGAGGCCGAGCGCGATAGCCGTATCGAAGCCAATCAACTCAGCGCTGATTGGTGATAAAGAGGAGAGAGCGAAATGAGCCGTTTGCGTGTTTTTGCTGTGATGCTGGCGCTGCACATCGGTGTGGGGCTGGTGGGGATCAGCCTCCTGCCCCGCCCAACGTCGGCTGCTCCCGTGTCTGCGGCAACGGCGTTGGCGCTCACCGACACCCTGACATTGAACCCAATTGCCGACACGACGATTGCCTCGAACGCCGCGGCGACCAACTTCTCGACCGAAGCAGAGCTGGTCGTCGCGATTGACCGTCTTTTTGCCAGCGTTGACGTCCATTCGCTGCTGCGTTTTGACCTGTCGTCCCTGCCCCCTGGCGCCATCATCCATCGCGCGGAGTTGCATCTGCGCCAGACCGCATCCGACGGCGCGGCGTGGACGGTCAACGTAAACCGGATCACCGAGAACTGGAGCGCCACGTCGGTCACGTGGAGCACACGGCCGCCGGGCGTTATCGTCTATCGGGCGCTCGCCATCCCTGATGGGGCTGACGAGACCGCTACGTTGGAGATCACCGATCTGGCGCGCGCCTGGGTCTACACGCCGCAGGCGACGCCCAACTTCGGGCTGGAACTGGTGGGCAACGGCGGCTCGAATCACCACCGCGCCTTTGCCAGCAGCGAGAGCGCTGCGCCCCCCGAGCTGGTCATCGACTACACAGCCCCACCCACCAATATTGTCATCCCGGAGTCGGACTTGTCGATCTCGCTCGATGGCCAGTGCGACGAAGATGAGGAATATGCGCGCGCGTCCACGTTCCCCTATCTCGATGCGCGCGGTGTGGAAGGCGCAATCTATCTGCAACATGACGCCGACGCTATCTATGTCTGTGTGCGCGGCGCGCCCGGGCGCAATTCGACGCGCTCGTTTGGCCTCTACCTCGACACCGACCTGGGCCGCACAAAGTATGCCGACGCCAATGACTTTGGCCTGCGCGTAATGGTGGAAACCGGCGACGCCAGCACCGTCGTCGGCAC
>JAHDWG010000214.1:0-2495 GCA_023384495.1 Caldilineaceae bacterium
GGGGGCGGAAAATTCGCGCAGCAACTTGTCCAGCACTTCGCGCCAGCTTTCGCTGGTTGCGGCCTTGCTCGTCAGTTCGATGGCCAACTCTTGCTCGTTCAGGTCACGCCACTCGTTCACCTGATTGGCGATCAGATTGCCGCCCACGCCGCCGATGATCCCAAAGAGCGAAACCAGAGGCGCAAAGTCACGCGCGGCCAGTGCGGCGACGACAGGCGCCAACACGACCGCCCCCAGCCGACCATAAAGTGTGCCCGGGACCAATGAGGCCGATTGCTCGGTTAGCGCCTGTAGATTGGCTTGAACGGTCAACTTCCACGATGCGTTGTCCATTGTTGTGACCTCTTGAGCACAGAGCGCAGAGTATGGTGGTGGAAAGCGGCTGGCTGGCCGCGCGCTATTCGCTCATCGGTTCGCCTACGCCGCCGCGACAAGGCGCCCCCGGCTCGGGGGTCTGGGCGCCCTGGTGAAATTCGTCGACAAAGAAGGGGAGCCGCGGGTCGGCGGCGCCGGTCATCTGCAACTGAACGCCCCATGCCGATGCAACCACAGGGGCCGGCAACTGGGGGTAGGGGGAGAGGAGGGCGTGGCTCCGTCCGCGCACAAGTTCGCGCAGGCGCGCTACATCATCGGCGACCAGATCGGGGCGGTACGTGATCCAGATGGCGCCATGCTCGAGCGAATGGACGGCTTGCTCATTGGCAATGGGCTGGTCGTAGATCCCGCAGTTTTGCCAGAGGGGGCTGTGCGCGCCGCCTACCGGCGGGGTCTGGGCGTAGGCAACAGGGCCTGGGACATGGTCGAATGCGAGGTCCTCGAAACGTTGCAATCCGTCGAGCTCCTCCGGCGGAGGCGTCTGCGCACAGCCGCTGAGCAGCGCTACAATGACGAACAGAGCGAAGAGGGGCCGCCAGGTGAGCTGGCCGACACATTGGCCATTGAAGCATTGATCATTGGAGCACTGATCACTAAAATGGTGTAATGCTGAATTGTGTCCGGGTGTAAACATTCGCGGTGAAAGGATGTCGATTTCAGGTTTTGATAGTTAATGTTATAGAATGAAGCGCTTGGGGAACAAACATCAGATTGAACTGAGCCAAAGTGCGGTTGCTTTGAAAACGCATATCGGGATTCGGCCAAACCTGCAAAGAAATGCGTGTTTTCAAACATAGCTGAGTATAGATTACAAAAAAATTACGATTGTCGCCTTCTGTAGTCTACCATAGCGCCCATTTGTCGCCAAGTTCACAGAGAAGGCTTGGGTGCGTCTAGAAAGAGGGGCGTCGTCCGGTGACTATCACTGGACTTGAATCACCTTAGGAAGTGGCCTACCGGCGATAGATTGATGGCGGTGTTTGGGTTTTGACAGGCCCATGACGACGCCCTATAATCACGTCCTACCAGTACGTCCTGTGAAATTACATCCAGTGATCACCGTCTGTGATCACAGACGGTGATCACTGTAGCCTTCAGGCAGCGCCCTTCTGTTTATAGATCTTCAGCGGATGGAGTGTTTTGTGTATGCGAAATAATGCCGTTGCCCTTGTCCTTATTTCTTTGTTAACAATTGGGGCGGCGTTTGTCGTGTTTGCCCCAAGTGACTATCAGCCCCAGTGGTTGCAGCGCTCGATCGTGCCGGGTGCGCCCAAGAATTTGCTTGACTTGCGCCTCGGCCTTGACCTGCGCGGCGGTACGCAAGTTCTGCTTGAGTCTGACCTGGCTGAGGGCGTCGCCATGCCGCAGGGCGCGATCGACACGGCCAAGGTGATCGTCGAGAATCGCGTCAACGGCCTGGGGGTGGCGGAGGCCATCGTTCAGGTGCAGGGCGAAGACCGGATCATCGTCGAATTGCCGGGCGTCAACAACCCCGAACAGGCCATTGAAACGCTCCGCTCGACGGGCCAACTCGAATTTGTCGACCCAGCCGGCGCCACGTTGGGGCAGGGGATGGTGCTCAACACAACCAATCGGCCTACGGCAGTGGATGAAGCGGTCGCGGGCGGCATGGTCGATCCGATGATGGCGCCCTATGGCGATCGTGTCTTCGAAACGGTGATGACTGGTGAGATTTTGCGCTCGGCGGTTGCGACCCAAGATCAATTCAACCAGTGGCAGATCAACTTTCAGTTGACTGGCGAAGGCAGCAACCAATTCTTCGAATACACTAGCGCACACATCGGTCAGCCCCTGGCGATCATTTTGGATGGCTACGTGCTTTCGGCGCCGGCAATCCAGGCCGCCATCCGCGACGAAGGCGTGATCAGTGGCCAGTTTACGCGCGAAGAGGCTGAATCGCTGGCGGTGCAGATGCGCTATGGGTCGCTGCCGGTGCCGCTCAAGGTAGTGGACATCCGCACCATCGGCGCCACGTTGGGGCAGGATTCGCTGCAACGTAGCCTTTACGCCGGGATGATTGGCCTGGTTGCTGTGTTTATCTTTATGATTTCGCTCTATCGCCTGCCGGGGGTGCTCGCCAGCGTGGCGCTGGTCATCTA
>JAHDWG010000214.1:2505-7755 GCA_023384495.1 Caldilineaceae bacterium
CGGTGACGCTCACGCTGGCCGGGATCGCCGGTTTCATTCTGTCGATTGGGATGGCGGTGGACGCCAACATTCTGATCTTCGAGCGCCTCAAAGAAGAGCTTCGCACGGGGCGTTCGCTGCGGCTAGCCGTAGAAACGGGCTTTAGCCGGGCATGGCCGGCCATCCGTGACAGCAACCTTTCGACGCTGATTACCTGCGCCGTACTGTTCTGGTTTGGCAACACATTTGGCGCCAGCATTGTCCGTGGTTTTGCCATCACACTGGCGATCGGCGTGTTGCTCTCGATGGCGTCGGCGGTGCTCGTCACACGCGCGCTCATGCGGACCGCCCTCACCGGCCAAGGGCGTTCGGCGGCGGAAATGCGCGGGATGCTCGGTTATTGACATCATTGACATCAATTGCACCCTTGATTATACCCTTGTCTTAAGGATCTTCACCTATGTTTCG
Source organism: Caldilineaceae bacterium (assembly GCA_023384495.1). Lineage (GTDB taxonomy): Bacteria > Chloroflexota > Anaerolineae > Caldilineales > Caldilineaceae > CFX5. Next base: position 2,953 of record JAHDWG010000214.1, read on the forward strand.
TATTGTTGAACGGCGCGGCCTCTACTTTCTACTTTCGGTGCTTGGGATTTTGCCCAGTCTGATCTTTATGGGGTGGTCGATGTCGACACGCGGCGTCTTCTTGCCATTGAGCATCGACTACACGGGCGGGACGCTTTGGGAGATCCGGTTCGACCAAGATATGCCGTTGACGGATGTCCGCCAGGCGTTTGTCGACGCCGGGTATCGTACACCTACTGTCTTCCATGTGGAGGATGACCGCACTGTACAGATCAAGTTTGAGGCCATTGACGAACAGCAGAAACAGGCGCTCGACGCTACGATTGAGACCAGCCTGGGCGCGTTTGAAGAACGGTCCTTCCGCACGATTGGGCCGACTATTGGCGCTGAGGTGGGCCGCGCCGCGCTGCTGGCGGTGGGTGTTGCGTCCCTACTCATTCTTGTCTATATTTGGCTTGTCTTTCGACAGGTGTTGCACCCCTTTCGCTATGGCGCGTGCGCGGTGGTGGCCCTCATCCATGACGTGTTCGTCACGCTCTCATTTGCCTGCATCATGAACCTGATCGCCGGTTGGGAACTGGACGCGCTCTTTCTGACCGCAACACTCACGGTCATCGGCTATAGCGTCAATGACACGATTGTGGTCTTCGACCGCATCCGCGAAAACTTTCGGCGCTATCGCGGGCTGGACATGTCCACACTGGTCAACCGCAGCATTGTCGAAACCTTTCAGCGCTCGCTGGGCACTGTGATCACAACGCTGCTGACGCTGGTCGCCATCCTGGTATTGGGCGGCCCCACGGTGCGGCAGTTCACGGCCATCCTCGTCGTCGGCATTGCCTCTGGCATGTACAGCTCGATCTTTACGGCCTCTCCCATGTTGGTGGCCTGGGAAGAGCGTTCGCTGCTCCACCGGGGCGACAGCCGTTCGACCGCCGTGGATGGGCAGGCGGCTGCGGCATAGCACACCATGCACATCCCTGCCCAGAGGTTTAATACCCAGGGGGTGGGACAATCCGCATACGCGCAACAACGGCGAAGCGACCACCGCTTCGCCTCTTTTTTGTTCCTGACCCACCCCAATCATCGAACAGGTTGCCCAGTGGCTCGCCCCACCGACGTATCTTGCCTGACTGCATCGGTCACGCGCTTTGCCATGAGAAGATCCGGTTTGCCGAGTCCATTGGCATCGGGGATCACGCCAACCAACGAAAAGCCCAGTTTTTGGTAAAACCCAAATGGATGGCGGTGTATATTGCGGATAGCGGCTAGATGGCGCAGTGGGTCTGGGTAGAGAACGACACCGCCCAGGCTTGTCATCTGCCTTTCGTCGTCTGTGCCCACTAAAAGGGTCAATCCCCCGCGCTGGTGTACTTGCGCTTCCAGATCATGCACAAGTGCGCGCCCAATGCCCTGCCCTTGCCACCCCGGCGCCACAGCGAGTGGATGGAGCTCCCAGACGCGTCCATTGTAACCTGGCGCGCCACCGATCCATCCCAGCAATTGCCTGTCGTCATTCAATGCGATGCGACTGAGCCGATCTTGGGCCAATGACTCCTCAACTTCGGCCATTGCGCTTTCCAGATTGGGCCATGCGTGGGGCCAGTGCTCTGCAAATGCGGCTACAAGCAGCGCCGCCGCGAGCGGTGCGTAGGCTTCGCAATTCTCCCGAAGGTCAAGAATATGCATGGTTCACCCCCGTAGTTGTGCGCTAAGAACCCATCTGGATAGCGGTCGCAGATCCAACCAACCGATCTGTCGGCGCAAAGCGCCGCAGCGTTATTCGGGTCGATACAGGCTGAGCAGAGAGAGCGCTTACCTCAGCGCCCTATCTGCCCAGCAGATCACGATCTCAATCGCCCCATTGTGAACGGTGTTGCCCACAATCGGCAAAAGTGACTACAGCTCCTTGCACTGTTGTGGCGTCAGAAAAGGCCCCATGTTGGCGTAGTTCATGGCGTTGAGCGGGTTGCGCGCGCCCTGTTCGTTGTTGGAGTCGTCGGGCGAATCGCGCACATCGAACTTGCCATCCTTTTTCAGATCCAACACATGCACCAGCTCGTGGAAGAGCGTCCAGCCGTCGTGATCCCGGCTGTTGTCCACCGCGGCCTGACCATCAGGCGCATAGGTCATGCCCAACGCGCCGCCCCGGATGCCCGGCGCATAGTAGATGCTCGCCGTGTTGCCGCCGCCGGTGAAGTGACCCTCCGCCTTGGCGGCGTTGATGGCGTCGCGGTCTAGCCCATCCCCCGTCGGCTCGATCTGCCGCCAGTCGGTGATGGGGATGGTCGTCGAGATCACATCGAAGCGGATGAAGAAGGGACACGCGCAGATCAGGCCGTTCAGGTTGAACGCCTGCTGCGCCTGCGCCACGTCGGCGTCGAGATCCGCCATGGTGGCCGCCCCCTCTACCCGATAAATGTGGAGCGTGAACGAACGCAATGGCTTGATGGCGAAGGGATGGCTGCGCCACGTCGGGCCGAAGAGCGCTGGGTCATATGCAACCGGGGTCGATTCAGTGGTAAGCAATAGTTCGACCACCGTCATCGTGGATTCGACCGCCTCGGTGCTGATAGCGGCGCCGGTTTTGAACCGAAGCCCAAGCGGCGCTGCATCGCCCACCATAGGCCCTTCTGTGAAAATCTGGAAGTTTACCGTTCGTGGACCATTCCCCGTGGCCGGTTGTTGGCAAATGACATCGATGCTGTCGAGCTTTGGCTCGCATCCCGCAAACTCAATCGGCGCCTCACTGGGCCAGGCTAACTGGCCAGCGGCCATCCGCCACCCCTCACCGCCGTCTGCTGGCAGGCGAATCTCGTAGGTGATGTCAAAGAACGAGTCGACCGCAAAACCCGCCCCTGGCCCGCTCGCTGGGCTGCCGAACGTGAGGCGCCACGGGGCAAACGCCACGGGCAACGACGCACTGGCCCCGCTCGACGCGTGGACACAGGTGGCGTCGGCCACCCCATAGCCGGCGCCTGTCACCGTCACGCCCAGAAACTCATGCACCGGCAGCGGCGGCGCGCCCGCCGTGCGCAGGTCGAAGAAATCCCCGGGCAGCGGCGCCGGCGCACCCAACTGGATCGCCGGGTCGTCTGTGCTGCACTGGATGCTGCCTGCGGGCACGTGGGGGATCGCGTTGCCAAACTGGTCGAGCCCGGTCAGCAACAGGGTGCTCGCCATGCCGGGCAGGCTGCCGGGCGCCATCGATGTCAGCTCCAACTGCGCCAGCTCGATAGGGATGGGGCTTGAGTGCACCGGCTGCGGGTTGCGCACGCCAGCCACCGGGTTGCCCGTCTCTTTGTGGATCGCAATGGCGTCAACGATGTATTCCCCCGCCGGGTTGAACTGCCACGCAGCGTGATAGCCGCCCGCGCCGTCGCTCGTCGTCGGCACACGGTCGGAGATGACCGACCGGCTGCTGACAATGAAGAAGACATCAAAGAACGAATCAACCAACGGCAGATGGGCGCCCTCCAGCTCGGCGGTGAGCGCCACCGTCTGCGATGGCGTCGTCTGGGTGACGCTGCTCGTCACCCGCACGCCGGTGATGACCGGTGTCGGGTCCGGCGCGGGCGTCGTCTCGGTGGGGGTCGGCGTTGGGGTCACGGTGACGGGACAGCGCGGGCCGCCGTTGCCGGGGAGGCCATCGAGAATCGGGAAGGGGATGCCCGTTCCCACGCCGCCGGGGCCGCCTGCGCCGGGGCCTTCGCCCTCGCCGCCGTTGCCGCCGTCGCCCGCCTTCTGTTGGTTGCCACCCACCGCGCCGCCGGGCGAACCGCCGTTGCCGGCCCGCGATGTGGCGTCGCCGCCCTTGCCGCCGTTGCCGCCTGCCTGCGGTGGATTGCAGCAGTCGGCGCCCTTGCCACCGTTGCCGCCCAGGGCGTCACCCAGGCCGCCGTCGCCGCCATTGCGGGCGCTGCTGCCCGACGCATGGCCGCCCGCACCACCAGTGGCCGCAGCCACACCGCCATCGCCGCCCTTGCCGCCGGGGCAGGTTGGGCAATCTCCCCCTTTGCCGCCGCGTGCGGTTCCGACGCCGCCGTTGCCAGCGGTGGCTGTGGTTCCGTCACCGACCGGTCGTGGCCGACCGGAGCGGGCCAGGGCGCTGCCGCCATCACCTGCCGTCGCAGTGGCGTTGCCGCCGTTGTTGCAGGCCGTGCAGTCGCCGCCGGTGGCCGTGGCGTTGCCGCCGTTGCCGCTCCGGGCGTGACCTTCGCCGCCCTCGCCGTCGATACGTCCCTTGCCGCCGTGGCCGGCCACCGCGCGGGCGCGATTCCCCACGCCGCCCGTAGCCATGGTCGATTCGCACGCAGCCGACGGTGTGGCCACAGCCGAGCCGCCGGCGCCCGCAGTCACGCGCGCCTGGCCGCCGTCGCCCGCCACAAAGGCCGCCGGGCTGACCACCACCCCCGCGGCCGCTGCGCCGGTGAGCCGGGCATGGCCGCCTTGGCCGCCGCGGCCCTCAGCTCGGCCCCCTGCGCCCCCCGTGGCGTTGGTTGGGCAGGTGGCGTCACCGCCCTTGCCGCCGGTTGCGAGGCCGTCGCCGCCGTCGCCGCCAAGGCCGCCGACAATGGTGACATTGCCAATGCCCACCACCCGGCCGCGCCGCCAGACAAACTTGGAGGCGTTGCCGCCGCCAGCGCCGACTCCCAGCGCGTGAGCGCCCTGTTCAGCCACAGTACAGCGGTCGCGGCCAGGGTCACCGGTGGCGTCGCCCACACCGCCGTCCCCTCCGCTGCCGGGGTTGACGGTGACCGGCCCCTCGAAGTCGATGCCGCGGGTCGCCAGCAGCCGCAGGCGCCGCGCGGCATCGCCGCCGCG
>JAHDWG010000754.1 GCA_023384495.1 Caldilineaceae bacterium
TCAGGCGCGTTTTGCGGTAGAATTGCTCGATCTCGATCTCCAACTGGCGCAGGTCACGCAAGGCTCGCGCCAGGCGGGGCGTCGTGCGCACCAGCCCGACATAGTTCCACATGATGTGTTTGATCGAACTCATATCCTGGCTGATCAGGGCTGGATCCGCTGCCTCGACCCCATCATCACGCCAGGGTTTGATCTCTGCCGGATTGGGGACCTCTGTCTCGCACAACTGGGGCAAGATGCGCCGGGCGGCGCGTTCGCCCCAGACCAACCCTTCCAGCAGCGAGGTGCTGGCCAGACGATTGGCGCCGTGGACGCCAGTGCAGGCCAGTTCGCCCACGGCATAGAGATGTTGGTGGTCGGTCTGACCCCAGGCATCCACCCAGACCCCGCCACAGAAGTAATGGGCCGCGGGCACGACGGGAACCAAATCCTCGGTGATGTCCACATCGTGTTGGAGACAGCGCTCGTGAATCGTGGGAAAGTGAGCCAGAATCTCGTCTCGCGGAATGTAGGAGCGCAGGTCGAGGTAGACATTAGTGGTGTCGTTCATCAACATCTCGCGGTGGATGCTGCGCGCTACGACATCTCGCGGGGCAAGGTCTTTCCATGCAGCATCATACTTCTGCATGAAGGGCCAGCCGCTGGCGTCCACAAGCCGAGCGCCGGCGCCCCGCACTGCTTCCGAGATCAGAAAACAGGGCCCCTGCTGTTGATAGAAGGCGGTCGGATGAAACTGGACAAACTCGGCGTTGATGATGCGCAGGCCGGCGCGGTACGCCATCGCCACTCCGTCGCCGCGCGCGCCGGCCGGGTTGGTCGAGCGCAGAAAGATCTGCCCCAGCCCACCCGTCGCCAGGATGGTTATCTTGGCCAGGCAGCGGATCACCTGCCCACGTTCGCTATCGAACAGATAAGCGCCGGCACAAGCCGGAGGCGCATAGACTGCCCGCCGGTTGAGCGAATGGTGAGCGGGTGTCAACAGATCGACGGCCGTATGCCCCGTCAACAGCGTCACGTTGGGGTGGTCACGCAGCGCGTTGAGCAGGGCGACCTGGATGGCCTTGCCCGTGGCGTCGGTGGCGTGGATGATGCGCGACAGGGTGTGCCCACCCTCGCGCACGAGCGAGAGTCTCCCGTCCTCCGTGCGGTCGAAAGGAACCCGCACGCGCTCCAGCAGCAGGCGCTGCACAGCCGCCGGCCCCTCTTCCGCCAGGGTCTGCACTGCCGGGCCGTAGGAGTGGCCGGCGCCAGCCTGCATCACATCGGCTGCCAGCAGCTCCGGCGAATCCTCGGCGCCCTGGTAGATGATGCCGCCCTGCGCCCAGTAGGTGTTAGTCTCCTCGGGCGCTCTGGCCCGCGTGACCACAGTCACGGGGACGCCGGCATCGGCCAGGGTCAAGGCTGCTGTGCTGCCGGCAATCCCACAGCCGAGGATGAGCACTTCGGTTTCGAGTAGATCGGTCATTTTGGCGTAATCCCGCGCTACCCGATTTCGATCATCCGCTCCACGGCCTGGGCAGCGCGCACGCGGATCTCTTCGGGGACGGTGATCTCGTAGCGATTGTGGCGCAGGGCATTGAGTGTGTCCTCCAGGGTGATCTGGTTCATGTGCGGGCA
>JAHDWG010000216.1 GCA_023384495.1 Caldilineaceae bacterium
ATACCGAATGGTTCGAGGCGCCGGAACCGGGCTGGAAGGGCTATGTCACCCATGCGGGCGGGGTGCGCATGGCGCAAGTGCAAATCATGCGGCGCATGGCTGAAGCGATGGGCGACCATCCCTATCGCGCCCAGTGTGACAACTGGTTGGCAGCCGGCGCTCAGGCGTTGGAAGAATACCTGTGGGCCGGTGACTATTATCTGAACTTCAACGAGCCAGAGACCGGGCAAAAATCGGACCTCATCTTTGGCTACCAGTTGGACGGCCAATGGGTGACCGATTGGCATGGCGTCGCTGGCGCCTTTCCGCAGGAACGGGTCGCACGCACCTTGCAGACGTTGCGCCGCACTAACTGCGCACTCAGCCAGTCCGGCGCCGTCAACTATGCCAATGCCGATGGCGCGCCTGCTAAGGTCGGCGGCTACGGCGCCTTTAGTTATTTCCCGCCTGAGCTTTTTATGCTGGCGATGACCTTTATGTATGGTGGGCAAAGGGACTTTGGCCTCGAACTGTTGCGGCGCTGCCTGGAAAATATCGTCTGCCGCTGGGGCTACACTTGGGACATGCCCAACACGACGCGCGGCGATGTGGATAGTGGTCAACGCGCCTTTGGCGCCGACTATTACCAGAACATGATGTTGTGGGCCGTACCGGCCGCGCTCTTGGACCAAGATTTGACCGGCCCGACCCAAACAGGCGGATTGATCGCCAGAATCATCCAGGCAGGGAAGTAGCGATGAAGCTGATCCAATATGAGGCTCTAACTGCGTTGGTAACAGAGATTTTTGTGGCCGCCGGCGCACCACACAACATCGCCAGCGTTGTCGCCAGATCGTTGGCGGACAGCAACCTCAAGGGCGTGGATTCGCATGGCGTCCTGCGTGTGCCACAGTACCTGAGCCAGATCGAGAGCGGCTGGATTCAGCCCACCGCCCGGCCAACGGTCAGGCAGGCGACCGCCACGACGGCGATTGTCGATGGCAACCAGGGCTTTGGCATCTACAGCCTGAACTATGCGTTGGATCTGGCGATTGCAAAGGCGCAGAGCAGCCAGCTTGCCGCCGTCGGGCTGGTGGGCGGCGCCCATACCGGGCGCATGGGTTGGTTTGCCGAGCGCGCCGCCGCTCAAGGTGTGATCACCCTCATCAGCGGCGGGGGCGCACATGGCAAGGAGGCGCACATGTCGGTGGCGCCCCACGGCGGCGCAGCGCGCGTCATGGCCACCAACCCGATCACATTGGGTTTCCCGGCGGGAGACCAGGCGCCTATCGTGGTCGATATGTCCACCAGCGCCACCGCCGAAGGCAAGCTGCGTTTTTATCGCGACACGGGGAAAACCTTGCCACCCGGTTGGATCCTGGATAGCGCCGGGCGACCCAGCACCAACCCCCATGACTTCTATGATGGCGGCATGATTTTACCGGTTGCCGATCATAAAGGTTATGGTCTGGCTGTGGCTGCTGAGTTTTTGACCGGTATTCTGTTGGGGGAGGCGCATGAACTGAACTGGTTGATCTTGGCGCTGGATGCAACTGCCTTTCGCCCGCCAGAAGATTATGCCACCTGCGCCGCGACCTTTGTCCACAGCCTGAAGGCAACACCGCCTGCCCCAGGCTTTGACCAGGTGCTGGCGCCCGGCGAACCAGAAGCCCAAACTGCCGAACGATACCTTGTAGACGGGATCCCTTTGCCGGATGAGATCTGGACGATGCTCCAAGAAGCAGCCCACAATGCAGGTGTTCGGCCTCAGTGACAACGACAGTGTCCCGCCAAATGCAAATGGCGGGGTTCGCACGAGGGCGTGCGAACCCCGCCATTCCCGTTAAAACCGGCAGAACCGACCTTCTCTAGGCCGCGTACCCGTCTTCGTTGTTCTTGCGCCAATTGGGCCGGTAGCCGCGCGTGCTCCCAAAGCCATAGGAGCGGCCGATCTGGTTGGGGCTGGACCACGGCCATGCCTGTCCTCCGATGACGCGGAACTCTTCACCCTGGCCACAGAGCCAGTAGAACATGTGGGCCACATAGCGCGCCTGGTTATGACCCCCATAGTAAGCAATCTGGGGGTCAAAATCGGGTTCGATGATCCAATCGCGCGTCGGGGCAACAGTGCGCCAGTAGTTGTACTTAAGCATGTGGCGAGTGCCATTGGCGGTGGAGAGACCGCGGCGGTGGAGAATGCTCTGATGATGGATGCCGATAGTGCCGGCCGGGCCATCGGCAAAGATGCCAGGCTCTTCCTCTTTGCGCCGGCTCGGCTCGATATGTGTTCCCGGCACCAGTTCGGTCGGGCCCAGTTCGACGGGAGTGTCCTGGGGGAAATAGAAGACCTCGACTGAATTGAGTTCGGGGCCAAAGATGTGGTCAGCGTCATGGTGCCAGCGTTGGGCGGGTTGGGGACACTCGACCTTGTGGTGGCTCACCAGCACGGGCAGCCCCACATTGCTGCCCAAGAGCGAGCGCATGGCGCCGGCCACCTGAGGGTTGAGCAGCACATGCTCGATAAACCAATCTTCCAGAAGGATGGTGCTGGGTTCGTGAGATTTGCGAATGCGCTCCAGGTCGGCGCTGGTCATGCCCTTTGGAATATAGCTGGGATTGGCGGGAACTTTGCCCTCCAGATAATCACGGGCGCGCTGGTTGATTTCAGCCGGCACCACGCCTTTCAGGAGCAAGTATCCCTCACGGCAAAATTGCAGCACTTGTGAATCGGTCAAGGTTGGTTCGCAATCGAAGGTTCGGTTGTTGGCGTCGTAGTTCATCTGAGTCTCCTCAAACGTGTACTGTGTGATCATGAGATTGAAAAGGGAGTCCGCAATTACTCAATCCCCCGTCGGCAAAATAGGCGCAATACCTTCCAGCGTCAATTCCGCCGCCAGATGGCAGGCGACATAGTGATTGGGCGTCACTTCATTGAGGGGCGGATCCTCGGTTCTGCAAATGTCTTTGGCGTAGCGACAGCGGGGGTGGAAAACACACCCCGGCACCGTCTGCCCCGGGTCGGCGGCTTCCCCGCCCAAGATGATCCGCTGCCGTTGATGGGTCGGGTTGGGGCGCGGCACCGCCGAGAGCAGGGCTTCCGTGTAGGGGTGTTTGGGTGCGGTCATGAGCTCTTCGCTGGCGGCCAGTTCAACCACCCGTCCCACATACATGACCGCCACCCGGTTGCTGATATGGCGCACCACGCTCATATCGTGGGCCACAAAGAGATAGGTTAGCTTGTATTGATCCTGCAAGTCTTGTAACAGGTTGACGATCTGCGATTGGATCGAGACATCCAACGCCGAGACCGGTTCATCGCAGATCACCAGTTTGGGGCGTTGCACAAGGGCGCGTGCAATGCCGATGCGCTGGCGTTGGCCGCCGCTGAAGCTGTGCGGGTAACGGCGCAAATGTTCCAACTTCAAGCCCACCGCCAGCAACATCTCGGCAACCCGGTCTTCCAGTTCACGGCCTTTGGCCAACCCGTGGGCCAGGAGCGGCTCGCCCACCAGTTCCAAAACGGTCATCCGGGGGTTGAGGGAAGCGTAGGGGTCTTGGAAGATCATCTGCATATGTTTGCGAAACGATTTGAGCGCCTGTTTCTCCAACCGGTTGACCGGTATGATCCCCTCATCCCCATGAAACAAAACTTCGCCAGCGGTTGGCTGGTAGACCCGTGCAATGCAGCGGCCGGTCGTCGTTTTGCCGCAACCACTCTCGCCCACCAGCCCCAGGGTTTCGCCGGCGCCGATGGTAAAACTGACATCGTCGACGGCTTTGACATAGCCACGCGTGCGGCGCAGAATCCCCTGTTGGATGGGGAAATATTTCTTGAGATTCCGCACTTCAAGGAGAGGTTTATGCTCAACGGTCATGATGCACCTCACGTCCGCTTGTCAGGGGCGTTGGTTGCGCTGGCGCAACGGAGAGCGTTGCCGGGCCAGCAGCCTCGGTGGCGGGGCCATAGAGAAAACAGCGCACGGCATGGTCAGGGTCTTGTTCGACCAGCGCCGGCATGGCCTGGTCGCAGACGCCGGCCATAAAATTGGGGCAACGGTCACAAAACGGACAGCCGGGCGGCGGGTCGTAGGGGTCGGGGACAACGCCTTCGATTGCGGTCAACCGGCTCTGTTTCGGGCCATCAATATGAGGAATCGATGAGAGCAGCCCCCGCGTATAAGGGTGCAGTGGGTTGCTAAAAATTCGGTCCACGCTGCCCTGTTCCATCACGCGCCCCATGTACATCACGGCCACGGTATGGGCGATCTCGGCGATCACACCCAGGTTGTGGGTGATAAACAGGATGGCCATATTCAACTCGGCCTGTAACCGTGTGAGCAGTTCCAATATCTGCGCCTGGATGGTGACATCCAACGCAGTGGTCGGCTCATCGGCAATCAGCAAGTCTGGGTTGCAGGAGAGAGCCATGGCGATCATAGCGCGCTGGCGCATCCCGCCGCTCAGTTGGTGAGGATAGGCATCGACGGTCCGCGTTGCGCCGGAGATGCCGACGCGCTGCAAGAGATCGATGGTAAGCTCCCGCGCTTGGGGCCGGCTCAGGGGTTGGTGGAGCAGGATCGCTTCCATGATCTGGTTGCCGATGGTGTGCATGGGGCCAAAGGAGGTCATGGGTTCCTGGAAGATCATGCTGATCTTGCCGCCGCGGATCGCACGAATTTCTTTGCCTTGCGGATCGAGTTGGGCCAGGTCGATCACCTGGGTAGATGCCCCATTGGCCGGTCGCTGATAATACAGGATGGCGCCATCGACAATTTTAGCCGGTGGGGAAGGGACAATGCGCAAAATCGACTGGGCGGTCACTGATTTGCCACAACCACTTTCGCCGATCACTCCCAGCGTTTGGCCGCGGGCAATCTGCAGATTCACGCCATCAACGGCGCGCACAATGCCCTCTTGCAGAAAGAAGTGCGTTTTCAAGTCTTTGATCTCTAGCAGCAGATCGTCTTGTGATTTCATCATTGCTCTACTATGGCTGTCTCGCAAAGCTCCAACGAATCGAAAATGGAGCGAAGGGGTTCATGCGAGATCGATTGTAATTGGTTGGTTTCTCTGTCCGCCGTCACGATTCATCACAAAATCGAATAGGGATCCGCTGCATCGCGCAGCCCATCGCCGAGAAAATTGAACATGAGCACCGTCGTCACGACAAAGAGGGCCGGTAGCAGCAGCCAGGGGCGCAGCGCCACTGACACAATCTGTTGCGCATCCTTGAGCAACACGCCCCAACTGACCGCCGGCGGCTGTAGGCCGAGACCCAGAAAACTGAGCGCAGTTTCACCCAGGATCATGTGGGGAATGGCAAGGGTGATGGCGACCACAATGTAGCTCATAAAGAGCGGCAAGAGGTGGCGCGTGATAATGCGCCATTCGCTGACGCCGGAGACACGCGCGGCAATCGCAAAATCCTCTTCGCGCAGGGCCAACAACTTGCCACGGACGGTGCGCGCTAGGCCGGCCCAGCCGACGATCGAGAGCACAATCGTAATCGCAAAGTAGGTCTGGATGGTTGTCCATTCGCGGGGCACGGCGGCGGCCAGGGCCATCCAGAGGGGTAAGGTGGGGATCGACACCAATAGGTCAATGGCGCGCTGTATCATCTCATCGACGACACCGCCAAAATAACCAGAGACGCCGCCAATGATCAGTCCTAGCAAGAAACTCAAGAGCACCCCCACCAGGCCAATGGTCAGCGAGATGCGCGTCCCATAGATCACACGCGAGAAAAGATCGCGTCCCAGGCGGTCGGTGCCGAAGAGAAAGAGATAGCCTGGTTCCTCGACGCCAAAGAGGTGACGATTCGTTCTCCACAACCCCCACAATTTGTACTCATCGCCCTGTACCCAAAAGCGCAAAGGAAAGCGTTCTTCATTGTTTATTTCGAAGACTCGATTGAATTTTGCGTCAACCGAGCCGGTCAGCCCGTAGACAAAGGGGCCGACAAAGCGTGTGCGCCCCTCTTCTTCGACAAAGAAACGGATGCGCGTTGGCGGCGCGAAAAGATGCCTCTGAAAATCGCGGTCGGTCCGGTAGGGGGCAACCACTTCGCAGAATACAGCCACCAAATAGAAGAGGACTAATACCACCAGGGCAATCTGCGCCGGTTTATGCTTGCGAAATTTCAGCCGCATCAGCTTCCACTGCGAAGCGGTGTAAAGTTCCTGTTTGGCCCGGTCACGGGGAGCCGCGTCTGCCGTCTGCGAACCTGCTCCCAGTCCTTCGCTATACCCTTTCATCTCTACGGTCATTGGGCGACTTCCTCGTAGCGAATGCGCGGGTCCAACCAGACCAGCAGAATATCAGAGATCAACGTGCCGACCACGGTCAAGACACTAAGGATAAAGACAATGCTGCCGGCCAGGTACATATCCTGGTTCATCAATGCTGTAAACAAAACGGGGCCGATGGTCGGGATGTTCAGCACCATGGAGACCAACACCTCTCCACCCACAATGGCCGGCAGCATCCAGCCAATCGTGCTGATGACCGGGTTCATGGCAGTGCGCACAGGATATTTTACCAACAGACGGAGTTCGCTCAATCCCTTGGCGCGGGCAGTGATCACATATTGCTTGTTCAGTTCGTCGAGCATCATACCGCGCATGGTGCGCATCAGGCCGGCGGTGCCGCTCATTCCGATGATCACCACCGGCACCCAAATATGTTTCAACAAATCAAGCACTTTTGCAAAGCTCCAAGGCGCGTTTTCAAACTGGGGTGAAAAGAGGCCAATCGCGGAAATGTCAAAGACAACAAAGGCGATCCAGATGAAGATCAGCGCCAACAAGAAAGAAGGCACAGCCACCCCGATGAAGGAGACAAAGGTCCAGAAGTAATCCACCAGAGAATATTGGTGGGTCGCCGAATAGATGCCAATCGGCACGGCCACCAGCCAGATAAAAATGGTTGTGGCAATGGAGACCGCTGCCGTCAGCGGGATGCGCGCCAGCAGAATGTCGGCCACCGGCCGATTGTATTGAAACGAGTTGCCGAAGTTGCCGTGGAATAAAATGTTCTTCATCCAGAGCAGATATTGCTCAGGCAATGTTTTATCCAAGCCATAGAGAAACTTAAGCTGTGCAATCTGTTCCTCGTGGATATTCGTACCCGATGCGCGCAATTGCATGATGTACATGTTCAAAAAATCACCCGGCGGGAGCTGGATGAGGATGAACGAGATGATCGAGATCATGAACAACAGCGGGATAAGGATCAAAATCCGTTTGGCAATATAGGGCAACAACATGAGTACGATCCCTCTGGTATCTATCGTTTCACTGCGCGACTTAGAAACTATCTCAAAATCGGTTGTGGCTCTGGGACGCTCTCGGACAATACAGGTGTGACACCGAGATTTTGAGATAATTTCTAAGTCAGTAGTGCGACCATTTCATGTTTGTACACGGATTACATGGATAAACACTGATTCCCTCTGGATGGTATCCGCGTTCATCTGCGAAATCCGTGTACGATTTCCAAAAATTTAGTGACCGCACCACTCGCCTAATTCTTATAGAAGAACCACTCCGCTGCAGCCGCGTTTTCGATGGCGACACCGGTCTCGGCCACATTGCCCAACCGGGCGTTGACAATCAGCGGCCCTTGAACTGGATCGACAATGGGAATCCAGAACATGTTGTCAGAAATAATCTGGCGCATCTCATCCCAAAGCTGTTTCTGCGTGTTGGGATTCGAGGTGGCAAAGAGTTGATCTTGTTTGGCGCGCAGATCCAGATAGGCTTGGGGCGGTTCGATGCCTACCACCTTAGGGTCGGTTTCATCCGGATCCGCGGCGGCCTCTTTGCCCCCGCCCATATTCCAAGTGATCCAACGCATCCACAACGGGGCATAAGTCTGCTGCCAGGCCTGGCCGATGTAATCGCCGTTTTCGTGGAACGGCCAGCGCGGGTAGTGCGCCCACCAGGTAAAGGCCTGGCTCTCGTTAGCGGCGGTCTTGGTCAGGAACAGATTGGTCTCGATCTGCTTGACGGTGGTGCAAATCCCCACATCTCTCCAGAACTTCGAGACCAATTCACCGACGGGAATCTCTTCGCCGGTAAATTCAGCCATCTCAAAGGGAATCGTGAAGGGATTGCCATCCGGTCCCAGGCGACAGCCATCGGCGTCGGTCTGGTTCAGGCCCAAGCTATCAAGAATCGCACGGGCGCCATCGGGGTCATACCCTGGCGCAGGAATCGTGTGCGGCTCTCTTGCAATGCCAAAATAGACCGCGTCAATGATTTGCGCCCGGTCAATTGCCATGGAGAGCGCCTTACGAAATTCGACATTGCCCACAAATTCTTGCCAGATCGGGTCTTCATAGGTAATATTGAGGAAGACTTCCCCCAGCGAGGCGTGCTGGTCCTGGATGTGAACGTTGTAGCCTTTCTCGTCGGCATATTGCATGTAGAGGGGCAGGTTGGCCGGGTTGACGGGACGCCGCGCCAGGTCCACATTGCCGGCGATAATCTCAACGGCTGCCGCGCTCACATCTTGCACAATTTTCACTTCCACCGTGTCAATGTAGGGCAGCTGTTGGCCCCACTCATCGACCTTCCAGTAGTAGGGGTTGCGTTCCAGTTTGGCGCTCGTCTCGCTCATCTCGGTGAGGATCCAGGGGCTATAGCGGGGCAAACCAGTCAGGTGTTGGTTGTTGGTGCTCAGATAATAACCCCAGAGCCGGTACCACTCGCCTTCTTCAAAGCCCCGTTCGCTGACCTTGGCCGCCAGTTCATCTGGATCGGCATAGTCAGCATGGATCTGCTTCAAATAATCACTGTCGGTCAGATTGCCCAATCCGGACCCATAGGTCATCAGGCCGGTCCAACCGCCGTAGGGTTGATCAAAGGCAAAGGTAAAGGTGTAGTCATCAATGACAGCAAAGGTGGGTGGATTGCCATCCGGTTTGTGACCGGCGCGGAAATTCTGGCTAATGACCGGCGTCAGCTGTGCATGATTCATGACATCGTTCCACCAGAAGGCAATGTCTTCGCTGGTAAAGTCAGCGCCGTTGGAGAACTTCATGCCTTTGCGCATGTGGAAGGTGAAGAGTTGTTCGTCATCGCTCACGTCGATGGCCTTGAAAATGCCACCGGTCAGCGTGGCCGCATCATGGGAGAGGCCGGCTGTTTCCATCCATTGCTCATTGTTCGCCCAGCCAGCATCATGGCCGACCGTGCCGGCGTCATAGTCGATCAACCGGAGGGCGCCGCCATACACCCCCTTTTCCATGGTGGTCCACGGAATGCGTGGGTTGCCAACTAATGGCTCCAACGGGATGCGTTCTTCAATCGGGGGAAGTTCACCGGCGGCGACGCTGGCTGCCAACATCGGCGCTTCGCAGAAGGTCATCCCTTCGCTCCAAGCTGCATCACAGCTGGCGCCTGCACCCGCTTGGGCGACCGGCTCGCTGGCCGATCTGTCCGCGTCCACTGCGGCTGGGGCCTGTTCTGCCGGGGCGGACGACCCCTGGCAGCCCACCAGGACGAGCAACACCGCACTCACCAGCAAGCTGGTTATCCGCTTCTTCCTCATATGATCCTCTCCTTTGTGGCTTTAAGCACATACAGCAGGTAAAGATGAGAAAACCAGAAAATTCATCGACATGACATGGGGCTGAGCATCACCGAATTGCTCAATTACATCGATATTGCCTGAACGTTGTACAATGGGATGATGGCAAAACGGTGAATAATTCGCACATATTGTGTGTAATGCGCACATTGTAATGGGCCTAAAAAGGTTTGTCAAATCGTCAAAAGCGCTGGAAGTGACACCCAACCATGTCATTGTTTTGGATCATCTTGGCAATCGCCGTCACCTTCGGGATACTTTTTGCGTTGATCAGTTACGCGCTGCTCTGGTTGCAACGCCGGACAAGCCGTCAATTTGAGCAACTGTTTCAAGACGCCAATCAGATTATCCAAGAGGAACGGCCACCGGCGGCGTGGGTGCAAAGAGGACGCAATCAGGTGAAATGGCGGCGCAGTCCGAACAAAGATACCGCGGCGCAAATGGACGTGGGTAACCGGGCAAAGCGGCGCTGTTTGCGCCAATTGCGTGTGCTGATCCGCTTCCTGGAAAATGGCCGCTTTTATGACTCGCTGGTGACCCGTGACCTGATGGTTGAGCGACTCTGGGCGATTCATGAGCAATGGCTTAAGGCGCCTGGGGAATATTTCATAGATCAGTAGCTGGCATGGTCGCCCCGCCGGCTACTGTGGCTACTGTATTGAGGCGCGTTTTCTCCGATCTGAAATCCACTCTGAAATACACCCGCGCCGTTGATCAAGTTGACAGATTTAATCCACAGACTGTACAATGTGTGTTATACGCATCATCTATGTATAATGCGCACATCTTTGACCCAACACCAGGAGCAAAGCTTTTATGAACAAACTCGTTATCACTGTCACTTGCGACACCACCCTGACTTATCCTCATAACCCGCATGGCCCGCGCCCAACGGACCCACAGGGGTTGGCCGATGAATACAGTCGCGCCATTGACGCCGGCGCCTCTATCTGTCATATCCACGGCAGCTACACCAACGATCCGGTGATTCAACCCGATGGTCGCCAATTGCAGATTCCCATCTTTGATGGCTGGCGCACCATCACCGAACGGATTCGCGCCAAAGGCAAAGCCATTGTGCAGTTTGGTCTGGCCAGCATCCGGCTAGAGCAAAAGCTCGAACTCTGGGAAAAATTGCGTCCAGACATGAGTTCGATCAATTTTGACTCGCATGATGAATATTTCCAACCCGACCCCCGCTTTCCTCCCGCTGGTTATTGCTATTCCATTCACCCGATTTCCGAGCTGCGCGAATATGCACGGCTGGCCAATGAACGCAATGTCAAGTTGGAGATCGAGAGCTTTTCCACTGGCGCCTTTTGGGCCATTGAATTGCTGCGCAAAGGGGAGTTTTATAACGCCGAAAAACAGCGCGAGGACGAGTTTGGTTTGCTGCCCGACCCGCTCTGGTTAACCATTTTCCTGGGCTGGCCCGGCCAGAGCTGGACCCCCCCCTCGGCCAAAGGCCTACAGTTTATGGTGGATCACCTGCCAGCCAATGCCAACTGGAGTATGAGTTGTATGACGCCAGATGTCTACTGGTCGGTCATCGCCCACGCGATTGCCATTGGCGGCAATGTGCGCGTCGGCATGGAGGATTGCCCCTATATCGAGCCGGGCGTCTATGCCCGCAGCAACGCCGAACTAGTGGAAAGAGCCGTCCGCCTCGCCCGTGAGATCGGTCGTGAGATCGCCACGCCAGAGGAAGCCCGCCAGCTAACGGGACTGACAGGGTGACATGGTGACTGAGCCGGGTTCAGGAATTGCAGAGAGATCAAAGGAGCTATGTATGGAGATACAAGCCGCAATCGAATATTTGGATCTGTATGGCTACTGCGTACTTGCAGATGCGATTCCGGCAGAGCAAGCGGATCGGATGGCGGAAACTTACTTCAGCCTCCATCGTGACCCGGCCAACCGCGCCTGGTTTCAAAATCAGAAAGATGAACTCTATCAAACGCTCTTCGGCCTGATGAATATAGACGAACTGTGTTGGGACTGTGCGGCGCACCCCAAGGTATTGGCAGTGGTCCGCCATTTTCTGGGGCCGAATGCCCGTCTGGCCGAGGCTTGCTCCAAGTGGGTAAAGCCCGGCGCACCGGCCGGTGGCGTTCACGTCGATTCCGCCCACGATCTGCCAGCCCTGTTGCCGGCCGAACCGTGGATGATCAACTCGATGTGGATGATTACCGATTTCACCGCCGAAAATGGCGCAACGTTGGTCGCACCCTTTAGCCATCGCGCACGTCAGCGTCCCCCCAAAGGCATGGACCCCGCCGACAAACACCTGATGCCCGTCACCGGGCGGCGCGGCTCGGTCTTTTTGTGGCACGGTGGCGTCTGGCACGCCAATGGCGCCAACACCACCACCGATCAGCAGCGCATGGGTTTGAACATTGCCTACTATCCACCCTGGTGGAACCTGGCGCGCGAAGGGGGCCACCA
>JAHDWG010000217.1 GCA_023384495.1 Caldilineaceae bacterium
GTGCGCCTCATACCGTTCGAGAGTTATGTGCGACTGCTAGTCGGACTCAAGCTGCTATCGACGGCTATTTTTGTGGGTGTAGCGGTGCTCATTGCCTGGCGCAAGTGGAGCGACCCGGCGGCGCTGATCATCTCGACACTGTTGCTTTTGATGGGCATTTTTCAGATCGGTAACAACCTGACCGCTGTGCGCTTTCCGCAGTGGGTGGTGGCCGCGGCGCCCTGGCTGCCGTATCTCGCCCCACCCCTGGTGATGTCGAGCCTGGTGCTGATCTTCTTTCTCTTCCCCAGTGGCCGCTTTGTTCCTGGCTGGACGGGTTGGGTGGCCGGCGGTGTAGTCGCGATCATCTTTGGTTTCTGGTCGCCACTGGCGCAACAGTGGCACCGGCGGCTGGGCATGAGCGACAGCGAGATCCCCTGGATCACCATGATCCTGGCGATGTTGGCGGCGTTGATCCTGGCGCTGGGCAGCCAGATTTACCGTTACCGGCGGCTCGCCACCCCAGTGGAGCGCCAACAGGTCAAATGGGTGCTCTTTGGACTTGGCCTGGTCTTGTTGGTCGCCTTGTTGCAACTGGTCGCCGGCCCGCTCTGGCCGTCGAGTTCTGTGCAATACGCTGTGGGCGACGTGCTCTGGCTGCTGGTCATGCCGCTGATCCCGCTGACGATGGCCTTTTCGATCTTCCGCTACCGGCTGTGGGAGATCGACCTGCTCATCAATCGCACATTGGTCTACGGCCTCTTGACGGCGTTGGTGTTCGTATTTTACATTGCCATCGTGGGCAGCCTGAGCTTGCTGTTCCAGATTGAGGGTAATCCCCTGCTCTCGGCGCTTGCCACCGGGTTGATCGCCATCCTTTTTCAGTCGCTGCGCCAATGGTTGCAACAGGCCGTCAACCGGCTCATGTACGGGGAACGGGATGACCCTGTCGCCGTGCTGGCGGCGTTAGGCAAACGGCTGGAGGCGACCACCACGCCAGAGATGATCCTATCGACGCTGGTCGAGACGCTCTGCCACGCGCTCAAGCTACCCTATGCGGCGATTGTGCTCAAACAGGGAGACGAGCTACGTGTGGCCGCCAACCACGGCGAGCCGGCCGGCGCCACTGAAACGATCCCACTGCTCTATCAGGGCGAGATGGTAGGCGAATTGCGCACGGCTCCACGCGGCCCCGGTGAAACACTCAGCCGGGCCGACCACCGGCTGATCGGCGAGATCGCGCACCACGCCGGAGCTGCCGTCCACGCCGCCCGGCTGACGGCCGACCTGCAACAGTCGCGCGAGCGGCTGGTCACCGCGCGCGAGGAGGAACGCCGCCGCCTGCGCCGTGACCTGCATGATGGTCTCGGCCCTCAACTGGCGACCCTAAGCCTACAGGTGGACGCAGCCCGCAATCTGCTCCAGAGCGAACCGGCGGCGTCCAATGAGTTGTTGGGCGATGTGAAGGCAGGGATGCAGGCGGCCATTGCCGACATCCGCAGATTGGTCTACGACCTGCGGCCACCGGCGCTGGACCAGTTGGGCCTGGTGTCGGCGTTGCGGGAATACACAGCTGCCTGCGCTGGCGACCACGGTCTGCGCTTCCAGATCGAAGCGCCGGAGCACCTGCCGCCCTTGCCCGCCGCCGTCGAGGTGGCCGCCTATCGCATCGTGCTCGAAGCCATCACCAATGTGTTGCGCCATGCTCGCGCCCGTCAATGTATGGTGCGGCTACAGCTAGACGATGGACGATGGGCGATGGACGATAGTGATCCATCGTCCATCGCCCATCGTCCATCGTCTCTCATCCTCGCCATCAGCGATGATGGGGTGGGTCTGCCGGCCCAACACCAGGCCGGCGTGGGATTGGCCTCTATGCGGGAACGGGCCGAGGAGTTGGGGGGCAGTTGCCGTATCGAATCAGCGGCCGGCAACGGAACAGAGGTTTTGGCGGTCTTGCCGTTGAATTTTACGAACCCATAGAGCAAACTATGCAACCCAATTCTCTTGCTGAACCCGTCCGCGTCCTGATCGCCGACGACCATACGCTCTTCCGCAACGGGCTGCGGGCGTTGCTCCACTCGATCCTCGATCTGGTCGTGGCAGGGGAAGCCGCCACCGGGGAAGAGGCTATCGCCCAAGCAGCCGAACTCCAGCCCGACGTCGTACTCATGGACATCCAGATGCCGGATGTCAACGGCATCGAGGCGACGCGGCGGATCATCCATACCAGCCCGCACATCGGCGTGATCATGGTCACCATGTTCGAGGACAACGACTCGGTCTTTGCCGCCATGCGCGCTGGGGCGCGCGGCTATGTGCTCAAAGGGGCTGATCAGGAGGAGATGCTGCGCACCATCCGGGCAGTGGCGCGCGGGGAGGCGCTCTTTGGCCCGGCCATCGCCCAGCGGCTGATGCACTTTTTTGCCGCGCCCCCGGCCGCGCCGGCCCCCGCGCTCTTCCCCGAACTGACCGAGCGCGAGCACGAGGTGCTCGACCTGATCGCCCAGGGCCACGACAACGCCGAGATTGCCCGCCGGCTGGTCATCAGCCTCAAGACCGTGCGCAACCATGTTTCCAATATCTTTAGCAAGCTCCAGGTGGCCGACCGCGCCCAGGCCATCATCCGGGCGCGGACAGCCGGCTTGGGTTGAGGGCATAGGGCCCGCTCGGAAATCGTGGCGTGTTGTTGCCTGCCCCCATGATCACTGTTAATTTCTGCTGCTTGGGCGCATGGCTCTGTCCTCCCGCCAACCCTATGTTAGAATGCAAGCGCATCTTGCACCAACCCAAATTTGTCAACGAAAGGATAGGCCCATGGACGCCCCTCGTTCTGCGCTCACGGAGCGGTTGCGGTTGAATCTCAAGGCCGCCGGACTAGTGATCGACGACGCCACGATTGACGAGATCGCTGATAAGGGCTTTTTGCACTTTCCCCAGGCCTTCGATGAGCTGATCCAGGGCCAACCTGTGGATCTCGCGCCCGACTATCTGGCCGATTGGAACGCCCCGTCAACTCGCGCAGCAAGCACGGCCCCCACCAGCGGCAGCGCCGAACCCGCTGCCCATGCCGCCGATTCGATTGTAGCAACCGGCGCCCAGATCGCCCGCGGTGAACGGTCGCCGGTGGAGCTGACCGAGGCGGCGCTGGCCCGGCTGGCTGAACGTGAGCCGGCGCTCAACATGTTCCAACTGGTGCTGGCCGAGCGCGCCCGCGCCGCCGCCCGCCAGGCCGAGGCCGAGATCCGTAACGGCCAATATCGCGGGCCGCTGCACGGCATCCCTGTGGCCGTCAAAGATCTGCTTCACCTGGCGGGGACGCCCACCACCGCCGGCTCGATGATCCGCGCCGGCGCCGTGATCAACGAGAACGCCGCCGCGGTGGAGAGGCTCGAAGCTGCCGGCGCAATCATCATCGGCAAGACGCGCATGTCGGAGTTCGCCTATGCGCCTGGCTCGGTCAACCCTCACTATGGGGCGACGCGCAACCCCCACAACCTGGCGCATGACACGGGCGGCTCGAGCAGCGGCTCGGCGGCGGCGGTGGCCGATGGCGTGGTCTTCGCCGCGCTGGGCAGCGACACTGGGGGGTCGATCCGCATCCCCGCCGCGCACTGTGGCCTGGCCGGCCTCAAGGCCACCTTTGGCGCAATCAGCTTGCACGGCGCTATCAACCTGGCCTGGTCACTCGACCATGTGGGGCCGCTCACCCGCACCGTGGCCGACGCTGCCCTGCTCTTTGCCGCGCTCGCCGGCGCCGATGCGCGCGACGTCCGCACGCGGCCGGCGCCCCCGCTTGCCGTGACGGAACTGGTGGCGCACGAAGCGGACGTGCGCGGGCTGCGCATCGGCGTGCTTGGCGATGATGGCAGCGGCGCCCCCCTGGCGACGGATGAGGCGCTGGCTGCGTGGCGTGCAGGGCTGCGCAAGCTCGAACAGGCCGGCGCTACGCTGGTCCCGCTTGACATGCCGCGGCTGCGCGCAATGTGGGCGCTGGGGGGCGCGCTGCTGGCGCAGGAGGCGGCGGCCTATCACCTGCCCACCTTGCGCACCCGGTTGAACGACTATGGCGGCTTTATGCGGCTGCGCATCCTTGCCGCGTTTGCCTATGAGCCAGGCGCGTTTGTGCGGGGGCAGCAGGTGCGCGGGGTCTTCCGCCACGAGGCCAACGCCATCTTTGACACAGTGGATCTGTTGAGCACGCCCACCATGCCCGACGCCGCGCCGCCGCTTGGCGTGCCATCACCCACCTTGTTTACCCTGCCATTCAACCTGTTGGGCTGGCCTGCCCTCACAGTGCCCGTGGGCAAAACGAGCGGCGGTCTGCCCCTGGGGCTGCAACTGGTGGGCCGCCCGTGGGATGAGGCGACCGTCCTGCGCGGCGGGTTGGCGTTGGAGCAGCGCTAAACTGCTGAAGGGGAGAATCCGCGCCGATGTTCCAGCAGGGCGGCAGCCAACTGAGGCGGGCGATGGCGCAGCCGGCAGCGCGTCTGATGGCTGCGCTCTGGGTGCTGAGCGCAGCCTATTTGGCGTGGACGGGCAACGGTGTTAGCGTGGTCTTGGTCACCGTCTGGGTGAGTGTCAGCCTCGTATTGGCGCTGTTGACGGTGCGGATCACCATACCGACGCCTGACCACACCGCAGATGTCGCGCTGCGCAGAGGGTTTGTCTGGGCGCAACTGGCGGTGGCCGGCGCCGTCATCGCGCTCACAGGGTTGGACGCGCTCGGCATCTCCACGCTGGGTGACGCGTTGGGCTGGTCGAGGCTCGTCGCGTGGCTGCGCGGGTTGGGTGAGTCGCTCTTTTCGGTGGCGTGGGTGGGCGGGCCGGGCAATGCCGTGGCCAATCCGGTGCAATACTTTGTCATTCCCTTTGGGCTGCTGCTGTTGCTCGGAGCCAGGCCCCGCGATGTGGGATTGGGGCGCGGGCGTCACGTTTGGCGCGTCTGCGGCCTGTGGCTGATTCTGCCCGTGGCGGTGTGGGCCGTGCTGCTCGTGATGGGCGTGACCTCGCTTGCAATGATCGGGCGCAGGCTGCTCAGCAACGCGCTACAAAACGGCTTTTTCGAGGAGTTCCTCTTTCGCGGCGTGTTGCAGACCCGGCTCAATCTGCTCATGCCGGGTGGGTGGGCGCTGGTTGTGCAGGCGCTGCTTTTTGGCCTCTGGCATCTGGGGGCAAACACGCGCATGATGGAGGGCAACCTGTGGGCAGGGTTGGCGCTCTGTGTCATTTCGCAGGGCGTCGTCGGCATCGCGTATGGGATCGTCTTTCGGCGCACGGGCAATCTCGTCGCGCCCTCGGTGGCCCATGTGGTGATGAACGCTTTGGGGCAGACTTTTGGATGAGCTTGACTTTCTCTCTGCTGCTGGTTATGATACCGGTGGGCGCCGTGCTGCCCCCTCGTGGTCAGCGGCGCTTGATGGATTGGCTCTCAACCCGTGCTCAGAAAGTATACATCTATGATGACCACCAGCGCCCCTACCCGCCCCGATTCAGAACGCCGCCGTGAGCGCCGCGAACGCCAACGCGACGCTGCGACCCCGCCGCCCATGCAGCCTATCCGCTATCAGACGCCCCGCTATCAGCTCCTCGAGCGGGCGGCATTGCAGCGCATCCATGATCAGTCGATGAAGATTCTCGGCGAGTTGGGCATCGACTTTTACGACGAGGAAGCGCGCGCCATCCTCGCCGCCCACGGCGTCAAGATTGTGGGCGAGACGGCCTTTTTCAGTGAAGAAGTGTTGATGAGCGCGGTAAGCAAGGCGCCGGCCACATTTACCCAACTGGCGCGCAACCCGGCCAACAACGTCACCATCGGGGGCGATTCCGCCGTCTTTGCCCCGGTCTATGGTCCCCCCTTTGTCATCGATCTGGACCGGGGGCGCCGCGAGGCAAAGCTGGAGGATTTCCACAACTTTGTCAAGCTCACCTATATGACCCCGTTTCTACACCACTCGGGCGGCACGGTGGTCGAGCCGACCGATGAGCCGGTCGCCACGCGCCACCTGGATATGTTGTTCGCCCACATCAAATATAGCGACAAGGCTTTCATGGGGTCGGTGACAGCTCCTGAAAATGCGGCGGACAGCGTGACCATGGCCGAGATGCTCTTTGGCGCCGAGCGCATCCGCAAGGACCCGGCGCTGCTCTCGCTGATCAATGTGAGCAGCCCGCGCCGCTTTGATGACCGCATGTTGGGAGCCATCAAAGTCTATGCAAAGGCGCGCCAGGCGCTGCTCATCACCCCCTTTCTCATGGCCGGCGCCATGTCGCCCGTGAGCCTGGCCGGCACGCTGGCGCTGCAGAATGCCGAGGCGCTGGCGGGGATCGCCCTCTGCCAGATGATTACGCCGGGGATGCCGGTGGTTTATGGCTCCTTTATGACCAACATTGACCTGCAAAGCGGCGCGCCCGTCTTTGGTTCGCCCGAGAGCCAGCTTGCCCTGGTCGCCGGGCGGCAGATGGCCGATTTCTATGGGCTGCCCTTTCGCAGCGGCGGCGCCTTTTCTAGCTCCAAAATCACCGACGCCCAGGCCGGTTATGAGTCGATCCAGGTGATGCTGCCCACGGTGTTGAGCCAGGTCAACTTTGTGCTCCACGCCGCCGGCTGGCTGGAAAATGGTCTCACCGCCGGCTATGAGAAGTTTGTCCTCGACTGTGAGATGCTGGGGATGTATCATGTTTGGGCGAAGGGGATCGACCTCTCTGACGAAGCGTTTGCTTTTGACGCTATGCAAGAGGTGGCGCCGGGGGGTCACTTCCTCGGCACACAGCACACTATGCGTCACTTCCGCACCGCTTTTTACCGGGCCGAGCTCTTCGATTACAATTCGGCGGAGCAGTGGGAGCTCGACGGTTCGCTCGACACGGCACAACGCGCCAACCGTAAGTGGAAGAAAGTGCTGGCCGACTATCAGCCGCCACCGCTGGACCCGGTGGTCGAGGCCGAGTTGCTCGATTTTATGGTGCGGCGCAAACGGCAACTTGGGTTTGGCTGAGAGAAGAGAGAGAGCCATGCAAGCGCTCACTTACTGGAAAACTGTCACCATGGACAAGTCGAACCTCATCGAGCAACTCTTTGCGTTCCTAGATGAGCACCAAATCCGCTATTGTCTGATCGGTGGACAGGCGGTCAACGCTTACGTTGACCCATTGATCAGCCTCGACCTGGATCTGGTCGTTGCCATCGACCAACTCGAACAGGCAGAAACGTTGTTGGCGGCAACTTTCAATGTGCGGCGTTCTCCGTGCAGGCTGAATGTTTCGCTTCCAGACTCGAATGTGCGCGTACAAATCCAGACGGACCCACGTTACTTTGATTTTGTGGCGCGCTCACAGATCCAGGAGGTGCTGGGTCTGCCGTTGCCGGTTGCCAGGATCGAGGATGTGCTGCAAGGCAAGATATGGGCATTGCAGGACTCTGAGCGGCGTACCAGCAAGCGCCATAAGGATTTAACCGATGTTACACGGATTCTCGAAGCATATCCACAATTGCGCAGTCAAGTACCTGCTGAAATTTTGGCGAAGTTGAGCGCATTTTGATACAGATGCTCCCGATTTTACTCAGTTTCAGCCTCAAATCATAGAGGGTGCGATCGCACACGGCGCGAGAGGTCGTCCTTATGCCAAACCCATCTGTCCTTTACCCATTTGAACAAGTCAAACCTGTAGCGATTCCTGCGGAAATCGATTACCCAGAAAGCGATGGCAAACCTTTGGGTGAAACCGATCTTCATGTCACAGTCATTCTCTATTTGCGCCAGGCGCTCCGTCATTTCTTTCGTCAGGTCGACAACATTTATGTGGCGGCCAATAATCTCTTCTATTACGAAGAAGGCAATGCCCAAATCTTTGTCTCACCGGATGTGTATGTGGTCAAAGGCGTCCCCAAGCACGACCGCCGCATCTACAAGCTGTGGGAAGAAGGCGCAGCGCCCTGTGTTGTCTTCGAGATCACCTCGCGCAGCACCCGCCGCGAAGACCTGGGCGATAAACGGGCGCTTTACGAGATGCTAGGGGTGCAGGAATACTTTCTCTTTGACCCGGAAGGCGACTATCTCAAGCCACAACTCCAGGGTTTTCGCCTGTTGGATGATTTTTATACGCCGATTCCACACGATCCCAACGGCGCCGTCTATAGTGAAGAGCTTGATCTTGTTCTGCGGCCCGAATATCACCTGCTGCGCCTCTGGGATCCGGAGACGGGGCAGGCGTTGCCAACGCTGGATGAGGCGGTCGAAGAAATAGCCGAAGCACTCGAACGCGCCGAAGCCGAAGCCCAGCGCGCCGAAGCCGAAGCCCAGCGCGCCGAAGCCGAAGCCCAACGCGCCCAGGCCGAAGCCCAACGCGCCGACAGCGCCGAGGCGCAAGTAGCCCGCATGCGCGCCGAACTGGAAGAACTGCGGCGCCGCCTGGCCAGCAAATAGCATTCCACATTCCGGAGTTCATCCTATGCCCGAACGCCGTTCCCCCTTTTACGATTATCACCTGCGCCACGCCGGCCTGCTCGTCAAGGGCGGCGGCGACTACATGTTCCCCGACGCCTACACCTCAGCCCGCGAGGAGCATCTCAACACCCGCGCCAACGTGGGGCTACAAGACATCTCGTCCATGGGCGAGGTGGACATCAAAGGCCCCGGCGCCGAGCGGTTGATCAACCGGCTGGTGGTCAACGACATCCAAAATATGGAGCCGGGCCAGATGCGTTACACGACGATGTGTAACGAAGAGGGCGGCATTGTCGATGACCTCACTGTCTACAAGTTCAACGACGAACATTTTATGATCGTCACCAGTTCGGCGCCGCGCAAACAGGCCGTGCGCTGGATTGCGGAACACGCCGTCGGGGCCAGCGCCTACATCACCGAGATCTCGGCCGCGGTGGCGCTGGCGGTGGTGCAGGGTCCCCGCTCGCGCGAGTTTCTGCGCACCATCGTCCTCGAAGCCGACCTCGACCGCCTGCCCTTCTTTCGTTTTACTCCAGCCATTGTCGCCGACACCGAGCTGATCCTCTCTCGCAGCGGCTATACCGGCGAGTTGGGGTACGAATTGTACATTCCTGCGGAGGACGCCGGTGCGCTGTGGGAGTTTTTGCTGCGGGAAGGGAGGCCGTTTGGTCTGCAACCTTATGGCGCGCTGGCCATGCAGAGTCTGCGCATCGAAAAGGCCTTTCCGCTCTACGGCCCCGACATCAGCCCGGAGGTAACCCCCTTCCACGTGGGGCTCGACCGCTGGATCCGCTTTGAGAAGCGCGAGTTTGTTGGGCGCGAGGCGCTGTTGCGGGTACAGGAGAGTGGCATCGAAGAACGGTGGGTTGGCCTGATCCTGGACAGTCCCAATCCGGCCAGCGCCAATGACCCCATCTACGCCGTGGGCGACGTGGCGACCTTCCGCCGGCGGCGCAAGAGTGGCGGCGAAGCAGGCGAACAGGCAGAAGCCGTCACACCCGGCGAGCAGATTGGGCGCATCACATCGAGCGCGCTCGGCCACTCGGTCGGCAAAACGCTGGCGCTGGCCTACATCCGCACCACCCACGCCTGGCCGGGCGCCAGAGTGGTCGTGCAGATGGCCGGGCGCCCGGTCAGCGCCACCGTGACGCAGACGCCCTTTTATGACCCATCCGGCGCCCGGATGCGCGCCCGGGCCAGGGATGACCGCGCCAACGCATAAAAGGAGAACCATCCAGATGGAGGCGACGACACTGGTAGCACCCGTAGAGGAAATCGAAAACACTGAGGGGGCTCAACGCCAAACCGTTATCAACCTGTTGCCCGACCACACCCAGTTGCCAGAGGAGGATGGCAGCTTTGTGCAAAATTTCCAGGAACATCCGCAAAGCATCTTGTTGACCGATTCCATCTGGCCCATCCTGCACGAGCGCCACCCGGATAATCAGTTTGCCATTGGGCAGGATTGCGGCATCTATTGGCGCCTGACCGAGCCACGCGAACGCGGAGCAACCGCGCCGGACTGGTTCTACGTGCCCGATGTGCCACCCATGCTCGATGGCCGCGTGCGCCGTTCTTATGTGCTGTGGCAAGAGTTTAAGGCGCCGCTCATCGTTATCGAGTTCGTCTCGGATACCGATGGTCGGGAATGGGATCGGACGCCGGTCGAGGGCAAGTTCTGGATCTACGAAAAGGCAATCCGGCCCCCCTATTATGCGATCTACGAGCGCGACCAGGCCAAAGTGACCGTCTTTCGCCTGATCGACTTGAAGTTTCAGCCGGTCGAGCCAAATGAACGGGGCCATTATCCTATTGAGCCACTCGGTGTGGAATTGGGCATCTGGCAAGGAACGTATCAGAACCTCGACCTGCCCTGGCTGCGCTGGTGGAATGACGAGGGCCAACTCTTGCCGACGAGCGAAGAACGCGCCGAACGCGAAGCCGAACGCGCCGAACGCGAAGCCGAGCGCGCCGAACGATTGGCTGCCAGACTGCGCGCCCTGGGCATTGACCCCGATGAGGAAGAAGGTGTATGACGAGAGTACGCACCAGCCAGGTCTATGAAAAACGTTACAACACCATTGTCATCGGCATGGGGGCGATGGGGAGCGCGGCGGCCTACTACCTTGCCCGGCGCGGGCAACGGGTGTTGGGGTTGGAGCGTTTTGACATCCCCCATGACATGGGTTCGTCGCACGGCTACACCCGCATCATCCGCATGCCCTATTACGAGCATCCATCGTATGTGATGCTGCTCAAACGCTCGTACGAACTCTGGCGCGAAATCGAAGAACGCTCCGGCGAAAAGCTGCTTTATCTCACCGGCTCGCTCGACATCGGCCCGGCGGATAGCTGGGTCTTCAAGGGCGCGCTGCGTTCGGCCATGGAATATGAACTCGAACACGAGGCGCTCACCGGGCTGGAACTGGCAAAACGGTTCCCCGCCTACCAGTTGCCGCACGATATCATGGCGCTCTACCAGCCCGACGGCGGCTTTCTAGCGCCGGAGAAGTGCATCATCGCCTATTGTTTCGAGGCCATGAAACACGGCGCCGAGATCCACGGGCGCGAGGCGGTCATTAACTGGGAGCCGCTGCCCCACGGCGAAGGGGTGCGGGTTCACACCGAGCGGGCCACGTACGAAGCAGATTCCTTGGTCATTACCGCCGGCGCCTGGAACGATGACCTGCTCCGCTTTTTGCGCGGCCTGGCCGTCCCCGAACGCCAGGCGCTGGCCTGGTTTCACCCGACCCGGCCCGACTATTTTCGTCTGGACAATTTTCCGGTTTTCAATCTATTGGTCGATGAAGGTCGCTTCTACGGCTTTCCCGTCCATGCCGTGCCCGGCTTCAAGATCGGCAAGTACCATCATCTCAACGAGATGGGCCACGCCGACGAGCTGAGCCGCGAGGTGACGCCGGAGGACGAAGCGATCCTGCGCGAATGCGTCGCCCGCTACTTCCCAATGGCCGCCGGGCCGACGATGACGCTCAAGGCCTGTCTCTTTACCAATGCGCCCGACGGCCACTTTCTACTCGACCTGCACCCCGACTATCCACAGGTGAGCTATGCCTCGGCCTGTTCGGGGCATGGTTTCAAGTTTGGCAGCGTCATCGGCGAGATCCTGGCCGACCTGGC
Organism: Caldilineaceae bacterium; assembly: GCA_023384495.1. Classification (GTDB taxonomy): domain Bacteria; phylum Chloroflexota; class Anaerolineae; order Caldilineales; family Caldilineaceae; genus CFX5. Next base: position 11,565 of record JAHDWG010000217.1, read on the forward strand.
CCAATACCGGCAGACGCGGCACAACATCGAGCTGTTCACCCACGAGCGCTTTCAGGGCAAGGCCGTTCATCACTTCAGCGGCGAACACGGCACCCTCGTCCCCACCGGCAACACCGCCGTCCGCCGCCACGCCCTGCGGGCGCAACAGCCCATTCACAATTCACAATCCACAGTTCACCATTCACAATTTACCTCCCATGCCAGCGCCCGCCGTGTGCAGGAACAGGTAGATCGGATTCGCTCACTGTGGTAGAAGGATGCACAATGCCGGCGTCATGACCTGCGGTCACCGATAGCGACGAAATATGGCGGCGTACGGCAGGAACACGGAGAACACCGAGGAGACACAGAGCACACTGAGGTTTTTCTCGGTGTTCTCTGTGTAATCTCTGTGCATCTGGTATGATGGATGCACAGCGCCGAACTCTGTGCATCTGGTATG
>JAHDWG010000218.1:0-4463 GCA_023384495.1 Caldilineaceae bacterium
AGATATAGGGCGGGATGATCTGCGGGATCACGGCATAGACGATCATCTGTAAGCGATTGGCGCCGGTGGCGAGCACTGCCTCAATCGGCCCGGTGGCAATGTCCTCGACCTGCTCCGAATAGAGTTTGGCCAACGCCGCCACCGTGTGCAGCCCAAGCGCCAGCACGCCGGCAAAGGGACCGATCCCCACCCACACGGCAAAGACGATCACCATGATCAACGCTTCGACCGAACGCAGCGCGTTGAGCACCGTGCGCACCACATTGTAGATGGCCAACCCCACAGGCAATGAGGAGCGGGCGGGAAAGCGCAGCGCCAGCAACAGCCCGCCCACGGCCCCAAGCAGCAGCGGCCAGAAAAGCGTGACGGCCGGATTGTTGAGCTGATAGAACCAGTCGATTCCGGCGCCAATTAAAGCGGCCAGCACGGCGCCGGCGGCCACAGCCAAAAGCACATGCAGCGCCACAATGCCACGCCCCGGCGCTTGTTCGACCAGCCGCAGCCCCAGCCCTCCCGCCAGGTTGCTGAGCAGCCCGGCGCCAACCAGCGCGCTGACAGGAAGCAGGATCAGCCGCAAGATCGCGCCGAGGTCGGCCACAAACTGGCCGACAAAGCCCAAACGGCCCAGCGCGGGGATGAGCGCTTGCCCGACCACGATCGCCAGGTCGCTCAGAAAGAAAAGGGCCAGCAGGGTCGTGAGGCCAATCCCTAGCAGCGCCAACCCGCGAAGCGGATGGGCCATTGCCCCTTCATCGCCGCGTGGGTCGCGGGGCAAGGCCCAGCGCATGACGCCCCAGGCCAAAACCGGCGCCACCAGCACGCCACTCACGTTGAGAAAGAGGCTGGCGCTGACCATCTGGCTCACCGTCGCCAGCGCCCCGGCAATCGTCGCCCCCAGCCAGATGCCAATCGGGATGGCGAGGATCGAAAGCGAGATGCTGGCGAGCGGGCTGGTCACCATCCGCATGAGATTTTTGGCGGCAAAGAAGCTGATGGGGATCGACAGTAGGGTGCCCAGCACGGTGGCCAAAAACGCCATAAAAACGGTTTCGATGATCTTGTTGATGGTCTCGACGCCGTTACGGCTCAACTGGGGCAACCCCACGCTGCGCCGGGTGATCGCCCGCAGCAGTTGCGGTTCGTCGCTGACCCGGTCGCGCAGTTGGACGCTCATGGCAAAATGGCCCCGTCCATCCGTCTCGATTCGCCCCAGTTGCAGCGAAACCCCGCTCGGCGGGATAAAGTTGAGCGGCCCCGCTGTATTGGGCGCAAAGTTGAACCCCTCGACTGTCACAACCGTACGCGGGTCGGCGCACGGCGGATCCACCACCATGTACGGTTCGCCGCGATCCAGTTCGGGGGTCAGGGCTGGACCATCCGGCGGGCAGGGAACATAGAGCGGTGTCTCGACGACAAACTCCTCCTGCTCGAACTGGATAAAGTCGGGCCGCGCCAGGGCGCGCAAAATGCGCGCCAGCGATTCCTGGCGGGTCGGCGACCCCAACTGTTGCAGGTCCACTTGCGTTACCTCGAAGCCATAGGCAAAGATGACAACACCGAGGACAATAGAGAGCGCGAGAATGATCGAACGTCGCATAGGATTTCCAAAGGCAGAGGCAATTGCGCCCTACCCGACTCGTTCCGCTTCTTTGCCGTAAATCTCTTTGAACTTCTCATCGTCGATGGCTTCGGGCAGCCCATCGAACATCAACAACCCCTGGTTGAGGGCGATCACCCGGTCGGCATAACGGTGCACCAGATCCAGAAAGTGGAGGCTACACAACACGGTAACGCCATCTTCCTGGTTGATTTGCTCCAGGTGTTGCATAATGCTGTGCGCCAGCACCGGGTCGAGGCTGGCCACCGGCTCGTCCGCGAGGATGAGGCGCGGGTCCTGCATGAGCGCACGGGCAATGCCGACGCGTTGCTGTTGGCCGCCGCTGAGGGCATCGGCGCGGCTGTGGGCCTTGTCGGCCAGCCCGACGCGCGCCAGTTGGGCGTGGGCCTTGGCGGCATCGGGCGCCGGGAAGCGGTTGAATAGACTGAGCAGCGGGCTGACATAGCCCAGCCGCCCGGCCAACACATTGGTAAGCACGGTCGAGCGATTCACCAGGTTAAACTGCTGAAAGACCATCCCTATCCGCCGGCGGATGCGCCGTAGTTCGGCGTCGTTGGCGGCGGTGACATCGGCGCCGTCGAACACGACTCGCCCGCCGGTCGGCTCGATCAGCCGGTTGATGCAGCGCAACAGTGTCGATTTGCCCGAGCCGCTCAACCCAATCACCGCCACAAACTGGCCCGCCGGCACCTCAAAGCTGACGTTGCGCAACGCCTGTACGCCATTGGCGTAGGTTTTGGAAAGATTCTCGATCCGAAGCAGTGGTTGCATAATCGGGATCCGGGATGCAGGATACGGGATACGGAATGAAACTACGCCATATCCCGTATCCGATTTCCCGTCTACTGGCCAATATCTTCCAGTGTCAAACCGGCAATCTCGATCATCTGGCGCACTACATCATACTCCTCGTCGCTGGCTGGACTAAGCCCCGTCCATCCATAGAAGTCCTGGTTGCCGATAGACTGATCCCACGCCTCGGTTTCGGCAAAGGCGACCAGCGCCTCCTCGATCTCAGCGCGCAGATCCGCCGGGAACTGAGGCGAGAACGAGAGGGTGTCATTGGGAATGGCCGGCGACAGGGTGAGGATGCGCACCTGCTGGATCACATCGGGCGCTTCTTGGCGCAGACTGGCGCGGGCGTCGAGCACACGCCAGCCGTCGCACATCAGCCGAGCGCCATCTTCGGTGGGGGCGCACTCGTCCACCAGTTCAGCCGGAATATCAGGGTCATCGCCAACCTGCCACGGCGCTTCACCTTCTGGCTTGAGGGGCGCGCTGAAGAAGGTGGTGCCAAAGTCTGCCTCGTTGTTGTAGATCGCGCGTACGGCGCCCGTATGACCGCCGGCTTCCACTGTCTCGCCGGCGATCACATTGTTCTCTTGGAAGAGGGGAAGCACGGCCAGGTAACCGGAGGTTGAACCGGCATCAGGGTAGGCCCAGCGCAGACCGTTGAGGTCATTGAGGCTGTCGATGTCGCTGTCGCGGCGCACCAACACCTGCGCCCAATAGACATCCCACCCAAAGCGAACCGCTTTGAACGATACATCCACGCCACAGAGTTGGTTGGCGAGCACATAGCCAAGCCCGGGGATAAAGCCCATCGAATTGGTGGGTGAGGCGCACATCTCTTCGATGGTGGCGGCGTACGAGGTGGGGACGCTGACAGTGAAGTGCAGGCCGGTGGCCTCGTTGAGCGCCTGCGCCATGATTTCGCCGCCGGTGACGATCACATTGGCGTCGACCGAGGGGACGAACAATACGCGAATCGGGTTTGCTTCCGTGCCGATGTCACTCTCGGCTGTTGGTTCGGCTGTTGGTTCGGCTGGGGGTGCGGTAGCGGCTGCGGGTGGGGCGGCCACCGGCATGGGCGCGGCGCAGGCGGCAATCAGCAAAGCGAGGATCGCCAGCAGCGGAAAGGTCATCGATGGCTTGGTCATGTACGTTCTCCTCCATGGCTTGCAGGTGGTTCGTGCATCTTGAACAAAGTGACTTTGCAATCCGACAGATGGTATAGGCGCCAAATTTGTGCGTGTGAGACCTCAGTATAACCAGAAAGCGTTCTCAAAATCAATTACCAACGCGCGTGCAGATGCCGGTTCCATCCTTGTTCAAACTCGGGCACAGACTGGCGAAACACGGCGGGGATGACGCCGCTCCAGAAGCTAAACTGGCCAAACCCACGCACCATCGTAGGCACATGCGCCCACCCGTAGGTGGTAATCACATAGTCCAGCATGGAGTGGGTGGCGCCATATTCCCATAGATAGGCATCGCGCGTCCGCATCTCGTTGCCGTAGCGGTCTTGGATATCGATCAGGCGCAGCGCCTGGCCGGGTGTTGTGGTGCGGTCGTGGGAAAAGGCAGCCTCGGCCTCGGCATACCAGGGCGAGCAGTGGGCCAGTATCTCTTGGCAGAGGCGGCCGCGCAGCGCCCAAAAGACGGTTCGCCACCGGTTTGAGCCTCCCCTTCCCACCTCAAGTAACATCTGATTGAGCACATAGCCGGCCATGCGGTCGAACATCTCATCAGCCAGGTGCTCGGCCGGCGTCAAGCCAAGCGCAATGGGGGCGAGGCGGGGCGAAGTGCTGCGCTGCGAGCTTCGATTGGTGCGCCATGTATCGACGATCTCGGGCACAACGGCCAGTGTGAACTTTTCTGATTGGGCCGGCCGCGGCAACTGAAGCAACTCATGAAGCGCCAGATAGGCCGCCTCCATGCGATTGGCAATCGGCAGAACCAACGGCGCATCTCGTTCGGTGAATTCGAAGCGGAGGTGGGGTGTCTCAAGCGCATAGGGCTTGCCCCAATAGATCTCGTCCGGCACGGTCCGCACCCAGCCGTG
>JAHDWG010000218.1:4473-10133 GCA_023384495.1 Caldilineaceae bacterium
GAAACGGGATGGCGCGCCACCATTCGATGGGGGGCTGGGTGATGAGGACGTTCATCACCACCAGGTCGCCCAACGGCTCCACGCCGGCAATCGTGACCCCCATGTCCGTGCGTTGCTCTGCCGGGATCGCCCAGGTGACGCGCCACTCGCGCCGCCATTCGCGCCCGATCTTGCTATCGAGCAGGGTGTTGAAAAGTTCGGGGTCATTCTGCTTCCACGCCGTCTCTTCCAGGTGCAACACAGCGCGTACCTCGTCTAGCATGGCGGCGGTTTCGTGGTCTAGGGGGGTAGGGGAGGCGGCGGCGACCAGCATAGCGCCGGCAACGAGAAGGGTAGCCACGCGCAACACCCAGCCAACCAACCGCTGCTCGCCCACACTGGCATAGCCGTCATCCTGGGCGACGAAGGGCTGCGCTCGCGGCAGAGGTCGCCAGGCGTCGCGTTCTTCAGCAATATACCATTCAAAAACGATCCCTTGCTGCGCCATCTGACGCCTCCGCGGTTGAACTGGTAGCGCTGAACATCAAGCAATCAACGTCAAGCGTCAGTCTGGAAACGGCGGGTGTGATACGGAAGACACAGGTTGTGTTGCGCCAAAACGCATTGCAAGATAGCGATTCCAGCCCGCTTCGAATTCATCAACCGATTGGTTAAACAGATCGGGAACAAAGCCGATCCATGAGCCATACTCCTGGAACCCCACGACCATCTGCGGCAGGTACTCAGGCCCATAGGTCTCCATGACATAGGTAACCACACTCTCCGCGGCCATATAGTCCAGCATCATCCCTTCCTGGTCGATGCGCCAGGTGGGGTAACGGCTTTCGATTGCAGCGAGGCTGAGCGGCAACTGCGGGACCGTCTGCGCCACAAAGAGCGCCTCGGCCTGTTCATGCCACGGCGAGCGCCGTCCCGCCAGCTCGGTGCGCAGCCATCCGCTGAGCGCCCACATCATGGTGCGCCATTGGTAGGCGTTGGTGCGTTCGGTGTCGCTAAAGAGCAAGTTCAGGGCGCGGGAGGCCACCCGATTCATGATCTGTTGGACAAGATAATCGCTGTCTGAGAGTTCCAGCGGCACTTTGGCCAGCGCCGGCGAGGTCAGATGATGGCGGTTGCCATAGCCGCCCCAACCACGCACCAATTCAGGCACGACGGCAAAGACCAATTTGTCTTCGAAGACAGGTGGCTCAACGCCAAGCCATTGATGGACGCGCACATAGCCCATCTCAATCCGATCCGCGATCGCGATGACGGTGGGCATATCATGGTCATAGAACTCAAAACGGAGATGAGGCGTCTCTACGGCGCGCATGACGCCCCAGTGGCTATTGTCGGGCAGCGAGCGGACCCAGCCGTGGGGCATCTGGCGATAAAAACGTGTCTCGCGGTGCGGGCTGGAGAGCCACCACTGGGCCGTGCGCTGTTCGACACGGACTTGCACCTCCAGCAGGTTGCCAACCGGCTCCACGGCAAGCAGTTGCGTGCGATATGGGGCGCCCAATGCTGCATCGCTATTCCAGCCCACCCGCCAATCATCCTGCATTCGGGCCGGCGTTTGGACATCGATCAGGGTCGAGAGCAGACCTTCATCGCGTTCGGCCCAGGCCTGCGCCTCAAGCTGCAACACAGACGCCACCGCCTCATAACCCCAGGGGTGACGCTCGGTGGGCGGGGAGAATGCCGCGCTGGTCAGCGCCAGGGCGGCCATCATCAACACAAACGCCCGCAACAGGGGGAGTCCAACCTGCGGTTCCGTCAGCCCGGCGGCATGACGTTGCAGAAAGGCCAGCGGGCCTTCTTGGCGCAGAGGCTGCCATTCGGCGTCATCGATGACGCTCCATTCGTAGACAATATTCTGGCGTGGCATCAACAGCCTTCCCACCATCATTGCCGCAACCCAGCCGGCGTGCGACCATGATGGCGACGTTACCAGGCCACATAACCTCCACAGACGGGGATGCACTGGCCGGTGACATAGTCAGAAAGGTCAGTGACGAGAAATTCAATGACCTTGGCCGCTTCTATAGGCATTCCTACACGACGAAGGGCGATCTGGTCGGTAAGCTGGGTTCCAGCCTTGTCCCAATTGCGCATGGTGCGCGACGAAGCGATAAAGCCGGGCGCAATGCAGTTGACATTGACGCCAAAGGGGCCCAACTCAGCCGCCAACACCCGCGTGTAATGGGCAACACCCGCCTTCGCCACCTTATAGGGCATCCCACCACCGGTGCGACCGCTCCACAGGCCTGCCTGTGACGCGATGTTGACGATCTTGCCCGAGCCCTGCGCCTTCATGGGCCGGCAGGCCGCCTGACAACAGAGAATGGCGCTGGTGAGGTTGATGTCCATGATATAGTGGAAGCGCTCGGGCGGCGCGCCCGAAGCCGAGTCGTCGCTGGTTTCCCAGCGGAGATTGCCTCCAGCGTTGTTGACCAGAATATCAAGCCGGCCAAACGAGCCCAGCGCCTCTTCGAACATGGCGTCGACTGCGTCCTTGTTGGTCACATCGGCCTGGATGCCCAGCGAGCGGCGGCCCAATGCCTCGATCTCGGCCATGACGGTGTCGGCGCTCAGTTGTTCGTCATATTCACGCGCTGATTGCAAGTCGACATCGTTGACGATCACATCAGCGCCGAGATGGGCCAGATGGAGCGCATAGGCCCGGCCCAACCCGCGCCCGGCGCCAGTAACCAGCGCCACTTTGCCTGCAAGCTTCATACGACGTTAGCCCTCCACTGCACGGGGCGAAAAGGCGTTCCATACCTGGTCGGCGGAGTAAAGCGCCTTGTGTAGCCGGTAGACTTCATCCCACATGGCGTTGCGGGCAGCGGTGGCGGCCTCTTTGTCACCGGCGGCGCGGGCAGCCTTGAGTTGGCGAGCCAGCGTGGCTTGGGCTTGGGCGGCGGCCTGAGCCGCGTCGGCCACCTTCTGGGCTGCGCCGACAAACTGTTCAACCAGCGTCTCGACCGAAACGCTCAGATCGTCTTCCGCATGGTAGTTGGCGTTGGCGTTGAACTGGGGCGGCTGTTTGCTGTCATCGTCATTGCGCCCCGTATGGGTCGGGTGGACATGCGGCGTCACCGAGAGGTACATGACCGTCTCTTTGTCGGGCAGCAGGTTGCGCACCTGATGGATTTCATCAGCCAGCGCGATACACATCTGCCCCGGCCCCAACACCTTGGTATCCCCATTGATGGTAAATTCAGCCAGCCCATCAAGGATGAGGAAGATCTCGTGACCCAGATCGTGGCTATGGCGGCGGTCTGCCTGGCCCGGCTTCATGTGATAGAGACGGGCGCGGATTTCAGGCGTGATCAGAACGTTACGATTGGTCGTGCGATAGTCGTAGACTTCAAAGCTCATGGTGTCACTCGTATAGGTCGTCAAAGAGTTGAATAACAGGAATGGGAGATTGATGCCTCTATCCTATCACAGTCAATACGCGCAGCCCAAACGGGAAAAATCCGGCCTAACGCATCTTTGACAAAGTAATTTTTCAATCCGACAGGTGATATTAGGCGCCAATCGTCAAACAACGAGGCTGTAAAAACTACTAGTCCAGTCGCCGTTTCAGCTTGGGGTCGAGGAAGTCGCGTAGGGCGTCACCGAGCAGGTTGGCGGCCATGATGCTGATGGTGATGGCCAAGCCCGGAAAGATCACAAGCCACCACGAGGGTCGAAACGAGGCGGCCAGCACACCCCCCAGCATGTTGCCCCAACTGGGCGCCGGTGGGGGGATGCCCAGACCGAGAAAACTGAGCGCAGACTCGGCAAAGATGGCGCCGCCCAGGTTGAGCGTGGCCACCACAATCAGTGGTGCAATGCACTGCGGCGCAACATGGCGCAACATGATCTGCCAGGGGCGCACGCCGAGCGCGCGCGCTGCCTCGATATAGGGCGTCGACTTGATCGACAACACCATGGAGCGAATAATGCGAGTTGAGCCGGGGATCCGTGTGATGGCAATTGCGATGATCACCGTGGTCAACCCGGCGCCAATCGCCACCAGCAGCAGCAACGCCAGGATCAGCGCCGGGAACGAGAAGAGCACGTCAAGCATGCGTTGGCTGACCAGGTCGAAGCGTCCCCCCAGGTAGCCACTGAGTACCCCCCAGATAAAGCCCATCAGATCGCCAATGAGCACCGAGGTAATGCTCACCACCAGCGTGATGCGCGCGCCAAAGATAATGCGGCTCAACACATCGCGGCCGATGTCATCGGCGCCCAGCCAGTGGGCGGTGCTGGGCGCCTGGCGGATCGCGGCATAGTCGGCCTCTTGTGGGTCGTAGGGCGCGAGGGCCGGCGCGAAAATCGCCATCAGGATCAACAAGACCCAGACCAGCCCGCCCAATGCGCCAATCGGCGAAAGCCGGACAAAGCGGGTGACAGCGCTTGCGATGCGGTTCAATGGCGCGGGCTGCGCCAGCATCCCATCCGTTGTAGTCAATGCGCCTTTGGGTGACAGGGCGGGCGTAAGTTCACTCATTGGTTGCTCGCTATAGAAGGGTTACTCGTATCGAATGCGCGGGTCGATCCAGGCATAGCTTAAGTCCACCACCAGGTTGATCACGACAAAGATCACTCCATAGAGCAACACCAGGTTCTGGATCATCATCCAGTCGCGATCGTTGAGCGCCTGCACAAGCAGCGTTCCCAGGCCCGGCACACCGAACGCCCGCTCCACCGAAACCGCGCCGCCGAGCAAACCGGCCAGCGCCAATCCTGATGTCGTAATCACCGGCAGCAAGGCATTTTTGAGCACATGCCGCCACATGATCAGCTTTTGGTCCAACCCCTTGGCGCGTGCGGTGCGCACATAGTCTTCGTAGAGCACCTCGAGCGCGGCCGAGCGAGCAAAGCGCGCCTGCCCTGCCGCCAGCCCCAGCCCCAGGGCCAGCGCGGGCAACGATGTCATCGAAAGATTGCGCCAGGGGTCTTCCCAAAACTGGACAATGGTCAACGGCGGGCGCCAGGTAAAGACGAGCACGGTGAAGAGCACCAGCAACAGACCCAGCCAAAAACTGGGCACGGCAATAAAGACCGTCATCACGACGCGCGAGATATAGTCCACGGTGGAATTGCGCCACATGGCGCTCAGCAAACCGATGGGAACCCCGATGAGCCACGAAAATATGACCGCCATCAGCGCAATCTGCGCCGTGATTGGCCCTCGCCGCAAGATCAATGCGCTGATGGGTTCTTTGGTCCAAAAGGACGAACCGAGGTTGCCGGTGAGGATCTCGCCCACCCAGTCCAGATATTGGCGATGAAGCGGTTTATCAAGCCCCAAACTGGCGCGGGCAGCCGCCAATTCCGCGTCGCTGAGCACAAACGCGCCCGTCGATTCGGACATGATCACCGCCAATGGGTCGCCCGGCAAGACGCGCATGGCGAGGAAGATCAGTAACGTGATGCCAAAGAGCGTCGGCACAGCAATCAACAGCCGGCGGAGAATGTATCGAGACATAGTGTGCTACGATTCTATACTGCGGTTGAATGGAAAACCGGACTTTGTAAAGATGCTTACTCCTTCGAGCACCTCCAGTTTTCAAAGAGAGCGACGTATAGACTGTGGTGGGGGGGGGGGGGGGGTGGGGCGCGGCGAAGGGCGCCCCCACCCCCCAAACAAAAAAACCAACACAGAGTCGGACACCCCCAAC
>JAHDWG010000218.1:10143-11929 GCA_023384495.1 Caldilineaceae bacterium
CTTTTTTTTATCATGTGTGTTTTTTATTGGGGGGGGTGGGGGGGGGGGGGGGGGGGCGCCAACCCCCCCCCCCCCCCCGACCACAGTCATCAATCCAACCTGCTATGCGTCCAGCCAGACGGGTTCAATCCGGCCCCACTCGACAAAGGCGCGATTGTCCAGCGCAAGCCCCTTGACCGTGTTGCGCCACATGGGCAGGTGCCAGGTGTAGCCCACCAGATACCAGGGTGGGTCTTGGTCGAGTACATCGAGCGCCTGATTGATCAGGCCCTGTCTGGTGGCGGGGTCGATCTCCTCATCGATCTGATCGAGCAGGGCGTCGAAATCGGGGTTGCTATAGCCCGTCCAATTCTGCGAACCGCCCGTTCGCCACCAGAGATTGGCGCGCGGCGAGATGTCGGACAGGCCATGACCGTAGGTGTCCACCACGAGGGTGAAATTACCATTCCGTTCGTCTTCCACCAGTTGCGACCGCTCGATGGCCCGAATTTCAGTTTGGATGTTGAGGCTGCGCGCCAGCATATCCTGGAAGGCGGTGGCGATCAACTCGGCCTGGGGGCCTGACGCGGCCAACAGTTCCACCCCTTGGATGCCATCGGGGAAACCGGCGTCGGCGAGCAACTGTTTGGCTTCTTCGATATCGGCGGTCTTGTCGGCGCGGTAGGCGGGCAGTTGTGCGATCTCTTCGGGCGGGGTAGCGTAGGCATCCCCATAGGGGATCCAGCGAGTGAGATTCATCTGTTCTTGGGTGCCAAAGGCTGCAATGAGATTCTGCCGGCTGACCGCAAGGTGGATGGCGCGGCGGACGCGCGGGTCGCCAAAAGGCTCACGCTGGGTGTTGAAGAGCACCCAATAGGCCCCAAAATTGGCGAGCTTGTTGACTTGCACGATGTCGCCGCGGTTTTCGCCTTCGCTCCAGGTCTCGAACGAGACATTCCACGACATGTCCGCCTGGTCGGTCAGCACGGCGGTGCCACGATCTGACCATGCCGGCACATGGATATATTCGAGCCGGTCGACGTAAGGCAGTTCCGAGTCCCAGTAATCGGGGTTGCGCTCCATCGTCCACTTCTCAGCGGTGAGGTATTCCACAAAGCGGAAGGCGCCCGTGCCTGGGGCGACCTGCACTTCGCGCAGATCGTAGTTATTCTCTTCCAGCGTCTTCTTCGAGAAAATGACCATCGCGGTGCCGGCCAGTAGGTTGAGAAAATAGGCGCGCGGGCTATTGAGGTTGAAGCGCACGGTTATGTCATCGAGCTTTTCGATGGAGTCGACCATGCCCATGTCAGCCCGCAACGGGATGACCACGCCTTCTGGTGGGTCGAGGATGCGATTGAAGGTAGCGATTACATCGTCGGCGCTAAACGGTTCGCCGTCGTGGAAGGTAACGCCCTCGCGCAGGGTGAAGGTGTAGGCCAGCCCATCGTCCGCCACCTCCCAACTGGCAGCCAGATCGGGCACAACCGAGCGAAGCCCGTCGATAGGGTTTAGGCGCACCAAATTGCTGTAAAAGTTGCAGAGCACATGCGCAGCGCCGCCTTGCTGAATATCATAGTTGGATGTGGTGACGCCGACACCGACGCGCAACGTCCCACCTCGCTGGGGCGCGCCACCGGGGCGCAGCAACCCACCTTCGGCTGTGCCGGGCGCTTCGGGGGCTGCTGCGGCAGGGGCAGCGGGGGCGGGTTCCGCCGGGGCTGCGGCGGGAGGGGCGGCGCAGGCAGCCAGCATCGCCATGCCTACCGCCCCACCAGAAAGCCGTATAAATTGCCGACGACTCAATGGA
>JAHDWG010000219.1 GCA_023384495.1 Caldilineaceae bacterium
CTTGGCCTCAAAATCGAGCACCGCATTGGTCTTGAGCGTGGCCCCCTCAATACGGAACGAGCGATTGTCATCGCTGCCGGAGCCTTCGACCAGCGCGTAGGTGTGGCTGTCGCCGGCGTCCGCATCGTCCGAAGTGAGCGTGCCGACGGTTGCGCCCGCGGGTTGATTCTCGTCGATCCGGTTGTTGCTCAGACGGATGGCGGTCGGCGGGCGGTTAACAGGAGTGACTTGAATGGCCAGGCGCTTGACAAACGTTTGGCGAGCGCTGTTGCGCACCTGTACATCGATGTTGTGGATCGGCTTGGTCGCAAAATCAAGCGGCCTCGCCACCAGCAGCGTGCCGAAGATGACACTAAAGGAGGCATTGTCGTTATCACTACCGACCAGGGAGAAGCTAAAAATGCCTGAGCCATCGGGTGAAAACGCGCTGAAGGTCCCCACGGTGGCGCCAACCGGGGCATCCCCGGCAATGATGTTGTTGCTCAACAGAATATCGGTCGGCCCAACGGGCACGGCTTCCACCTGGACGCGCACAGTCGTCTGGCGCGTATTGGCCGTGTCGCCGTCGTGGATGCTGTAAAAGAAGCTGTCACCGCCGCTGAAACTGGCATTTGGCGTGTACAGAATCTTGTTATCGACAATCTCCGTCGTCCCCGATTGGGGTCTACCGGCTGCCGCCAGCACCAGGGGTCGCCCGCTGGCGCCGCGAAAGTCGTTGGCCAATACATCGATCAGGGCTGGTGTAGCTTGTTTGGTCGTGACGGTGTCGGGGCTTGCTTGCGGCGCAGCCGGTGGCGACACGGCGACCACGGTGACACATTCGGAAAATTCAGAGGTATTGGCCGGGGCGTTGCCGTTGTTGCTGGTGGCCGTGGCCGTCATCTGATGACCATCCGGCACGGCCTGGTTGAAGATGATCTCGACCATGCCATTGCCGCCGCTGTTGGTGGTCATGTTTGCACTGCCCAGGAAGGTAGCGCCTTCGCCGTGCCCACTCGCATCGCACGATGGATTAGCAAAGAAGTCGATGCGAAACGTCGCGTTCGGTGTGCTGGAGAGGACCGCTTCGGTCTCGATGCGGTTGTCGGTCCTGAGCAGCGCGCCGGAGAGGACGGGTTTGTTCTGTTTGTCGTTGGCGCCGCTGTCGTTGTCAAAGAGGTCATCGGCGGTGACGCCATCCAGCCCCAAGTCGATGCCAAGCTGGCCGTTGCTAAAAATCTGATTGCCCAGAATGCGGTTGTTCCGGCTGCCGGCGTTGACGGCAACACCAATCCTGGTGTTGAAGGCGATGCGATTGCCCGCGCCATTGCTGTCACCGCCGATGGTGTTGCCGCTAGAGTCTTCCAGCAGGATGCCGTGGGTGGTATTGGGTATTCCGGCATTGCCAGCCGTATTGAGGCCGATAAAGTTGCCGATCACCTGGTTGTTGGCGCCAGCTTTGATCAACCAGACACCCTGGTCGCCATTGCCGGAGATCACATTGCGGTCATCGGCGCTCGCGCCGCCCACGGTGGTATTGGTTGCGCCAAAGGCGATGCCGACCCCGGCATTCGCATTGCCGCGCGCCTGTGTGCCCGTGCTATCGGTGCCGACAAAATTGCCGCGGATGATGTTGCCGCTCACAACCTCCTCGGCGACGATGCCAAAAGAGTTGGCCGAGACCACATTGCCCGCCAGGCCACCCAGCCGCCCAATGATGTTATTATTGCCGCTGATCTTGACGCCATAGTTGATGTTGCCGGCGGCGGCGCCCTGTGGCGTCAACCCGATGATGTTGCAGGCGACGATGACATCGCTGGCGTTGATTTCGATGCCGTGCGAGCGGAAGCGGTTGATATAGAAGCCGACGATGCGCGAATTGGCGGCCTGGATCTTGAAACCGTTGGCGCCCGCCCCGGCCAGCGAGCCATCCAATTCGACCCGTGGCTGGGGCGGCATGGCGGCGCACGTTCCGCCGCTCAGGGCGTTGATCTCGACCACGTCGGTGATGGGGGGCAGCGCTGAGGTGGGGCGGATCGTCTGAACCCCGCTGCCCAGGCTAAAGAGGATCACATCTACGCCGGGGCGCGCATTGGCGTCGAGGATCGCCTGGCGCAGCGAGCCGGGTCCGCTGTCGTTCGTATTGGTGACCGTAAACGTTGCCGCGCGCGCAACGCTCGCCGGCCAGAACAACCAACAACACAAGAGAACGAGCGCCGACCGCCAGCCCAGCCGGAGCGTGTGCTGGCGCAAGTGGATCCAAGATTGTGTGGACATGGGCATTGAGTTCCTTTCACGAACGATTGTGCTTTACGATAGATGTTATCGAGATTCAGGAAGCTGAGTGAACGGGTCGATAGGTAGATAGGTGGACAGCAGGATGGCTGTCCCTTCAGAGGACCAAATTCCAAAAAGTATGGGTTGCACACAAAGAGCCGGCAATCCCTATCATCAGGCAACCGCTCACCGCATCAAGCGTGCGCCAGGCGGCGGGACGGGCCAGGAGTGGCCCCAGGCGGCTTGCGCCGTAGGTCAAGCTAAAAAACCAGAGCGCCGAAGCCAGGATCGCACCCGCACCAAAGGCAATTCGCCCGTCGAGCGGAAAATGGCTGCCCGCTGTGCCGATCACGAGCACCGTATCGAGGTAAGCGCCGGGGTTTACAAACGAGAAACCCAGCGTCGCCAGAACCGTGCCCTTTAAGCTCAACGGTGTGAGCACCCTGGGTTCACACCCCCCCGATTGGACGCACCAGGCCGACCGCAATGAGCGCACGCCGTAGCCGAGCAGAAAGGCCGCTGCACCCAGTGTGGTGGCAGCCAACAGCCGCTGATCGACGGCCAGCGCCGCCCCCACGCCGCCCACACCGAGCGTGATCAACACCAGATCGCACAGCGTGCAGAGCAGCGCGGTCAGAAAGAGATGGCGACGGCGCAGCCCCTGTTGCATCAAAAAGAGGTTCTGCGGCCCCAGCACAATGATCAGCCCCGCACAGAGCAGAAACCCTTTCACCAGGGCCAGGAAGGGGAACATTTGCAGTTGGACAGGCATCGCTTGCTTAGCTCCTTTCCTCTGGTCGCAGCATCGCTTCCAGGTACAGACAGGCCGCTTCCACGTCGGCAAAGAGCCGCACTTCTTTACCATCGACCGATTTCAGCAAAATGCACCCGGTCGCGCTGGCGCGATCCCACGTCAGCCGGATGATGAACGTTCGCTGGACTGTTGGTTTGCTCGCAGAAGCTGGCTCGATGGGTAACATGGCGCCAGGATAGCAGGCGGACGTAGCGAGAACGTAGCGAACTGGCTACGAATTTGTGGGGAATTTTGGTAAATGGTGGCTGGGGGTGGAATGTGATCGGTGTGGTATGATAAAGCCCGCCCCGCCGTGAACGGACGGGGCTAGACAAACCAAAGCCCCGTCAACGGGGCTGCATGATCCCAGGCCGCTTCAGCGGTCTTGCTGTTGGCCTAGCACCGTGCCTTCAGGCCGGGACGGGCGTCGAATTGCGAACGCGTTGGCACAAGACCGCCCGGCGGTTAACCGACCGCCCTTCCATCATTGGCAAGCCCATGACCAGACTCCAAATCAAACTGCTAGGCGGATTTTCCGTTCACGTGGCGGAGCAGCCGGTGACGAAGTTTCGCTCGGCCAAGGCCCGCGCCTTGCTGGCCTATCTTGCCGCCCAACCGGATCAGGATCACGCCCGCACGACGCTGGCGACGCTCCTCTGGGGTGAGCTGCCTGACGCCGCTGCCGCCACCAATCTGCGCATTGAGCTATCCAACCTCAACAAGCTGTTAGGGTCGCACCCGGCTCTGGAGATAACCCGGACGACTGCGCGCCTACACAGCGAGTTGGCGACCATCGATGTGGCGCGCTTTCGCCAGGGCGTTGCCAGCTTTCTGGCGCTGCCGGTCGAAGCCCAGGCCACGAACCTGCCCCTGCTCGCCGCAGCGATTGACCATTATCGGGGACAGTTTCTCACCGGCTTCTTGTTGGCGGATGCGCTTGAATTTGACGAGTGGCAACTCCTCACCCAGGAACACCTGCACGAACAGATGATGCAGGCGCTGACCCTCTTGCAGCAACGCTACGCCGAACAGGCCAGTTGGGTAGAACTAGCCGCCGCCGCCCAGCGCCAGCTTGCATTGGTCCCGTGGCAGGAATCAGCCCATCGCTATCTGATCCAGGCGCTGGCTGCACAGGGTCAGACCCAGGCCGCCCTGGCGCAATACGCCAAATGCCGAGACGTGCTGCAAACGGAATTGGGCGTCGAACCCGCGCTTGCCACCCAGGAAATTGCCCAGCGTTTGCGTGACGGCCGGCCAGCAACCCAGACTGCCCGCCACAACCTGGCCCAGCAGTTGAAATCCATCGTAGGTCGCCAGGCGGAAATCGACCAGCTCCATGAACTGGTGCAAAATGAGCGGCTGGTTACCCTGTTGGGTATCGGTGGCGTCGGCAAATCGCGCTTGGCGCAGGCGGTAGCCCAACAGGCGCTGCCCGACTTTGCCGATGGCGTCTGGTTTGTGCCGCTTGCCACCATCGAGGCAACCGACGCCGCACCCGACCGGATTGCACTGGCGAGTGCCGCGGCCATCGGCTTCCCGATCACCGACATGCAGCAGCCACTGGCCGAATTGGTCGCCCACCTGGCGCAACAACGGATGTTGCTGGTGTTGGATAATTGGGAGCATCTCCTGGCTGCGGCGGAGGCTTTCTTTGAACCATTGCTCAACCAGACCACCGTTCATGTGCTTGCCACCTCGCGCATCCGGCTGATGGTCGAGGGGGAGAGCATTTTTCCGCTTGCGGGACTGGTGCGAGAGGCGGCCTTCGCCCTCTTTGTCGAGCGGGCGCGCCGGCTGGTCCCCACCTTTGGCGCAGGCGCAGCCGAGAACGCGCCCCACATTCTGCGCATCTGTGAGCTGGTGGGCGGATTGCCGCTGGGGATCGAACTGGCCGCCAGTTGGGTGGAGCATTTTTCGGCGGCGGAGATCGCTCAGTCGCTGGCCGAACTCCAAATTGCCCCCAGCCAGGCCGCTGGCCTGGTGCGCCGCCACCAGGATTTGAGCAGTGTCTTTGAATATTCGTGGCAGCTACTCAGTCGGAGCCAACAACAGATCCTGGCCCGGCTTGCCAGCTTCCGCGGCGGGTTTGACCGTAGCGCCGCGGCGGCGGTGGCCGACAGTCATTTGAACGGGCTATCGACGCTCATCGCCCATAGCCTGGTACAGCGAGTCGCCGCCGGGCGCTATGACCTCCATCCGCTGGTGCAAGAATTTGCTGCGCGCAAGCTGGCGACCGACGAAGCGGCCGCTGTGTTTGCCAAACATAGCCATCACTATCTGGCTACGCTGGTCAACACAGCGCGCCCAGCCTATGCCAGCCAGCTGCTGGTCGATTATGAAAACATCCGCAGCGCCTGGCAGCGCGCCATCCAACTGGCCGATGCTACGCTCCTGCAACAAGCTGCACCCTCCTTTGGCGACTTCATCAGCCAGCTTGGTCTCGTCGCCGAGGGAGAACAGCTCTTCAGCCAGGCTGTGGCGCGGTTTGATGAAGCAGGCAGCGCGGGGGCGCCTGAGCGCCAAGAGTTGCTGGCCCATCTGCTCGATCAGCAGGCGCGCTTTGCGCGCGCGCTGCATGGCCGGGGGGCCGCCAGTGCCTTGCTACAGCGCCTATTGCCACTAACCACCGATGCCAAGTTATTGACCCAGGCCCATCTGGAACTGGCCAACCACCTTGCCGAAAGCGGGGAGTGGGCGCAGTCGGATCACCACTTTGACCAGGCCGAGACATTGGCCCAACAGTCGGCGGATCTTGGGACCTATATCAGCATGGTGGAGGAGCGCATTCACATCCATGCCATCCATTTTCGCGGGGATTTTGCCCAGGGAATCGCCCGTTTAGAAGAAATGCTGCTCTTGCTTGACACATCCACCACACCGATCCCCGACGCCGAGACGATCCGGTTTCGCCTGCTGCAATCGCTGCCCCTGCTGGCGATTCGCTATCGCGACTATGCATTGGCCATCCGCTATGCCCGGCAGGCGCTCGCCTATGCCGATGATTTGGGACATCGCCAACGCAAGTGCTTTATTCTGCTCGACCTGGCCCTGGCCGAACAATTTGCCGGTCTGTACGCCGAGGCGCTGGCTCACAACCTGGCCGCGCTTGCCATTGCCGAAGAGATGGGCGATGTCGATGAAATCGGGCTGCTCAAGGCCAATTTGTGCCTCACGTTGCGCCAGCAGGGCGACCTGGCGGCGGCGCTGGCCTACGGACTGGACGCGGTCAAGATTTTGCACACGCTGGGCAGTTTCCGCATCGAAGGGCAGGCTCGCAATCGCGTCGGCCACACCCTGTTGGCGCTCGAACGCTGGGACGCTGCCTACACCGCCTATGGGGAAGCGCTGGTGCTCTGGGAACGGCTCCAACATCCGAATCGCTATGAGGCCGTGGCGGGCCGGGCGGTGGCGGCCTTGCGCCTGAGTCAAGCAGATGAGGCGCTGGCGCTGGTCGAGGAAGTGTTGGATTTTGCCGCCTCAACCGGGTTGGCGGGGATTGTCGAGCCGGTGCTGCTGTTGTTGAACTGTGAAGCGGTGCTGGCCGCGGATGGTCAAACGGATCGAGCGCGCCAGATCTTGCGGCAGGCTGTTGACTGGGTAGAGACAGTGGCGCACCGAATCAGCGATGACAGAGTACGGATGTCCTTTCTGCATAACCGGCCCGATAATCAACGGCTGCAAAGTCGGATCGCTGCGACCGGGTATATGCAGTCGATTGGAACTTCATAACCAGATTTCATAAACAGAT
This sequence comes from Caldilineaceae bacterium, assembly GCA_023384495.1. Lineage (GTDB taxonomy): Bacteria > Chloroflexota > Anaerolineae > Caldilineales > Caldilineaceae > CFX5. Next base: position 6,798 of record JAHDWG010000219.1, read on the forward strand.
AGGGGAGACAACTCACACCATGATCAACGCAAGAGAACTACAGGCGCTCTTCTCGCTCGCAGGCAAGGTGGCCGTGGTGACCGGCGGCACAGGCGTGTTGGGCGGCGCCATGGCGCACGGATTGGCCGCTGCCGGGGCCAGGGTGGGCATCTTGGGGCGCCGCGCCAGCAGAGCGGGTGAGGTGGCCGCCTCCATCGCAGCGCGGGGCGGCGAGGCCATGCCACTCCCCGCCGATGCGCTGGACCGGGCGCAGCTCGAAACCGCGCGCGGCGACCTGCTCGACCGCTGGGGCCGCGTCGATATCCTCATCAACGCAGCCGGCGGCAACACCGCCGACGCCACTGTCTTTGGCGAGCGCACTTTTTTCAACCTCCAGCGCGACGCCGTGGACAAGATGCTTGAACTCAACTTCATGGGCAGCGTCATCCCGTCGCAGGTCTTTGGCGAAGCCATGGCGCAGCAAGGCCGCGGATGTATCGTAAACATCTCCTCCATGGCTGCGGCGCGGCCACTCACCCGCGTGATTGGCTACGCCGCAGCCAAAGCGGCCATCGACAACTTCACCCGCTGGTTGGCCATCGAACTCTGTCTGAAATATGGGCCTGGCCTGCGCGTCAACGCCATCGCGCCCGGCTTTTTTGTGGGCGAACAGAACCGTTCGTTTCTGCTCAACGACGACGGCTCGTTCACCCCGCGCGGGCAGCAGATCGTCAGTCACACGCCCATGGGCCGCTTTGGCGAACCCGACGAACTGATCGGCGCCGCGGTCTGGCTCTGCAGCGACGCCGCCCGCTTTGTCACTGGCGTTGTCATCCCGGTGGATGGCGGCTTCTCGGCCTATGCGGGGGTATAGCGTACACATGTCCACCGCTCCCCTTGCGCTTCCCCCAAACTTCAACCCGGCCACCCACATGCTCAGCAAGACCACCGAGTATGGAGTTTTTCACGAATCGCGCCAGGCGGCGCGGCTGGCCGCGCAACTGGTGGCCAACGGCGCGCCGGAAGACCTGGCCTTGGCCACACCAATCCTGGAGGCGGTGCTGCGCTGCCAGGAACTTGACCCGTGCGACCCGCACAGGGGCAACTTCTATTGGATGCGCGAAGACCAGGTGGTGGAAGACCTCAACGCCGTCGAGTTTGTGCTCGAAGCGCTGATCCCCCTGCTGATGCGCCACGGCGACCGGCTGCCCGTCGCGCTGCGCAAACGGCTGCTCGACAGCATTCGCCTGGGGCTGGCCGAGATCAGCCGCCTCGACGTGCTGGTGGCCTACACCAACATCACCGCGCTCGACATCCTCAACAGCGCGCTGGGTGGCGAATTGCTCGGCGATGCGGCAATTGCCCAACGCGGCTATGACAAACTCGTCCGCTGGCTGGACTACACGAATCAGTCCGGCCATCCGCTGGAATACAACAGCCCCACGTACAGCGCAGTCACGCTGCGCGCGCTCCACCAGCTTGCCAGCCACACGCGCGACGACGCCACACGCAGCCGCGCTCGCGCCTTCGCCGCCCGGCTGGCGTTGAGTTACGCACTTCACATCCACACCGGCGCGGGGCGATTGGCCGGGCCGCATGGCCGCGCCTATCACCCCACCATCGTCGGCGAGACGCCCCCCGAGCTCGAGACGCTTCGCAGCTGGATTGCCGACGGCGTCGTTCCCCCTTGGGTGGCCGACGCGCTTGATGCGCGGCCCGACCGCTTTCAAGTCACCGAAACGGCGGAACGCAGTCGCGGTCTGGCGTTTAGCACCTTTCAGACGCCCACGTTTGCCCTGGGGGTGGCAAGTCAAAACTTTCACGGCCAGTCCAATCACTGTTTGGCCCACTTTGCGCGACCGGGCGCGGCCCGGCCCGGCGTCTTCTACACCCGCTATCTGCTCGATGACAAATGGTTTGGCGACAGCTATCACGCCACCGACCGCACCAAAAGCCGGAATCTGCTCGACGAAGGCGACTTCTTTGGCGTGCAGGACGAGAACCGCGCGATTGGCGTCTACACTTGCGCCACGTTGCGCCAGTGTCACAGCGCCAAGGCCGCCCTGATCTGGACGGAACGCAGCCAGGTGGATGAAATCTGGGTCGGTGACCGCCGCATAAGCACGTTGCCGGCGGAGGCGCAGCCGGGTGAGCTGATCGTCATTGCCAGCGGCGAGCTGTTGATGGCCGTGCGCCCGCTGACAGTCTCGGCCCTGGGCCGGGAAACCCTAATGCTGCTGGTGGAACGGGATGGCGATCTGGTGCTGGAGCTCTACAACTATCGCGGGGACGACAAGCGCTTCTGGGAGTTAAACTGGCCCGGCGCATTCTTTCAGGGGCGGCCCATCTGTGCATTCTATCTGGAGCTGGCGGCGCGCGACGAGTATGCCGACGCCGCCAGCTTTGCCCACACTGTTTTGGCCGGTGAGTGGACCGACAAACTCGACCCTCCCTTCACCTACCCGGGTGCGGGCGAACGGCTGTACACTGCCGCCTATAGGCGTGATGGCCGCAAGCTGGGGCTGAGCATCGACGCCATGCAGTGGCGGCTGCGCCGGCGCTGGAATGCCCAGGGGGAGTTGGGCTTCCCCATGTTGGAATCGCCGATGGCGGCGCAAAGCGCGACCGGCTGGGTAGCGGTGGGCGATGCCCGCGTCGAGGCGGGGCGGGGGCCGGTCTGGCTCTTTGCATCGCCGACAGCCGGGCGATGGGTGGCCGGCTACACCGGGCCGACGCCTATCGATCTCACACTCGACACACCGCAGGGTCGCGTGCAGGTTTGGCAAATGGGCGCGGGTGTGGTGGTCTGGAACAACGGCCAGCTCGACGTCGAGGCCGTCGGCAATCTACAACTTCAGCAAATTATGACTTGACAACTTCTGCAATCTCCGCTATGCTGTCGTCACCGCACAGGTGTTACCGCTAACGTGAACGCAAACATTACCAGGACTCGCAGCCTTGCGCGCCCGTGTCACTATTTCCGACGTTGCACGCGCGGCCAATGTCTCCACACAGACTGTCTCGCGGGCCATCAACAACAAGCGTGAAATCCGCCCAGAAACCCGCCGCCATGTGCTGACGGTGGTTGAGCGTTTGGGGTATGAACCAAACAGCCTAGCGCGCGGCCTGGCCACAGACCGGACAGCGGCGCTGGGCATCATTGTCCCCGATATTGCCAATCCGTTTTTTGTGGAGATCATCCGCGGCGCCGAGGATCTGGCGCTGGAGCATGATTACAACATCTTTTTGTGCAACACCGTCGAGAATCCGGCGCGCGAGGCGGCTATGCTCAAGCTGTTGGAGCAAAAACGCGTCGACGGCATTGTGCTTTGTAGTTCGTGCCTGACAGACGACGAGTTACAGCCGTTGTTGGCCCGCCAACGGGCTGTCACGCTGGTCAATCGTCCACTGTTGTCGGCGGCCGAGGGCGCGGTTTGGTCTGACGCCGAAGCGGGCATGCGAATGTCGGTAGAGCACCTGCTCCACAGTGGGCGGCGACGTATTGCGTTTCTGGGCCATTTGGAGAACACCTATGGCCGCCGGGCGCGGCGTTCCGGCTATGAATCCACCTTGCGGGAACATGGCATCGCGGTCGATTCCTCCCTGATCGGCTCGTGTATGCCCTACATGAAAGATGGCCTGGCGACTGCGCACAACTTGCTACAGGAACATCGGGAGATTGACGCCCTGATCTGCCATAACGATCTGGTGGCGGTGGGGGCGCTACAGGCCTGTCACAACCTGGGCGTCGGCGTCCCCGATGATATTGCCATCATTGGCTGCGATGATATCGCGTTGGCGGCGCTGGTTTGCCCGGCCTTGACGACATTACGCGTACCGTCCCATGAGCTAGGTCGCTGTGCGGTCTCCATGATCTTCGACGCCCTGGTCGGGGTCGAGCATCAGGCCGAAAGAGTCTACACCCCCGAACTGATCGTCCGTCAGAGCGCGCCCTAACCCTGCAATTCGTTCGCTCCCTACCGCTGCGCCAGTTGAATGCAAGAAGACTCGATTGGCACAGCGTTGTCTTCCCGACTTGTTTGCAAATGCAAGACCTATTCTCAAGGAGGAACCCGATGCACGAACGGACATCACCGCTCTCTCGACATATGTATGCGGGCGTGGCCCTCTTGCTCGTCGCCATGTTGGTGGCGGCCTGTGGCGGCCCCGCGCCGGCAGCGCAGGATGCGGCCCCGGCGGCCGCGCCCGCCGCGCGGCAGGAACAGGCCGCCGCCCCCGCCGACACCGAGCAGATGGAAGCCCCCATGCTCGCCAGCCGTGTGGCAGCCGGCGAGTTGCCGGCCCTTGCAGAGCGAATCCCCGCCGAACCCTTGGTGGTGGAGCCGGTCGAGAGCCTGGGCAAGTATGGCGGCGCCTGGCGCATGGCGCTGGTGGGTGGGCAAGACAATGCCTGGCTCGTGCGCACCATCAGCTATGACCACCTGGTTCGTTGGTCGCGCGACTGGAGTGGCGTGGAGCCGAACGTGGCGCTCTCGTTCGAGGCCAACGAAGATGGCAGCGAGTACACCTTCCGCCTGCGCGAAGGCATGAAATGGTCCGACGGCGAACCCTTTACGGCGGACGATCTTGTCTTCTGGTGGAATGACATCGCCCTCAATACCGACCTCTCTCCCGGCGGCCCGCCGTCATGGATGCGCGTGGGCGATGCGCCGGCTGAGGTGAGCAAGGTCGATGACTACACCGTGCTCTTCAAGTTCCCCGTGCCCAATGGCCTGTTGTTGCAAAATCTGGCGACGCCCGACGGCGACCACCCGACGCGCTATCCCAAGCACTACTGCTCGCAGTTCCACCAGGATTACGCCGGTGATGATCTGGATGCGCAGATTGCCGCCGCCAACGCCAACGACTGGATCAACCTCTTCCAGCTCAAGTGCTCGGGTGTGCCCGGCACGCCGTATGATGCGCGGTGGCAAAATGGCGAGCTGCCCACCCTCAAAGCCTGGAAGCTGACCACGGCCTATGGGCAGGGCACACAGGTGGTGGCCGAGCGCAACCCCTTCTATTGGAAGGTGGACACCGCCGGTCGCCAACTGCCGTACATCGACCGCGTGGTCTACGATGTGCTCGAGGATCGCGAAGTCCTGTTGCTCAAGGTGCTGAATGGCGAAATCGACATGATGAGCCGCCACTT
>JAHDWG010000755.1 GCA_023384495.1 Caldilineaceae bacterium
AGTATAGTAGGGAGAGTCGATTTGTCAAAAACTTAAGATGAGATCAAGGGCATTCTCACGGCTAGCGCAGCCCAAGGAGATAACCCAGGGGCTGATGCTGTGCTCTCAGGTTCGTTGACAGCATACCTGAGCCGCGCTACAATAGCGCTATGAAAATGCCCTTTCTCGGGATCGACCTACTCCTTGATCCGACCGCACGCTGGCCCCATGTGGAATGCCCACCGACCCCCGTCTCACCCTCGCCAGATGACGAAGTTGCCTGGGCAGTCACGTTGACCTATCTACCTCCACCCAAACATTGAGGCCGGTGTTGGACGCAATCATTCGCATTGTACAGTTGCATCACACCTTTGACAGTGACGGGCCGCGCCCGACGCCAGCCCTGCGCGATATCAACCTGACGGTCCGCCAAGGGGAATATATTGCGATCCTGGGGCACAACGGCTCCGGAAAGTCGACCCTGGCGCGCCATCTCAACGGTCTGCTCTTGCCTACGCAGGGCGACGTCTGGGTCAAGGAGTGGAACACCAAAGATCGGCGCCGCACGCTTGCTATTCGCGCAACGGTGGGGATGGTCTTCCAGACGCCCGACAATCAAATTGTGGCAACGATGGTTGAAGAAGATGTGGCGTTTGGCCCTGAAAACTTGGGTGTGCCCCGCAACGAAATGGTGCGACGCGTCGACCGGTCGCTGGCGCAGGTCAATATGCTGCCTTTTCGCCACCGTGCGCCGTATCGCCTGTCGGGTGGGCAAAAGCAACGCATCTGCATTGCCGGCGTGCTGGCCATGCAGCCTGAAGTGTTGGTGCTTGACGAGGCCACCGCGATGCTCGACCCACTGGGCCGCCAAGAGGTGTTGGCGATTGCCCAGCACCTCAACCACGAACAGGGGGTCACCGTGGTTGCCATCACCCACTTTATGCACGAGGCAATCCAGGCTGACCGCATCGTCGTGATGGCTGAAGGCAAAATTGTGCTTGAGGGGACGCCACGCCAACTCTTTCGCCAGGTGGAACAATTGCGCGCCTGGCAACTCGACATCCCTCCCATCGCCGACCTGGCGCTTGCCCTGCGCCAGAGCGACCCTAACTTCCCCACCGACATCCTCACCGTGGCAGAGATGGTGGACGCGCTCACACAAAGACTACGAACTGGAGGCGTCCCCAGTCCCCAGTCGTCAGTCTCCAGTCTCCGCACCCCAACGCCTGTCATCACCACCCACAACCTGGCTCACTACTATATGCGGGGTACACCACTCGAGGTCAAGGCGATTGCCGATATTGACATGACCATTCACCGCGGCGAGATTGTGGGGATCATCGGCCAGACCGGGTCGGGGAAGTCCACAGTGGTGCAACACTTCAACGGCCTGATGCTGCCCCACGAGGGCGAGGTCACCGTGCTGGGCCATTCGCTCAACGCCCCCAAAATCGATCTGGTGGAGATTCGCCGGCGCGTTGGGCTGGTCTTTCAATTTCCCGAGGCGCAGCTCTTCGAGCAATATGTGGGCGACGACATTGCCTATGGCCCGCGCAACCTGAAGCTGAGCCGTGAAGATGTTCGGGCGCGGGTGCGCAAGGCCATGGCGGCCGTCGGGCTGGGTTTTG
>JAHDWG010000220.1:0-9615 GCA_023384495.1 Caldilineaceae bacterium
CGGCGCAGAAGCCCATCGAGCAGGCGGTGTCGATACAGACGCCCACGTAAACTGATCCGCTCTCGGTCAGCAGGGCCGCCCCCACGCCACCCGATGACGCATATTCAGAAAGCTTGCGCGGGTTGAGGACGGCCTTGGCGCGACTGTACAGCTCATCAAAATCCATAGACACTTTTTATCCTCTCAATCGCTACATTCGAAGTTGCATGTTATACAAATTCGCATAGGCCCCATTCAGCGCGATCAACGTTTCGTGTGTTCCCTGTTCATTGATCCCGTTGTCGGTCAATACGATAATTCGCTCGGCATTGCGGACGGTTGACAGACGATGGGCGATGACAAGGGTGGTGCGGTTGTTTGCCAGCTTCTCCAACGACTCTTGCACGGCCCGTTCGCTCTCGTTGTCCAGCGAACTGGTGGCCTCATCGAAGATCAGAATCGGCGGGTTTTTCAGGAAGACGCGGGCAATGCTCAGCCGCTGCTTTTGCCCCCCCGACAGCTTGACCCCACGCTGGCCAATGTCGGTGTCATAGCCATCTGGCAGCGCTATGATGAAGTCGTGGGCGTTCGCCTGTTTGGCCGCCTCTACAATTTCTGCGCGGCAAGCGTCTGGCTTTCCATAGCGGATGTTGTCGGCCACTGTCCCGGCGAACAGATAGACATCCTGCTGGACAACGCCAATGTGTTTCCGCAGCGAGCGCAGGCGAATCCGCCTGATGTCCTTGCCGTCGAGCAGGATTTGCCCTTCGTTCACCTCATAGAAGCGCGGAATCAGCGAGCAAAGCGTCGTCTTGCCCACGCCCGACGACCCCACAATCGCCACATATTCGCCGGCCTTGATCTGCAGCGAGATGTTCTTGATGACATACCCGTGTTCATTGCGATAGCGAAAGCTCACATCCCGAAATTCCAGATCGCCCACAACGTGCGTGAGTTCGATTGCGCCAGGCGCATCTTGGATGTCTGGCTCGATCTCCAATACCTCCATGATCCGCTCAAAACCGGCGATGCCCTCCTGATAGAGCCGGGTGAAGTTGGCAAAGCGCCGTATCGGTTCAATCAGGATGCCCACATAGAGCAAAAAGGTCAGCAGGTCCGGCAAATCCAGGGCGCCATGGACAATCGCGACGCCGCCAAAGATGATCACCGCAATGGTCAGCAGTTGGGTAAAGCCGATCAGCCCGCTGTAATAGTACATCTCGCTCCGGTAGACATCTCGCCTGCTCTCCACAAACCGGTTGTTGGCATGCGTGAATTTCTGCTCTTCCACCCCCTCGTTGGTAAAGGAGTTGACAGTGCGGATGCCGGCCAGGGTATCTTCGACCTGGGCGTTGATGTCGCCGATGCGATCCTTGCTTTGGCGATACGAACGCTTCAACCGGACATTCAGGTAGTAGGCGTAAATCGCCATGACGGGCAAGAAGAGAAAGAGGATCAAGGCCAGCCTGGCGTTGATGTTGACCATGATCACAAAGGCGCCCACGAAGTTTAGCAACGAAATGATGATGTCTTCGGGGCCATGATGATAAAGCTCAGACAGATCGAACGAATCGTTGGTGATGCGCGTCATCAACTGGCCGGTCCGTTGTTCGTCATAGAAACGGAACGACAGCTTTTGTAGGTGCTCGAACAGGTCGGCGCGCAGGTCGCGTTCCATCAGGGCGCCCATCATGTGCCCCTGAAAGTCCACAAACGAATTGCACACGATATGAAGCGCAAGCAGCGCCAACATCACTGCGCCCATCAGGTAGATCTGGCTGAGCGCATTGGGCATATTGCCTTCCAAGATATCCTTAGTGATGTAGCGGGCGCACAAGGGAAGAAGCAGTGTTGTCGCCGAGACAACGAACGCACAGACCAGATCGGCAACAAGCAGCCTCCGATAGGGCCTGTAGTACGACAAAAACCTTTTTACGCGAGAATTCACCCGATCACCCTCAGACAAATATGGCGCTCAAGACCAAGCCAGAGAAGGCGCAAACTCAATCCGCGCCCAGCCAGGCGTCCGCCTCGGCGCGCGTCGGCGCGAAGCGCACCAGGCCGTGCGAGCGATGTTCACGGACCAGCTCGCCGAATCGCTCCCCATAGGCTGCGGGGTCGGCGACGACGATGGCGACGCGCAGCCGGTAGTTGACAAATTTCTGCAACAGTTCGCCCGCCAACCCACTCTTGAGGTCAAAGAACGCCGGCGCCAGATCCTGCTCGGTGAGAAGGAGCCCCGTGGCGCCAAAGCAGGCGCCGAGCACGTCGGGTATGTCCTGGATTGTGCGGATCGCGATCTCTGCTTCCGAAGCAATGATGATGCTCTGTTCGCTGTTCATGGACTATTTGCTCCGCCTCGATTGGTCTGACGATGGACGATAGACGATAGACCATGGTCCATCGTCTATCGTCCATCGTCGCAACGATTGACTTACGCCGCGCTGCACTTAATCACCCAGCGCCAGCGCCGGCTGCTGATCCGTATGACCGCCGGCCGCTATGCCCGAGAGCGGTCTGCTCTCTGCCGGCGTCTTCGCCTTCTCGGCAAACGGGTCGTACTCGGCCTTCTTTTGCTCGCGGAACTGCTGCGTGTAGAGCCGATAATAGTGGCCACCCTGGCGCAGCAACTCGGCGTGGCTGCCCATCTCGGCAATGCGCCCGTCTTCGATGACCAGAATGCGGTCGGCGTTGCGGATCGTTGACAGGCGGTGCGCGATGACAAAGCTCGTGCGGCCACCCATCAACGCATCCATCCCTTGCTGGATCAAGCCCTCGGTGAGCGTGTCCACCGAGCTGGTCGCCTCGTCCATGATAAAGATGTCGGGCTGGGCCAATACCGCGCGCGCCAGGCTGATCAGCTGCTTCTGCCCGGTGGAGAGCAGCACACCGCCCTCGCCCACCTGCGTCTCGTAACCATTCTCCAATGTCATGATAAACTCGTGCGCGCCCGCAATGCGCGCCGCAGTCTCGATCTCTTCGTCCACCGCATCGAGCCGACCATAGCGGATGTTCTCGGCAATCGTGCCCGAGAAGAGATGCGGCGTCTGCAAGACCATGCCGATGCGCGACTGGATGGCGTGCTGCGTCATCTGCGTGTAATCCAGCCCGTTGATGGTGATCGTCCCCTCGCGCGGCTCAAAGAAGCGGCAGAGCAGGTTGACAATCGTCGATTTACCGCCACCCGTCGGCCCGACCAGCGCAATCGTCTCGCCAGCCCTGACGCGCAGATGCAGGTCGCGCAACACCGGCTTGTCCACCTCGTCGTCGTAATAGAAGTTGACATGGTCGAAGACAATGTCCCCGCGCAGCGTGCCTGGGTCCAGCGCGCCGGGGCGGTCTACGATCTCCGACTCGGTGTCGAGCAGCGAGAAGATGCGCTCACCCGACGCAATCGCCTGCTGCATCTCGGCGAAGACGCGCGCCATCTCCTGCACCGGCCAGACCATCATGATCACATAGCTGATGAAGGCCTGGATGCCGCCCACGGTGATGCCCGCCGCTGTGTTGAACTGGACCCCACTGTAGAGCACGATCGCGCCAATTGCCAGCGCGCTGATCACCTGCACCGTGGGCAGGAAGAGCGCCGAAAGCCACGCGGCGCGGAAGGCCGCCCGATACATGCCGCCCGTCAGCTCGCGGAACTCACCCAGGTTGCGCGTCTCCCGATCCAGCGCCTTGACAACCCGCACACCGGTGATGTTCTCGTTGTACGCGCCGGTGATCTTCGAGTTGATCTTGCGCACCTCGCGATACTCGGTGATGATCCGCTTCTGGAACTGGATCGCGATCACCACAATGACGGGGATGATCGCACAGACAATCAGCGCCAACGGAACGTCGATGAGCATCATAAAGTAGACGGCCGCCGCGATGTTGAGCACGCTCCAGACCACATCCAGCAAGCCCCAGGTCACCAGTTCCGAGACGCGCTCGATGTCCGACGTGACGCGCGACATGATCCAGCCCACGGGCGTGCGGTTGTAATACGAAAGCGACAGCTTCTGCAAATGGTTGAACATGGCGCGGCGCAGGTCATAGCGCACCCGCTCACCCAGCAGACCGCAGAGATAGATAAAGCCAAAGACAAAGACCGACTGCACCACGATCAGCCCGGCGTACTGCCAGAGCAGGCCCGTTAGCGCCTCCGTATCGCGGGCCACGATGCCTTCGTCGATGATCCGCTTGCTCAGAAATGTAAAGTACGATTCGGCCAACGCCACGACGATGGCGGCGATCAGAAAGCCGGTGGCCCACAACCAATGGGGCTTCAACTGGCCCAGAATGCGCAACACCGTCCTGCCGTCGAACTGCGTTGTGAACTCTTCTTCTTCGTAATGATTCAGGTCTGACACAATGTGCCTCCTTGAAGGTGGATTCGACCGCGGATGAGCGGGGGCTCTTCGATCCGCGGTCTAGCTCAGTTATGCTGGTACGCCCCGATCTCTTGCTGCAACTCCTGCTCGATCCGGGTCTGCGCCTCGTAGATGCGCCGGTAAAGCCCATCTTCGCGCATGAGCGTTTCGTGCACACCGCGCTGGATAATGCGGCCCTGGCTCATCACCAGCACCAGGTCGGCCTCCATCACCGTCTGGATGCGGTGGGCGATGATGAAGGTGGTTCGCCCCTCCATCAGCCGGCGCAACGCCTCGCGAATGGCCGCCTCGGTCTCCGTGTCCACCGACGAGGTGGAGTCATCCAGGATCAGGATGCGCGGGTCCTTGAGCAGCGTGCGGGCAATGGCGATGCGCTGTTTCTGCCCGCCCGACAAGGTGATCCCCCGTTCGCCCACCAACGTATCATAGCCGTTGGGCAGCTTGTTGACGATCACGTCATGGATGGCCGCCGCCCTGGCTGCCGCCTCCACTTCCTCCTGCGTCACTGCACGGCCCACGCCATAGGTGATGTTCTCGCGGATGGTGCGCGAGAAGAGGAACGGCTCCTGCTCGACAATGCCGATCTGTTGGCGCAGATAGTGCCGGTTGTACTCGGTCAACTCCTCGCCGTCGAGCAGGATGCGCCCGCCTGTGTAGTCATAGAAGCGAGGCAGCAGGTTGACGAGCGACGTCTTGCCCGAGCCCGATGCGCCCAACAGCGCCACCCGTTGCCCCGGCTCCACCGCAAAGCTGACCTCGTGCAGAACATCGTCGCCATCTTCGCCATAGCGCAAGCTGACCCGGTCGAAAACCAGCGCTCCTTGTAGCGGTTGCCCAGAGTCAGCGCCAATGCGTCCTTCGGACACCGGCTCGCGCGCCTCGCGGATAATCTTGGCCACCCGCTCGAACGAAACCAACCCCTCAGACATGTGCACGATCAGGCGGCCCAGGTTGCGCATGGGCCAGATAATCCAGATGATCAGCCCGGCGTAGGCCATATAGGTGCCGACCGTGATCGTCCCGTTGATGGCCATGAGCGCGCCCACCGCAAAGCCTGTCAGCATCTGCGCGCCGCAGAGCAGGTCGGTCACAGGCCAGAAGAGCGCGTGCATGATGAGCAACCGGCGCCCGCGCTGATATTTCTCCCAGTTGATCTCGTCGAACTTGTCCTGCTCGAACTGTTGGCGGGCAAAGGCTTTGACCACCCGCACGCCGGTCAAGTTCTCTTGCAGCGTGGTGGAGAGGCGCGCCTCCGCCTCCTGAAAGTGCTCATATCGCTTGGAGACCCCCTTGAAGAAGAAGGTCGAGACCAGCGTCACTACCGGCACGATAATCACCGAGAGCAAGGCCAGTTGCCAGTTGAGATAGAGCAGTGCGGCAAAGTTGATCACAAAGAGCAGCACCACGCGCCCGCTTTCAATCGCCTGGTCGGCCACCAGCCGGCGGATGCCGTCTACGTCCGAGGTGGCGCGCTGGAGCAATTCGCCCGTCTGGTTGCGGTCGTGGAAGGGGAAGGGCAGCCGCTGGATGTGGTCATAGAGATAGTTGCGCATCCGTACGGTGACGCCTTCAGCCGTCTGCGCAGCCAGGGTGCGGCTCCGAAAGGTAAAGAATCCTTGGGCAAAGGCCAGCCCGAGAAAGCCGCCAAAGATCGCCCAGAGCGGAATTGTGCGCACGCCCTCGCCCAGATAATCATCAATGAAGTAGCGTAGCAGCAAGAAGGTGGCCGTGTTGGACGCCGCCGCCAGCCCCAGGCTCACTGTTGCGCCCAAATAGATGCGATGAAAACCTGTCATTAGCCGCCAGAAGCCTTTCCATTTGCCGCCGGCCACGGCCTCTTTGAGGTCATAGTCGGGCTGGGCTGGCTGGGGAGTTGGGATATTCAATTTTGGTAAGGCCAGATTGTTCAACATATCAACTTCCTTTCCTCTTTGTTCCACTCACTCACTCGCTCACCTTACGCAGTAGATGGCAACGACAAGGTGTCAGCAGATCTTTGGAACGGATTGAACGAATGAGGACGCCGAATCCGGTCCCTGTTCGAATCAAGCGGAGCGGGTGCGCTCGTTTGAAATCCGTTCAATTCGCTCCTAGAATCCGTTGACAGTTGTGTCTGCGTAAGGCGAGTCACGAATTTACGCCACAATCGTGTGGGCGAGCTTTGTATAGCGTACAACTAGATCACAATCAAGAGACTGATCGCCAGCCTAGAACCGACCTGCACGAAGGGACAGTCGGGGCCGAGTCGTCACAGAAACAAGAGCCATATCAAGCGCACTCGGTGACGCCAAAAGCGCACAAAAAAAGACGCAGGCGTACGGACGAATCCCACACCTACGTCTTGATGTTTGTAAACCGCGCACGAGGGGGCGAGTTTACAAAACAAAAAGGCCGCAGGCGCCTTGGAGGAGCGCTGCGGCCATTTCTGGCGGATTAACAGGTGTTACCTGTCGGCAGACGCACTCCTCCCTGGGTCTTTACCAGCCCCAACGGGCCCGGCATTGCGGTGGGCAATCAAAAAGCTAGCCATCAAGAATGCGTCTCCTTTCATAGTGTACGCGTGGTCTCCCAATAGAGACTTCCGCGCCGAACGGCAATGTAGCACAGCCTCGCGGAGGTTGTCAAATACAAATGGGTGCGAAATTACAAAACGAATCCATAGTTCAATAGTAGGTCAAAAAACGCTCAACCCCCTCGCCCAGCGAAAGCGATTCTTGCTGCGTCCAGCGCTCATAGAGACGCAAGAAGGGCACGATGTGGGGCGACGCCAGCGCGATCTCGCGCAAAAGCAGGCGCGCCATGGGCCCGCCGGCGTCGAGATACCCGGTGCTGGCAAAGCGCTGCACCGTGACATCCACATCATATTCAACAGCATGATGCTCAAACCGCCAACCATCATCGGTTCGCTCCGCCATCACATAGCGCGCGGTCGGGTGTTCGTCCAGCGTCATGCCAACCGAGCCGGCGGTGACAATGGCGCCCCAGCCCCACAGCCGAACCTGGCCCCAGTGATCGTGCCCACGCACGATGAGCGGCGCGGTCACCCCTTCGAACATGGCGATTATCTCGTGTTCAGGGGTGTATGACTGCACGCTGTCGTTGTCGCGGCGGGGTGAGGCGTGAGTGACATAGAGGCCGTCGTGGGCGAACGCAGCAGGCAGGGCCGCCATGCTGCGCCGTTCTTCGAGGCTGAACTGGGCGACCGTCCACTGCACCGGCCCAAAACGTTCGCTCTTCCAGAGCGGCGGCGCATCGGGCGCGTCAAAGTCGTAGACATACCGTTCGTGATTCCCCCGCAGGATGGCGCCACCCAACGACCGCGCCAGCTCCCAACAGGCGCGCGAATCCGGCGCGCCGTTGATCAGGTCGCCGGCTATGATCAGTTGGTCGTAGCCCAGCCCGCGGGCGTGGGCCAGGGCGGCCTCAAACGCGGGCAGATTGCCGTGTACGTCGGCAAGAATGGCAATGCGCATAAAAAATCCCCATCAATCTCCCCGATTTTTTGATCTCTTATGCCTGGCTGCAATGCGGGGGGATTGGTTCTGTCGTCAGGTGAGTTCATAGATCTGGCCGTACTTACCCGTCAGATAGGCAAGATACGGCTCCAGGCGGAGCGGGCCGCCGGTGATCCGTTGGAGCAATTCGGCGGTGGTGAATTTGCTCCCGTGGCGATAGATCTGTTCGCGAAGCCAACCGTGCAATGTATTGAACTTGCCCCCACCGATCTCCGCTGGGATTTCAGGGTGGGCGCGCACGGCTTCGGCATAGAACTGCGCCGAAAGGATGTTGCCCAGTGTGTAGCCTTGGAATGAGCCGCCAATCAAGCCGGCATACCAATGCACATCCTGCAATACGCCGTCTCGGTCATCGGGGGGTGCAATGCCCAGCGCCTCGGCGTAGGCGGCGCGCCACGCATCGGGCAGGTCGGCGACCGCGAGCGAGCCTTCCAAGAGTGCTTGCTCGAGCTCGAAGCGGATGATCACGTGCAGGTTGTAGGTCACCTCGTCTGCATCGGTGCGGATCAGCGAACGCTGCACCTTATTGACCGCCCGATAGAAGGTGTCTAGCGACACCTTGCCCAGTTGCTCTGGGAAAATCGACTGCAACTGGGGATAGTGGTGATTCCAAAAAGGCCAACTGCGCCCAACGAGGTTTTCCCAGAGCCGAGATTGGCTTTCATGCACCGCCATCGAGACGCCTTCATCGGCCAGCGTGCCTGCCAGCGCGGGGTCGACCCCCTGCTCGTACATGGCGTGGCCGGCTTCGTGTAGCGTACTAAAGAGCCCCTGCGCCAGGTCGTTGGGATAGATGCGGGTGGTGATCCGCACATCGCCCGCGCCGATGCGGGTCGAAAAGGGGTGGGGCGAACGATCTTGACGACCGCGTTCAAAGTCATAGCCAAACGCCGTAATGATCTGCTCCCCAAACGCAATCTGTTTGTCCTCCGCAAACGGCTGATAAAGACAGCGGTCATCGGGCGGCGTCTGGTCGCTGATCTGCTTGACGAGCGGTGCGAGCTGCTGACGCAACGCCGCAAAACAGGGGCGGATCGTCGCCACCGTCATACCGTGGTCGCCCACATCAATCAATGGGTCGGCCACGTGGGCATATCCCGGGAAGAAGTCTGCATAGCGGCGACTGTAGTCGAGTGTCTTTTCAAGGAAAGGGCGCACCAGGCCAAAGTCATTGGCCGGCCGCGCAACGGCCCACGCATCGTAGGAGGCGGCCAAATGCTCGGCCACTTCGGCGGTAAAGGCGGGCGGCGCTTTGATGGCGCGCTCGTAGCGGCGTCGCACCTCGCGCAAGATGGCGGGTTCGTCACTGGCGGCATCTTGCTGGGCGGTCGCGGCTTCCAACGTGTCGAGCAACAGGCCCAGCGTCGGGTCGATCAACTTTTCGTGGGCAAGCCGCTGGAGGGTGGCCAGTTGCTGGCCGCGCGCGCCAGCCCCACCAGAGGGCATGTAGGTCAATTGGTCCCATTCAAGCAGGTCGGCGGCGGAGACCAGCGCGCTGATCTCTTGCAGGCGACCCCGCAGCGCTACCCACTGCGTCTCAGGTGTGCTTGTCATGTGGCGTCCCTTCTCGCGTATGTACAGGCCCATGTGCTGGGAGATCGATTCAGAATGGCGGCATCATATCACATTCGCTTTGGATTGCCCCAACGTGCATGTTACAATGTTCACAAGCGACCAAATTCTTTGGCGGATGAACCCAAAAGCGGTTATAATGGAAATAGTTTGTATGGAAATCTACTAAACCA
>JAHDWG010000220.1:9625-11893 GCA_023384495.1 Caldilineaceae bacterium
CGATAGCGGGTTGCCGTTGCCTGCGAGTTCTGCTCTTGGCCAGACCGGGACAGCCAGCAAGTGGGCGAGCTATGCAATGCCCCGCAATCGGTATTTTGGCGGAACAACGAATATAGGATGACGGTGTCGGGCGGCGATGCCGTGAGTTCAGGGGAGGCCACTAAGATGAGTGATGAGACAATGACCGCCGTAGCTGAAGCAACGCCGACGGATGTGGGGGCAACTGAGACGCCTGCGCCGTCGGCGGAGCCCACAGTGATGGTGGAAAGCGAGGTGGCGCCCGCTACCCTCGCTGCAGCTGAGACACAAAACCCCGAAGTCGAAGCGGCGGCAGAGGAAGGGACGCCCCCATCTGCAACTGTCGCTGAGGGCGCCGGCGAGGCAGAAGCTGAAGTTCGTGATGAACTCAACGCAACGGACATCGAGGGGCGCACGGGGCAGCCTGATGGCGCACAATCGGACGATTCGGCGGATGAAGAGGGCGGCAAGCCCCAAGTGCGCTTGCTCAGTGTTGGGCAAGCCGTCGTGGGCGCGGTCAAACGCATTTCCGAATTTGGCGCCTTTGTGGATATTGGCGTGGGCCGCGATGGCCTCGTGCATATCTCAGAATTGTCCCCACGCCGCATTGCCAAGGTCACCGATGTGCTACAAGAGGGCATGGAGGCGACCTTCTGGATCAAAAAGCTTGACCGTGACCGCAATCGCATCAGCCTGACGATGATTGAGCCTGGCGTCAAGACGATCCGCAACATGGAAAAGGATGACATTGTCCAGGGTACGGTGACGCGCATTATGCCCTATGGCGCGTTCGTGGACATTGGCATTGGCCGGGATGCACTGCTCCATGTGCGCGAGATGGGTGAGCGCTATATCGCCAAGCCGGAAGATGTTGTGCAGGTGGGTGAGGTAATTGAGGCGCGCATCATTGACATCAGCCGCCGCCGCGCGCGCGTCGATCTGAGCGTCAAGGGTTTGCGGCCTGAGCCGGAACCAGAGCCCGAACCCGAGCGCGAGCGTGAGCCAAGCCGCGGCCGCGCATCCGCCCCCCCTCAGCCCGAACCCGAGGAAGAACAGGTGGATAATTTCGCTGATATGGAAGTGTTGTCACCCTTTGCAGCTGCGTTGCGGCGCGCCGAAGAAAGCAGCGGCGTCAAGCTCAATGTGCGCAAACAGGCCAAACGCAACAAGAAAGTCGAACGCGAACTGCACGAAGAGATCTTCGAGCGAACGCTTTCTGGTGTCAAGAGTTAGAGCCCATTTCAAAATTGTTGTGGTTCTATACTGCGGTTGCTTTGACAACCAGACTTTGCGAAGACGCTTGCTCCTTCGAGTAACTTCGGTTTTCAAACAGAGTTCAGTATAGGGTACTTTTCCGATATGTATCGGGATGTATCGGGTGTGAAGAAAGGGAGCGCTTCCGGCGCTCCCTTTTTAATTGGGGCTGTCTGTGTAAATGGATGATCGCCGCTGTAGCCCGCATTGTTGGTATGGTAAAATGACCGCAATTTCGGTCTACATCTATTGTGAGTTCTGTTTGAAGCCAAGCGTTTCTACTGGGCAAAAATGCTTGGTTTCAAACAACCACCAGCATAGCCAACAAGCAATGTGAAAGGAACGCCATGAACCTACAGGGAAAAGTCGCGCTGGTCACCGGTGGCGCACACCGTGTGGGCAAGGCGATTACGTTGATGCTGGCTCAGGCCGGCGCCCGTGTCGTTGTCAACTATCATCGCTCCGCCGTCGCTGCCCAAGAGACCGTGGCCAAGGCCCGCCAACTGGGCGTCGATGCATTGGCCGTTCAATGTGACGTTGCCGACTTTGAATCGGTTCAGCAGATGGCCCACGCCATTGAAGAGCGCTTTCACGGGGTAGACATTATTGTCAATAGCGCCAGCCATTTTGGCAAGACGCCCTTTCCCTCAACCGACCCAGATGTCATCGAGATGTGGCGGCGGGTCACCCGTATCTTGTTGGATGGAACGTACTATGTGTGCAATAGCCTGACGCCCGGCATGTTGGCGCGTGGGGGTGGGGCGATTGTCAACATTGTTGACCTTTCAGCGTGGACGCCCTGGCCCGACTTCCTGGCCCACTCTGCCGGCAAGGCGGGCCTGCTCGCCATGACTCGCCAGATGGCGCTGGAGCTGGCGCCGGCCATCCGCGTCAACGCGGTGGCGCCCGGCCCCGTGTTGCCGCCACCCGACTACACTGAGGCGCAACTGGCCGCCAGCGCCAAGCGCACCCTACTGGGCCGGTGGGGCAGCGCCG
>JAHDWG010000221.1:0-4582 GCA_023384495.1 Caldilineaceae bacterium
AGCGTGATTGTGATGTTCATGGCAGTGGGCCAGGCCCCGTCGGTTGGGGCGCCGGCGAGGAGCAGGACCAGTTGGCGCGGTGGATCATACACGGCCACCGTGCCTTCAAGCTGATAAGGCGCGCCGTTGAGGACGCCACGCTCGGCACAGCGCCCGCCCGGCTTTGTCTCCAGCGTCACATCCGTCTGCCACCACTGGCGTAGGCCCGCCTCCGTCCCCACAAAAGGCCAGACCTGGGCCGCCGGCGCCTGGATCGTGATTTCCTTGCAAATGGTCGCTGGCATCATGCGGACGCTCCTGTCTCCCCAGCGTTTTTTTCGGCAAGTTGTTTCAGCGTTGCCAGCCGCTCATCCCACAGCGGCTCATAGTGCTGGAGCCACTCAGCCACCTGGCGCAACGCTGTGGCATTGAGCTGATAGCGACGCTCGCGGCCATCGGGTTGCGCCTGCACGAGCCGCGCCTCGCGCAGGATACGCAGATGTTTGCTCACCGCCGGCTGGCTGATGTGCGACAGCCGGGCCACAATGTCGCCTGCGCGCAAAGACCCCTCCTTGCGCAGCAGGTCCAGGATCATGCGACGGTTGCCGTCGGCTATTGCCCGATAGGGCGCTTCTTTGATCCTCATGCCATCTCCACTCCGAATCCCCACCGCCGGGCTGGAATTCCCTACAAATAAATAATCAAGTGGTTATATATTATCAGAACAAAAGTGATCTGTCAAGCCTGCAAGTAGCGCCGCAGAATCAGTACACCGCAATGACCCAGAGCATCATCGTGTTCGACCAGTTGGTAGTAGCCTGGATCGTCAAAACCGTTGCGGTCTACTGAGAATAGCGTGGAGGGGCGACAGAGTGCGACGCACTCCACGATTCCCTATGGTGCTACCTGCGGTGCTACCAAGCTCTCATATTCACATATGTGGAGAATTTCTCGGTCGAACGACCTAGCGCGCCACCCCGGGTCCGTGCCGGCCTGGGCGGCCAAAGGGCAGGCCAAACGGCTCTTCAAAGGGGCGGAAGGGGACCCGCGCGGCAATCTCGTCGATGCGCGCCAGGACCTCCGCCGGCAGCGGACCCTTCTCGGCTGCAGCGACATTGGCCTCCACCTCGGCGACGGAACGGGCGCCCATTAGCACGGTCGAGATGGCGGGGTTGGAGAGGACGAAGCGCAGGCCCAACTCGGCAATCGGCATCTCCAGTTCATCGAGCAAGGCATAGAGCCGCTTGTACTGCTCGCGCCGGGGAGACGAGAGCCAACGAGCGCCGTGGTAGACTTCGTCATCGTAGCGGCGGGCCAGCGCACCCTGTTGCAGCGGCGAGCCGATGACGATCCCCATCCCCTGCCGTGTGGCTGCCGGGATCACCTCGATGAGCGCCTCGCGCCAGAGCAGGCTGTAATTGAAGGCCGTCAGCACCACATCATAGCGCCCGGTGTTGATGATATGCGGCAGTTCGTAGGCCGTGGTGCCACCCAGACCGGTAAAGCGGATCACCCCCTCGGCCTTGAGTTCGTCGAGCAGGTCGCACACCGGGCCGTGGAAACGCTCGGGGTCGCTAAACCAGTCATACTGGCCGGGGCGGTCCGGCTCGTGGATCATGAGGATGTCGATCTGGCCGCGCTTGAGCAGGCGCAGGCTATCTTCCACCGAGCGACGCAGCGCGTCCTTGTCGCGAGGGTCGAAGGGTTGGGGTCGCCCGCCCAGCTTGGTCGAGAGGATGTAGGGTTGGGTGACGCCGTCGAGCGCATAGCCAAGCGCCTCCTCGCTGTCGCGATAGGAGGGCGCAGTGTCCACATAGTTGACGCCCAACTCCAGCGCGCGGCGGACGGCGCGGCGCGCCTCCTCTCGCTCGGCGCCATACGACGAGACAAAAAGGCCGCCCATTGCCAGCTCGCTGACCGGTAGACCTGTCTTGCCAAGTGTGCGATAATTCATGGATTGCCGCCCCTCGCCGAAGCTCGCGTGAAAAAGAGAATGAAGCAAAAAATGGCGCAGATGATGCAACCTTCATCCGTTGCCCGCCGTTGGATTGAACCACAAAATGGGCAATGCGTAAAGTCAGATGCGAGCATCACGACCGATTCTTGGGCAGCCATCGATGAGCAGGGTAGCGTAGAGCGGGAACACAGAGCACACTGAGGGGGCGCCGAGCACACAGAGGATTTGATCAATAGGACAAGCCATCGCATTTTTCTCGGTGTGCTCCGTGCAATCTCTGTACTCTGGTAGGATGGATGCACAGCGCCGAACTCTGTGCATCTCTGGTAGGATGGATGCACAGCGCCGAACTCTGTGCATCGCTATGTTACGCTGTTTTGTACGATTTTTTTACCAGGTAAAAGGGGACGTAAAGGTGGATGATGCAGCAGGGGGTCTACGAGGTTTGCGAGCGACATCATCGCCCGCATTGTTCGCAGCAGTGCGCAACCGCTATGGGATCGAATGCACAGATAGCGTGGTCGACCTCGGCGGGTCGTCGAGCCTGAATCTACGCATCACCAACGGCGACACTGCCTACGTGTTACGTGTCTACCGCCCGTACGTAACCGAAGCCCGGCTTGGCGCAATCAGCCACGTCCGGCGCGAACTGGCCGCACGCGGCGCGCCCTGTGCAGAGGCAATCCCAACGCGTGACGGCCAGGCATGGATCACCCTCGGTGACCGGCTCGTCGAGCTAGAAAGGTATGTGGAGCACGACGCCGTCATGAATTCATGGCCGCGGTTGGCAGCCGGCCTGCCCACATTGGGGCGTATCCATGCCATCCTACGCGAGGTCGTGGTTGGCGTGAGCGGCAGGCAACCCATGTTCGCCAATCACATCGCGCCCGATGTTATTGTTGCGGGCGCGCAACGCGGGAATGAGCGTATTCGCGGGTGGGGCCCAACCGCGCGTGAGTTGCGTCTGGCGACGAATGCCGAGAAATTAGCGGATCTTGTCTTTGCCGCGGAACAGGCGTATGTCGCGGCGCTGCCGCACCAGCTTGTTCACGGCGACTTTTGGGATAACAACGTCTTCTTCCGTAAGGGGCGAGTGGTTTTCGTCGCCGATTTTGACTTCATGGGTGAACGAGCGCGCATCGACGACCTTGCGCTTACGCTCTACTTCGCCGGCCTGGAGCATTTGAGGGATACGGTCTCTGACGATCAACTATACAGGCTACGAAAACTGGTGGACGCCTACGAGCATGGTCTGAGCGAGCCGCTCACCAAGCTGGAGCGTGCGGCCCTGCCGGTGGCTATGGCGCGCCAGCCGCTGTGGTCCATCGGTGGTTGGGTCGCGGCGCTCGACGATGAGGGGATGGCTCGCAAGCACGCAGCCGGAACTTATGCTGAGATTGAGTGGGCCTTGCGCCTTATGCATCAATTGGATCGATGGCAGGCTGCGTTTGCATAAACAACGGCGACCGGGACAAAACCTTGGGGCGCCACACAGCGGGGATCCATGCGTTTAGCCATCACTGCCGGCTAGATCCGCCAGGGTCAATGTTAACAGCGTCACCCCTTTGCCGATCTCTGCTGATGATGAATACTCCTCCAGGCGGTGGCTATAGCCGCCGCGCGAGGGATAAAGATCATCCCCACCGGGCAGATTTGGCCCACAAAAACAGTGTCGTGATCGGCCCGGCTCACATGCACACTGACATCAGGCTAAACCAAAGAAGGATGCAATCCACTGATCTTTCTGTCATAATAGAACGCGAGCGCAACTGGGTCTAGGGGGAGAGATTTATCATGACAGCACTAGAAGCCGTCCAAACCGTTCAGTTTGTCACCATAAAGGAGAAACGCTTCGCAGTGATCGATGCCGAGGAGTGGGAGGCATTGGTCGAGTGGCTGGAAACTCTAGAAGATTTACAAATTTTCAAGGAAGGCTATGCCGCGCTGGAGCAGGCCGGCGGCGACCGCCAGCAAGCGGGATGGCTCCGTTGGGAAGATGTGCGGGATGAGGTCGCATAACGCATAATCATGTATACGGTCTATGTGCTGCCGCGCGCGTTGCAGGAGATCAAGCGCTTGCCCGGGCATGTTCGGCAGCGGGTGAAACGGCTCATTGATGACCTGGCTGAAGATCCACGACCGCCTGGTGTATCGAACTATCGAACATCACTGTTCCAAAGTCTGTTGTCACCCTTCATCGGTTCAAACTGGCAAAATGGCGGATCGTCTACGCCGTTGATGCAGAAGCAGCTGCCGTCGATGTGATGGCTGTTCGTCAACGACCGCCGTATGACTACGGCGATTTGCAAGAGATGATTCAGGCGATCCGCTAACCAAACCATCAACACACAACGCAGCTATGAAAAGTGAAGAGATCAGAACACTTGACCTGTTTTGCGGGGCCGGTGGCAGTAGTTTTGGCGCGCAGCAGGTCCAGGGAGTGAAGATCGTGGCCGGGATTGATCGCTGGCAACCTGCCGCACAAACCTTCGCCGCCAATTTCCCGGACGCCCGGGTCATTTGTGATGACATTACAAAACTGTGCCCGAAGCAGCTCAGATCCGAATTGGGTCCAATCGACCTGATCCTGGCTTCCCCAGAATGTACGAGCCATTCCAACGCCAAAGGGGGCGCCGAACGCTCTGA
>JAHDWG010000221.1:4592-11847 GCA_023384495.1 Caldilineaceae bacterium
TAGAGAGACCGCCTTTGAGGTGGTCCGGTTTGCCCGTGAGTTTCTTCCTACGTGGGTTGTGTTTGATGATACGGGAAGCGGACTTGACCAGATGCGAAGAGAGGCCAACGTGTGTCAAATCTATTCCGCGCCCGCCGCCTGCAAGATCTCGACGATGGGCTGAAAGCCGCGCTGTTGCGCATGCGCCAATGGCGTGACGCCCTGCCCGTCGGCCAGGTTGACATCGGCGCCAGCCTCAACTAGCAGGCGGACGACCTCGGTGTGGCGCGGCCCGCCGTCGCCGAGGATGATGGCCTCGAGCAGCGCCGTCCACCCTAGCCGGTTGACATGGTCGACGTTGATCTCTGTCTTGAGCAGCTCTTCGATGATCTCCACGTGGCCCCGGTCCGCCGCCCGGATCAGGCCGGCGCCGTTGTAGCTGTCGGTGCTGTGGACATCGGCCCCGTTCGCCAGCGTCAGCCTGAGCAGCTCCAAATGGCCGTCCGCGGTCGGGATCAAATAGGCGCTTTGCTGTGTATTGTCTTTGAGATTTACATCGGCGCCGGCGGCGATCAGGGCGGCGGCCACTTCGACGTGGTTGCCATAGGCCGCGGCGATCAGCGCCGTG
Source organism: Caldilineaceae bacterium (assembly GCA_023384495.1). GTDB lineage: Bacteria > Chloroflexota > Anaerolineae > Caldilineales > Caldilineaceae > CFX5. The sequence continues at coordinate 5,200 of JAHDWG010000221.1, forward strand.
CGTCCGCGCCCATCGCGTGCATCCACCACTGCGCCGGCGGCCAGGAGCTGCTGCACAGTGTCCAAATCGCCGCGTTCGGCGGCTGTGATCAACGCCATCTCGGCCTCCCCTGCTGGCTGTGTTACAAAAGTGGCAGCCGCCGGCGCAGGCGTCCCCGGCTGGATGAGCGGCAGCGGCGCGGCGACGCAGCCGCTCAACAGCAGCGCCCCGGCAATCCCCATCCATCGATGTGGCAGAGGTGTGCGGTTTGCCATTTGCATCTCAGTGTTATGCCGGCCCAGCGGTCGACGACCCTGCTGTCGCCAGCTCTGGGAAGAGCGGCGGCAGCGCTGCGATGCGCACCCAGCCTTCGTCACGCGCCACGCGCTCGACGGTGATCTCGTCGAAGTAGTCATCGAGCATGGCGGCCCGCTCCATGGCCAGCGGCGGCGAACAATAGTCCTCTTCCTCCCAGACGGCGACGCCCTCACCTTCCCACCGGGCGCCGTTGAGCCCCTGGCTTAGCGATTGGCCAAAGGGGCGCAGATCCATAAACGCATGGGCGCGCAGCTTTTCCGCCAGCTCAGCCAGCCGTTCGGGCTTAGGCCGGGCGCGTACCAGATAATAAGCCATGGATCGATCCTCCTATTATTACAACGAGACTTCGCAGTACGGGTCAGAGGTGCAATGCACTTGGCAAAGCGCATCGCACCTCAAGAAAGTCTCGTTGTAGTACTAATACCACATCGCCTTGTCGACCACGTTGCGCAGTGGCTCGCCGGCGGCAAAGCGCCGCGCATTGTCGAGCAGAAGGGCAAGCTGACGGTCGGCAATGTTCTCGGCATCCTTGACCGCAATGTGCGGCGTCAGGATCACGTTGGGAATGCCCCAGAGCCGGTGCTCCGCCGGCAGCGGCTCCACCTCGAACACATCCAGCGCACAGCCGGCAATCACCCCCTGTTCGACGGCGTCGGCCAGGTCGTCGAGCCTGGTGGTGAGACCGCGCCCGATGTTGACAAAGTAGGCCGTTGGCTTCATACGCGCAAAGCGAGCGGCGTTCCACATCCCCTCGGTTTCGGGCGTATGCGGTGTGGTGGCAATGACAAAGTCAGCCTGGGGCAGCAGCGCATCGAGATCATCGGGTGTATGCTTTTCGACAAAGGGCGCATCATATTCCCAGCGCCGATCCACCCCCAACACGCGCATGCCAAAGGCGTGACAGAGCCGCGCCGCCTCGTGACCGATGCCGCCGACGCCGGCCACCAGCGCTGTGGCCGTGGCCAGGTCGATATAGGCGCTTTGGCGGGCGTCGGGGTCCCAGCGGCGCTGGCGCTGTGCGTCCATGTAATACGGCAGGCCGCGGGCCAGCGCCAGCACAAACATCAGAATATGCTGGCCGATGTGGTCATTGAAGACGCCGCGCGGGTTGGTGATGGTGACCGGGTGCTCGACCAGTTCTTTGTAGTAGAAGCCAGCCTGCGGGCCGGCCTGGGGGCTCTGCAGCCAGCGCAGCTTTTGCGCCAGCGGCAGCATGTCGGGCGGCACCCAGCCAAAGACCGCGTCGGCGTCCACCAGTTCGCGGCGGGCGTCATCGCCGGTTTCGGGCAGCGCGATCACATAGTCGGGCAGCGCCTCCTCCAGCCGTTCGGCCCACTGCCAGTTCAACGGCCTTTGCGGCGGCATCATCACAAGTTTGGGCATATTCTCTATCTCCAAAGTTCAAACCCGGCCACACATTTGCCAATCTGCAAGATCAACAATCGGATTTCGGATTACGCCGTGGCGACCGGCAAGCCCAACTCTTTGGCGTTGACAATGCTCGGCGCGGCCTCGGGCGCGTTGTCGCCCAGGAAGGGTAGAATGTTGTTCGGGTCGGGCCAGACGGGATAGTCGTTGAGGACCCCGGCCACATTGCTGGCGGCCAGCGTCGCCATGCCCTCACGCGTCCAACTGGTGGCCGAGGCGATATGGGGCACGATGACCACGTTGGGCAGGTCGCTCAGCCCCGGCTTCATGGCCGGCTCATCCTCAAAGACATCCAGCCCGGCGCGGAAGTTGGGGTGCGCCTGGCAGTGCGCCACCAGGGCCGCCTCGTCGATCACCGGCCCGCGGCTGGCGTTGATGAGGATGGCGTCCTCCTTCATCAGGTTGAGCCGCTCGGCGTTCATTAGGTGGTGGGTGGTTGCGTCGAGCACCGGGTGCAGGCTCACCAGATCAGCCTGCTGCAAGACGGCCTCTGGGCTATCGACGCGGGTGCAGGTGACGCGCGGCTCGCCATGCGCAGCCAGAAAATCGGCATAATCGGCGATATACTGTTCCAGCGTCTTGTTCTGATAGAGGTCATAGTAGACCAGGTTCATCTTGAAGCCTTCGACCATCATGCGGGCGTAGGCCGCGCCGATGCGCCCCGCGCCGATGACGCCCACTGTGGCGCCCTTGAGCAACGTACCCAAAAAGAGCGTGGGCAGCCAACCGTGATAGTGGCCCCCGCGCATAAAGGCGTCGGCCTCGACCACCCGCCGCGCAGCGGCGAAGGTGAGCGCTACCGCCATCTCCGCCGTCGTCTCGGTGAGCACGCCGGGCGTGTTGCCGACGGGAATGCCATGTTTGGTGGCAATGTCTACCTTGACGTTGTTGTAGCCCACGGCATAGTTGCTGTACGCCTTGCCGCCGGCGGCCTTGAGCGCGGCAAAGAGCGTCTCGCCCCAATCTTCAGTCAACTGGCCGATGACGCCGTCGCAACGCTCGCCAATCGCCGCCTTGATCTCGTCCACACTGAGAATATCGGGCGACGTGCAGACCTCGACCCGGCTGCCGCTGCCGGCCAGAACCTCCAGCCAGCGCGCGCCGGGCAGCGTCTTGGTGACGATCACCCGTTTGCTGCCGGATGGGTTGTGCGTCTGCCATTCCTTTGGACTCATGGGTTTCCTCCTTGTGGAAATCGCGGGAAATTTGTAATCGCTTCGTGCTCTTCGTTCTACGTCCCCATCCGCCCCGGCCAGGCCGCCGCATCGATGACAAAGGTGGGCCGCTCGCCGGCCAGCAGTTGGATCACCTGGTCGGCCACGCCCTGCGACATGCGCCAGTTGCCCTTGTCGGTGTTGCTGGCCACGTGCGGCGTTGCGATCACATTCGGCATCTGCAACAGTGGATTGTCGGGGTGGGGCGGCTCAGGGTCAAAGACATCCAAACCTGCGCCGGCCAGATGCCCGCTCTGCAGGGCGCGGATTAGCGCGGCCTCGTCCACCACGGGGCCGCGGCTGGCGTTGATCAGATAGGCGCCCCGCTTCATCACCCCGAACGCGCGATCGCTGATGAGGTGGTGCGTCTCGGGCGCCAGCGGCGCGTGGACCGTCACAAAATCGGCCTCGGCGAGCAGCGTATCGAGCGCATCCACCACCGCAGCCCCGTCCGGCAGCGTTGTGTTGGCGTTGAGAAACGGATCGTAGACCAACACACGCATGCGCAGACCCAGCGCGCAGATGTCGGTAACGCGGCGGCCAATGCGCCCAAAACCGACCACACCCAGCACCTTGTCGCGCACCTCCACCCCGGTCAGCCCGGCGCGGGAATAGGGCTGGTTGTGACGCAGCACGGTGTCCGCTTCGAGGATGCGCTTGGCGACGCTGAGCAAGAGCGTGACGGTGTGTTCCGCCGTGCTTTCGGTGGGGCCGTCGGGCGTGTTGCAGGCCAGCACCCCGCGCGCCGTGCAGGCTGGCACATCAACCGCGTTGTAGCCGATCCCGTGGCGGATGACCATCTTGAGCGTGGGGCCGGCCTGGTCGAGAAAGGCGTCATCCACCGTGCTGCCGCCAATCACCGCAACCTCGGCGCCGGGCAGTTCGCCCCGTTCGCGGGTGATGATAACGTCGGCCACAGCCTGGATGCGGGCCAGCGCCTCGGGGTGAAGTTGTACTTCAGACCAAACTTTAGGTTTCATAGAAAGAAAAATTGCTCCTTATGCTGCTTGGTAGGGTCGCGCCGCAGAAGACCGTCGGTAGGGCGACAGAGTGCGATGCACGCCATGATTTCCTGTGGCGCTGCCGCTTTTTATCTATAACTTACGTTACGCACTCGGGATCGCCGCCATCTCTGGCGGCTGCCAGCAAGATGCTGGCGTTCCCAGGGGAGACTGCGTAAGGTGAGTCTATAACGAACGAATTTTGGTCGATCACAGATTTGATCCGTAGCAGCGGTTTCCGCGCCCAGAGGCCCCCCGCCTCTGGGCGCGCCGCCTGTATGCTGGACAGCGGCAGTATGGGAACCGCCGCTACAAACCAAGTCGCTGAGGCGACTTTGCACTGTCAGCCGTGGGTTTCCAACCCTGCAAAACTCAGTCAAAGCCATAGACCTGCGCGGCGACGCCACCAAAGATGAGCGCCTGTTCATCCGCGGATTTGTCGGCAAACTGGGCCTGGGTCAAGCGCAACGCATTGGCGTATCCCTCACGCCCGCTCACCGGCGGGTAGTCGCTGCCCCACATGAGCCGCCCCGCGCCAAAGGCGTCGTATGCCTGGCGCAGCAGCGGTAGCCCCGCCGGGTCGAAGGGAAAGGGGGCCGTCACGGGCATGTTGCGCGTGCAGAACTCGCCCAATCCGTGAATGCGCAGATAGACATTGGCGTAGCGGGCCAGCCCAAAGACGCTGGCGCAGCGGTCGATCCCCGCGGGCGTGGTCAGATCGGCAGCCTTGAGTCCCCCCAAATGTTCGACGATGATGGGCAGGGTGGGGAAGGCGGCGACCACCTCCCCGAAGGCTGCGGTGGCAAATTCGTCCGCCGCCCCCGCGCACGAGACGGAAAGCCCCAGGCTGTTGGCCGTGCGCCAGAGCGCCAACGGGTCGGCGCCGGGGAAACGCGTCTCTGCGCGCAGCCGTACACCCCGTGCGCCGGCGCACGCCAACTGTTCCAACTGCTGGGGGGCGTCGGGGCGCGCGGCGTCCACCAGCACCACCGAGGCAAAGCGACCGGGATAGCGCCGCTCGCACTCGAACTGATAGCTGTTATCGTATTGCCCGTTGATCTGGACCAACACGGCGTGCGCCACCCCGTTACGGTCCATCTGATCCACCAGGCTCTCCACCGGCTCATACCAGATGGGCGTCGCGTGGCAATGGGTGTCAATAATCCTCATAGCGCTCCCCCGTAAACCGTCTATCGTCCATCGTCCATCGTCCACCCTCTATCGTCCACCCTCTATCGTCCACCCTCTAATATAGCGTCCCCCTGGCGTCCTTGGCTTCCGCCGCGGCGGCGCCCGAAAAGTCGATGGCGGCAAACTCGGCGCGGGCGGCCTTGGCCATCAGCGCGCCATCGCTCATCAGGGCTAGAAACTGGAAGCCCTGCCCAATCCGCATGGTGACTTCGGCGCCGCTAAAACAATGTTTGCCGGCGGCCTTGCCCGTCTTTTTGCAGGCGGCCAGCACCTCCATCATGGCGGCTTCGTGCGCCTCGCCGCCGATTTCCTTTTGCGAGAGGCCCATGGAGAGCGCGAGATCGTTGGGGCCGATGAAGCAGCCCACTACCCCATCCACCGCCATGATCGCCTCCACATTTTCCACCGCCTGCACCGTTTCGATCATCACGATGACGGCCAGGTGTTCATCGGCCCATGTGCGATAATCGCCCTCGATGTAGGCAGCGACTCGGCTGCCGCCAAAGCTACGCTGCCCGCGCACGGCGTAGCGCATGTTGCTGACCACGTGGCGGGCGTCGGCCTCGGTGTTGACCATGGGCACCACCAGCCCCAGCGCGCCGGCGTCGAGCGTGCGCTGGATCCAGACGGTGTCGTTCCACGGCACGCGCGCCATGGGCGCGGCGCCGCCCAACTGCGCGGCGCGGAAGCAGTTGACCATGGTCTCAAAGCCCACCGGGCTGTGCTCGGCGTCCACCACCAGCCAATCCCAACCCACCTGGGCGATGCTCTCAGCCGCCACGGGCGAACAGAGCGTCAGCCACGTCCCCACACACGGTTGGCCGCCGCGCAGCTTGTCGGTCACCGGGTTGGTTTTGATCTTGGAAACCCCCATGCCACTCATGCGAATTGCTCCTGGTTTGTATTGCATTTGGATGATTCAGTTCGATGGTTCAAATGACTCTATCGGGTTCTTTTGTCACCGCCATACGTTGCCCGCTTTTGATCGAGCGGTCCACCATTTCCAGAATGGCCACATCGAGCAACGCGCGTTCCAGGTTATAGGCGGGTTCGGCCCCGGCCTGCCAGGCGTGAACCATGGCCTGCCAGAGGTTGACGCGCGGGTTTTCGTTGGGGAGCTCGATGCGGCGGGGGGATTGGCCACCGCGGTCGATGAGCAAGCAGCCGCGCTCCACCACAATCGCCCCGCGGCTGCCGTGGATGTGATAGAGGTTCTGGGCGGGTGAGAGCGCGGTGGCGTGGCTCAAGACACCGCTGGCGCCGCTGGCGTAGTGGAAGAGGGTGACCACGTGGTCATATTCGCCATACTCCGGGCGCAGTTGCCGGCCCGTGGCAAAAAGCGACGCCGGCGGGCCAAAGACGCTCCCCAGGCTGGCGATGAGGTGGATGCCGCCGTCGAAGAGCGCGCCGAGCGGGTAATCGGGCTCTTTGCGCCAGGTGGTGGTGTCATAGCGGAGCGCGCCCTGGGCCGGGTCGGCGTCCACATGTTGGATGCGATTCCAGAACATGAGGTCGCC
>JAHDWG010000222.1 GCA_023384495.1 Caldilineaceae bacterium
AAGGTGAATACGGGGATGAACCGCCTGGGGCTGACTGTTGAGGCCACCCCCCCGTTCCTTGCTGCGCTTGCCAACCAGCCCAGCCTGGTTGTCGAAGGGATTTTCACACACTTTGCCACTTCGGACCTGGCCGACAAACACTTTGCCGAGACGCAATTTCATCGTTTCTGCGCGCTGCTCAACCAGCTCTCGGCGCATGGTCTGCGCCCACCGCTTGCCCATGCCGCCAATTCCGCTGCCCTGTTGACCATGCCCCACACCCACCTCAACATGGTTCGTAGCGGCATCGCCCTCTACGGCCTGCATCCCGATGCCGATGCAACCCGCTTGCCCGCGGCCTTTCGACCCGCGCTGTCGTGGAAGGCTGTGGTCGCTCAAGTTCTTCATTTGCAGCCGGGTGAAAGCGTCAGCTATGGGCAGGAGTTTGTGGCAACCGCGCCCACCACCATCGCCGTCCTCCCCCTTGGTTACGCAGACGGCTTTCCTCGCCGGCCTTATCACTGGGGCGCGGTGTTGATCCACGGTCAGCCCGCGCCAATTGTGGGGCGCGTCTGTATGGATCAGACGATGGTGGATGTAACCGAGATCGAGGCGAAGACGGGCGCTGTCCGCCAGGGGGATGAGGTGGTGCTGATTGGCCGCCAGGGTGACGCCCACTGCAGCGCCGAAGAAGTAGCGTCGCGCCTACAGACCAACAACTATGACGTTGTCAGCCGGATTCAGGCGCGCGTCCCACGCGTCTATCTATGATCGCGTATACACAGATCGCGTGTACACATAGCCAAGGGGGCAGCCTTGTAGTCGCCCCTTTGCTTTACTCACTCACTTTACGCAGTGGGGGCGACAGGAAGCTGTCAGCGGATTCGCAGAACGGATTGAGCGGACACGAATATCAAACCGTTCAACACGGTTAAAAGGCAATCCATTCCATTGTCTTGGTCGCCAGGCGGTCCAGCGCGCGGACGGAGAGCGCGATGTGCTCCTCCAAGGTGTCCTCCTCTTTGGCGTGCGAGAGGCCGCGCAGGCTCTGCACAAAGAGCATGACCGTGGGTACGCCGGCCCGCGCCACCTCAGCCGCGTCGTGGAGCGGGCCGCTGGGCAGGCGGTGTGAGGCGTTGCACACCTCACGCACGGCGGCGTCGGCCAGCTCGATCAGCGCCGGGTGAAAGGGGATGGGGTGGATGTTCCACAGCCGCCGCCATTCGACTGTGACCTTTTCCTCGTGGGCGAAGCGCTCGCCGGCGGCCTTGGCTTCGGCCAGCATCTGCGCGAGCCGGCCGGCGTCCAGGTGGCGCTGGTCGAGCGTCATGTCGCACTGGCCCACCACCGCGGTAACAATGCCCGGCCTGGTCTGCACGCTGCCCACTGTGCAGACGCCGCCATGCCGCCTGGCGATCGCGCGGATCTCCAGGTGGAGCTTGGAGGCGGCCCCCAGCGCATCGCGGCGCTGGTCCATGGGGGTGGAGCCGGCGTGGGCCGATTGCCCCGTGAAGCGGATGGCGTGACGCTCGACGCCAAAGGTGCCGAGCACGACGCCCACCGGCAGCTTCAGCCCTTCGAGCACCGGCCCCTGTTCGATGTGCAGCTCCAGATAGGCGGCGGCGTTCTTCAGTTGGCGGCCCGCCTTCTTCATCTGGTCGAGGATCACGCCGTGTTGGGCCAGCGCGTCGGGCAGGCTGATGCCGTCCTTGTCGGTAAGATGGCGCACCTCGTCGGGGTCGAGCGAACCCGAGACGGCGCTGGAGCCAAGCAGGCTGCGCCCAAAGCGCGCCCCCTCCTCGTCGGCCCAGTCCACCAGGCGCACGGTGACGGGGGGTGTCCCTTCGGCGGCGATGCGGCGCAGCGTCTCCAGCCCGGCCAGCGTGTTGAGGCAGCCGTCGAGCCAGCCGCCATTGGGCACCGAATCCAGATGGCCGCCGATGAGCAGCGCCTGGTCGGTGTGGCCGCGCAGCGTCGCCCAGAGGTTGCCCGCCTCGTCGGTGACCACCTCGACGGGCAGCTCAGCCAGCTTGGCCTTGAGCCAGGCCCGCGCCTGCGCCCAGCTATCCGTCCAGCAGACGCGTTGGGCGCCGTCGGCGTTGCCGGTGAGCGCGCGCAGATCCTTGAGCTCGTCGATGGTGCGCTGGGGGGTGAGGGGTGAGTTTGGCATGGGGTGAGCTTCCATCTTCGCAATAGGCACGCTTCTCTACCGCTATCTTTGCAGCTTTGATTCAACGCAAAGACGCAGAGAGGCAAAGACGCAAAGCGGAACGGATGCGAACTCTTTGCGTCTCCGCATCTTTGCGCCTCGGCGTTAAACGTGCAAATATAGCGATCTGCTTTGTTCTGTTTGAAAACGTGGAGCTTCTTGTTTATTCAGCCAATATAGCGATCTGTCGAGCTATGGATCCACACCGATTCTAGCACAAATGTACGAGGTGACACAAGCTGTGGGCGCCGGAAAAGTTCATCAGCAAGGAGAAATAGAATCGGCCCGGCCCCACGAGAGACCTGGCAGTTTTGGCAACCTCTCCAGCCGCATCCTGCACGCCGCTTTGACCTCGCCGGATGCTTTCTAATCCACCTTACGCAGACACAACTGTCAACGAATTCTGAGAGCGGATTGAACGGATACCAACGAGCGCACCCGCTCGGCCTGGTTCGAACAGGGAACGGATTCGGCGCACCCATCCGTTCAATCCGTTCCAAACATCCGCTGACAGCTTGTCACTACCACCTACTGCGTAAGGTGAGTTTCTAGCACATGCGAATCCGCCAGCGCATAGACAATGCCTCGTTTGGCCCCTGTGAACCAGCGGTGATAGGCTATGTCGACGTGATCGCACCTGCCTCGATCCGGCTCGACCGCCACGTGAAGTTCGATGCCTACGAACGGGCCGGCGCGCCGGAATATTGGCTGGTGGACCCCAAAGCTCGTCTGGTAGAGGTGTACACGCTGTCAAACGGAGAATATGCCTTGTTTGGCCAATACACCGAAGACGATCTGGTCGAATCCGCAGTGTTGGCCAGGCTGCAAATTCGGGCCAGCAGCCTCTTTTCCCCGCCTGCGCCAAAGGCGTCGGCAGTGGGCTGACTGAGGTTACCCCACCTCCACATCAAGACGCATGGCGAAGGTCCGCGCCTCGCCCGGCGCCAGCGTGACCAGCGTCCCCTGGTGGCGGGCGTCGGCGCGGCCCAGCACGGTGACATTGGTCGGCTCGATGCCCAAGACGTGCTCGCCCGCGCCGGCCATGCGCCACTCCACCAGGCGGGGCAGATTCTCAGTGGCCCACGAGAGGCGCACGGTCAGTGGCTTGCGCTCGCCCCCCATGGGGAAACGGGGGTTGTGCACCGAGGCCGAGGCCCAGCCCGCCACCGTATCGATCTCTTCGTGCAGGTAGACGCGCTCCTTGTGGCCCGGTTCGGGCGGCGCCCAGCGGTCATACCCCTCCAGCGGCGACCAGGCGTCGCGCGGCCAGACCTTGTGCGAGGGGAAGCGCATGACCGTCTCGTCCATGAGCAGGGGGAAGCCAAAGTTGAAGTGATAGAGCAACATGAGCGGGGCGGGCGTAAAGGCCAGGTTCTCGACCACATCGGTGATCTCGATGGTGTTGCTGCCCAGCTTGCTGCGGATCTCGCGCGCCAGCCGCACATGCTCGCCAAAGATGATGCTCTCTTCCACCAGGCCGGCCACGCGCATTTCGTATTCGTCCCCCTGCCAGCGCCCCTCGGCTGCCACCTGGCGCGCCGGGATGTGATGGGCGCGGCCATGCAGCCCCAACTCCTGGTCGCCATCGCGCCCGGGCGCGCCGGCCTGGGTCAGGCCGCAGGTCATGAGCAGGCCGCCGGTGGCGGTGCGCAGCCAGGCCAGCCCCTTGTCGTCGAAATAGGTCGGGTGGACATCGCCGTTGGCCGATTGCCAACTGATGGGCGCGCCGCAAAACTCGGCCAGCGAGATGTCTAGCCCGCGCGTGGGCGAGACATAATAGCAGAGGCCGGCGCCGGTGCGCACCTGGATCTGCTCGACGCCGGCCTCCTTGCCCTCGGTCAAGGCCATGCGGCGCACGCCTGCAATCTGCTCCAGCCGGCCGATGCGCGCTTCCAGCTCGCGGCGGCGCCACGTTTGTCCATAGAGTTGCATGGTGGGTTCCTCCTGAGAATGGCAAAAGGGGAAATCAAATTCGCTTATTGTGCGCCGGCGTCGATGAGGTCGATCATGGCCTCTTCTTCGTCCACATAATCGCTCAACTGAAACGCGGCGTAGAGGTCGCGACTCTGGACGAAGTAGGCCTTGGCCCGCTCGGGCTCGTCCAATTCCAGCGCCACGTGGCCCAGGTTGTGGAGCGTGGCGGCCATGTCGGTCCATGCCCCGCGTGTTTCACTCAACTTGAGGTCGAGTTCATACCACATCAGCGCCTGCCCAAAGTTGTTGCGCGCATAGCTGACCGAGCCCAGGTTGTTGTAACAGGCGCTGACGCCAATCGGGTCTTTGATCCGTTGGAAGACATCGAGCGCCTGCTCGTAGGCGTGCTGGGCTTCTTCGAGCCGGTCGATGGCCTCCATGGCCAACCCCATGTTGTTAAAGGCGCTGGCGACTTGATGCTGCTCTTCGCGGCGGAGGGCCACACGCAGCGCCTTGCGTTGCTCTTGCAGCGCGCGGTCGATGCTGTTCATGGCGTAATAGGCGCTGCCCAGGTTCATATAGGCGGTTGCCAATGCCTCGAGGTTGCCCGACTGCGCCACACAGTCGAAGGCGCCCTGGAAGTAGCGTAGCGCGCGCCGTTCTTGCTTGAGCGCGCGGTGCGCCGTGCCCAAGTCTGTGAGCACATAGGCCAACTCCATGAGCAGGTCGCGCGGGTCGAAGATAGCCTCGGCGCGTTCCAGCCAGTGGACCGCTTGCTCCACCTCGCCGTGGAAGAAGAGCTGACGGCCAATGTTCATGAGAAAGACGCCATAGTTGCGCAAGTCGGCCAGCGCCAGCGAGGCCAGCGCGCCCGCCGCCAGCCACTCTTGGATGCCCGGAGGGTGCCGCCAAAAGGCGTAGTGGGCCAGCGCAAGCCCGTAATCACGCACAATGCGCAGGTCATCGCGCTGCGGGTCTTGCGCTTCTGGCGCCGTGATCCGCTGCTCATCGATTGGCTTGTCGCGCAGCAGATCAATCGGCGCCTGGCCCCAGATCTGCGCCATCCGCCGCACGCACCAATCCGCCCCGCGATAGATGTTGCCCCACTCCACATCGACCTGGGGCCAACGGGTCAGGGGAACTGCCTGGTATTCTTGAGCGTATTGCAAATAGTGGCGAGCATGGCTGCGCTCCCACTCTTCGCCCAGCAGAACGGCGTTTTCTTCCAAATAGGCGCGGATGAGCGGGTGCATCACCAATCGGCCCCGCAGCCGGTCATGGTCGAGCAGCGCGCGCGCAACGAGCGCTTCGATGGTCGCCTCCAATTCGGCAACCGCGCCGAGCCCATCCCAAAAGAGGCTGCGCAGCGCGGCGTCAGACGCCCCACCGCTGGCGCTGACCAGCCGGTTGAGCAGCGGCCCTGCCTGCGGGTTGAAGATGGCGAAATTCTCGACGGCAAAGGCGACCAGCGCCGGTGTAAAGACCCGCCCCGTTTCATCGCAGTTGCCGCCCATCAGGGTGGCCAGGTCGGGCCACGGCAGATCCGCCAAGAGGCCCAGCAGCAGCCGCAAATTGAGGGGGCGGCCACCGCTCAGGGTGAAGAGTTCATCCACGTGCGCCAGCGCCGTATCGCGCCCAGGGGATGGCGCACGGCGGTCAATGAAAGTGGGCAGGTCGGCGGCGGCAAGCCCTTCGAGCTGGATGTGCTGATGCTGCACCAAGTCGGCGATCGCGCTGCTAAAGTTGCGGTCGATGAGGATGATGCGGGCCTGGCCGCCGGTCTCATGCAGATGGCCGATGATGTCGACCAATGTCTGGAGTTCTTCCTCGGTTGCGCCGGCCAGTTTATCAATAATGAGCAGCCGTTTGCGGCGATAGAGCTGCTCCAGAATACTGACCCCCCAGCGTTCGGGGGCCGTGCGCGTCAATTCGGCGCCGAAGACGCTGTCGATGGTGCGCACGACATCATAGAGGCGAAAGCGCCCGCCGCCGGCCGCGCTCACTCGGATCACGCCATCGCTGAAGTGGCGCAAGTGGTTCCACCCTGCGGCGGTGACAAGCGAGGTTTTGCCCACGCCCTGGCTGCCGCTCACTGCAATGGCGGGGCGATTATCGCCACCGGCAAGCCATTCGTGCAGTTGAAGCAGTTGCTCGCGGTAGCCACTAAAGCCTTCGAGCCGATAGAGGCCCAGGTTGTGGGGGGGCGTCGTCGCGATGGCGGGCGTTGGGGCATCCATAATGTACAAAGTTGGAATGTCAGTTGGTCAGACAATGTTGCATATTGCCCGGCTGACGTATACTATAATCATGCGGCAGGCTGCCGCGCCGGCTCAAAGCACGATGCAAGGGTATTCACTGGCATTGGCGATCTCATTGGTCAGCGACGTGGCGAAGGTCATGCCGCCGGTCACGTTGCCCAGGCTACGCTGGTCTGCGCCAGAGTCGATGAGGATCAGGTCCGGGCGGATGCGGCGAGCCAGTGTATTGACATTCATGGGCGTCACCACCTCAACCTGATCCACCGCGGCGATGATGCCTTCGGCAACGGCGCGTGGACGTTCCTTGGCGTCGGTGACAAAGAGATCGATATTCTGATTCTTGGCAAGTTGACGGAGGATGTCGCCGCCCCGTTGGTCGGCGCCAATCAGCCAGATTCGCATTGCGCCCTCCTGGGTGAGACGCCTGTCAGGGCGCCATGATTGACAAGGTGCGTCGGGCCATCGCGGGGCGATGCGCCCACACGATTGCGCCCCATGGTAGCACAGATGACCCTATCTGCCAACGCGCATGGGCGGGATGGGGGTGTATCGTATCCAAACAGAGCAAAGTGTGGAAAGCCTATGAACATCTTGATCACCGGGGGGGCTGGCTTTATTGGCAGCCATCTGACGCGCGCCCTGCTGGCGAATGGCGAGACGGTCGCCGTCCTCGACAATTTGAGCACCGGCAGCTTTGAGAATATCCGCGAGTTTGTCGGGCATAAGCGCTTTTCCTTTGCCATCGAAGACTTGAACAACGAGTTGGTGCTCGACCGGCTGGCGAGTCAGGCCGACGCCATCGTGCATCTGGCCGCCGCCGTTGGGGTGCAACTGGTGGTGGAGCGCCCCACCGAAACCATCGAAACCAACGTGATGGGGACGCATACGGTGCTCAAGGCGGCGCGGCGCTATCGCTGCCGCACACTGCTCGCCAGCACCAGCGAGGTCTATGGCAAAGGGGTGCGCACGCCCTTCTCCGAAGAAGACGACTTGCTTCTGGGCCCATCGAGCCGCAGCCGCTGGTCGTATGCGGCCAGCAAGCTGCTCGACGAATTCCTGGGCCTCGCCGCCTATCGCGAGTATGGGCTGCCGGTGACCATCACCCGCTTCTTCAACACGGTGGGGCCAGGGCAGACCGGGCGCTATGGCATGGTCGTGCCCCGGTTTGTGCGCCAGGCGTTGCAAGGGGAACCGTTGACCGTGTACGGCGACGGCGAGCAAAGCCGCTGTTTCTGCCATGTATCCGACACTGTGGGCGCGCTGGAGGCGTTGCTCAACCGCCCTGAGATCACAGCGGGCGAGATCTACAACATCGGCAGTGGAGATGAGATCACGATCAACGCCCTGGCGCAGACCGTCATCGACCGGGCGGACAGCGCATCGACGTTGCGCCACATCCCCTATTCTGAGGCCTATGCGCCCGGCTTTGAAGACATGCGCCGCCGTGTCCCCGATACGGCCAAAATCGAGCGCGCCATTGGGTGGCGGCCCGCCCATACGCTCGAACAAATTCTGGACGATGTGATTGGGTATGAGCGCACCCAACTGTTGAAAAGTGTACGGCGCGCCCATGAATAAACGATTTCGCCAATGTCTGTTGCTCGTTGCGCTTGTCGCCAACCTATTAGGGGGGCCGGCTGTGGCGCAGTCGCCGTCCGCTGCGCCGCCGGCCGAGCTTGTCAACGACGAGGGCGGGCCGGTGGCCTTGCGCGGCCAACTCACTTACACCAACCCGCTCTTTACCGTGGGTGTCGCCGCGCCGATGGTCATCTTGGAAGACCAGGCCGGCTTTGTCGACCGCAACCAGGCTTTCCTCTTCCCCAAGGAATCACAAACGCTGGGGCAAATCACCTCGGACTTCTTCACCTCCCCCTTCTCATACACCCTGGCGCTGCCGGTTGAGCCACAGGCCACCCTGCGCGATGTGGACAACAATGGCCGGCCCGACGCAGGGGTCATGATCTTTGCCGTCGCCTATTGGACCAACATCTTCGGCGACCCATTTCTTGAAGAGCGCGACCTTTTTGGCGGCGGCTGGTCCACCGCCTATGCCTCCACACGGGTGAGTGAGTTGGCCGAGACCCGGCGCGAGGTGATCGGCGGCAAGGTGCTCGTCTATGCCCCCGACGATCAGCAGGGGTTCCCAGTGGGTTTTGGCGCCGATGGCCTGCTCTTCACTGCCGACGACCCGATTGTGCGCTTGCCCGCCGGCTATACGGTGGTGGATATGGACGAGACGCCCTTTCGCTTTGACCGCTCGCGCTACCCCGTCATCGACCTGGTGGAGCCGGGCAGCGCCGCCCTGAAAGACTTTTCGCGGTTGGGCTACAGCGCGGCCTTCGACGCCATGATCGACCTTATGCGCCGCGAATATGCGTTTACCGACTACAAGGGGCTGGATTGGGACGCCATCCACGCCGAGTTCCGCCCGCACTTCGTCGCCGCCGAGGAAGAGCGCGACACGCGCGCCTATCTGCGCGCATTGCGCGACGTCACCTTCGCCATCCCCGACGGCCATGTGAGCGGCCCCTTTGTGGCGCAGGATTTTCAACAGGCCACCGCCGGGGGGCTGGGTATGGCGGTGCAGGAGCTTGACGACGGACGCATCATCGTTACCTATTTGACCGAGAACGGGCCGGCGGCGCGGGCCGGCATTCAGGTGCGGGCCGAAATTCTGGCGCTAGATGACCAGCCGATGCGCGAAGCGGTCGCCGACGCCTTTGCGTGGTCTGGCCCCTTTAGCACGGCGCATGTCAAGCGGCTGCAACAACTTCGCTATGTGTTACGTTCGCCGGCAGGGACGGCGCGCACGGTTCGTTTTCGCAACCCGGAAGACGGCGCAGCGCAGAGCGTGACGCTGGCGACGAGCAGCGAGCGCGAGAGTTTTAACGTTTCCTCGTTTGAGGTGGGGCGCACAGGCGCCGAATTGCCCGTCCAATTCGAGCTGCTCGATAGCGGTTATGGGTATGTGCGCATCGATAGCTTTTCAGACAACAATCTGCTCACCGTGCAACTGTGGGAGCGTATGATCCGTACGTTGCGGCAGCAGCAGACGCCGGGGCTGATTATCGACATGCGCAAAAACAGCGGCGGCAGCGGCTTTTTGGCCGACCAGATGGCGGCCTATTTCTTCAACGAACCGTTGCGGCTGGGCAACACGGGTTATTACGATGAAGCGCTCGATGACTTTTTCTTCGACCCGCGCACCGAAGACCGCTTCTTTTTGCCCGCGCCCGACCTGCGCTATCGGGGCAAGGTGGCAGTGTTGGTCGGCCCCAACTGCAAGAGCGCCTGTGAATTTTTCAGCTATGCCCTGACGCTCCAAAACCGGGCAGCCATCATCGGCCAATATCCGACCGCGGGGCTGGGCGGCAGCGTGGCCGATTTCAGGATGCCGGGCGGCCAGTTTGTCCGCTTCACGATTGGCCGCGCCGTGGATATGAATGGCGAAATCCACATAGAGGGGAAGGGGGTTGCGCCCACGGTGCGCGTGCCGGTCAACGAAGAGACGGTCTTTGGCAAGGGCGACCCGGTGCTGGATGCGGCTGTGCGGTGGCTGGAGGCCGGGGGCTAGAACGCGCTTCGGGCAAGAGCCTTTTTCATTCAGACCGGTGGTTTGCCTCGGGTAGTGGTGGCGTCAGCCCCTTCCTCGCCGCCCGCTACTTCGCCGCCCTCGGCGACCACCAGCGCTTTACCAGCGCCGCTCACATCTGGGCCTTTGCCGGCTTTGACCCCAGCCAGCATGACTCCGGCAACCAGCACTTCACCGGCGGCCTCTCGCACCGCGGCTCCCCCTTCCTGCGCGCCACCCTCTTCCAGTTGGGCTTTCAGGCTTCCCTCCACTGCCCCGACTGCGCCAAAGCCTTTGCCCGCGCCCGCCAGCGTGGCCTGGCCCCCACCGAGGCCATCATTCATGTGGCCAACAAGGTGAATCGCATCTTCTTCACCTTGCTCACCACCCAGCAGCCCTTTCGCTCGGCCCTCCCCCCGGCCGAATTCGCTTTCTGGAGCCAACAGATGAAGAAACGACGACGACCTTCAGCGGCTTGACCGCCCACGTCCCTTCTGCCGACCGGCTGCACGCCTTGCGGCTTGCCCGCCACCAGCGCCTTGCTCCTTACGCTCGTCAGTCCCCGTGGCGTTTCGTCGCCTTCCCTTGAGGGCAGGACTTAACATAAGATAGGTTCCGAATTGCGGAAGCAGTGCGATGAGGGGCGTCGTGCGGGCGCCGCAGCGACGGAACACGATAAAAATAGGATCCGCAAGCGGGCGTCCGGGTGCGCCAAGCGACGAGCGGCAAGCAGGGCGCAAGGCCGGCTTGTGGTATAAAGAAGTCTCCCTTTTGGCGGGAAGGGTTCCACCACAGAACTTGCCAACAACCAAAAAGGAGACCCGTTCATGTTATCACAAGTTCCGTCTTATCTCACAAGTTGGTGGTCGGCGGCCAGGGCGTGGCGCCGAGCAAAGCGTCCAGGTTGGCCGTTGGAGCGCCCGGCGTTGCACGAGTTAGCGCAACTGAACGACGCAGCCTTGCCGGCCTTTGTGCGAGAATCGGCGGCGGCGCTGAAGTACCTGCGGCTGTTGGGTGAGTTGGACTGGGCGCACTTTCCCGAAGCCCCCCACCACATGGGTCCCAAGCCCGCACGTCATGCGCCCTTTGTGGCCGCCTACCTCATCAAGCTGGACAAGGGGCTGCCCTCGATGCCCAAGCTGCAAGAGTACTTGTGTGAACAGCCGGCGCTGGTCTGGGTGTTGGGCTTTGACCTGGTCGCCTCGCCGCACTACTCGTGGGGCTTTGACATTGAGCAGAGCCTGCCGACCCATCGTCACTGGAGTCGCCTCTTGCGCACCCTGCCCCCCGCCCAGACCCAGTTCCTGCTCCAGAGTACGGTGCAGGTGCTACAACGGGAACTGCCGCCGGAGCTGCTCGACGGCGTCGTCTTTGGCAATGAAATCTCACTGGACACCAAGCACATCCTGGCCTGGGTCAAGGAGAACAACCCCAAGTCTTTTGTCGAAGAGCGCTACGACAAGCAGCGCCAGCCCAAGGGCGACCCCGACTGCAAGCTTGGCTGCAAGAAAAAAAGCAATCAGCGGTCGTCGCCCGCTGACAACGAACCAGTCCTGCCCACCCCAACCACCGAGGGACTGCCCGCTTCCAGTTCCTTGCCTCCACTGGAGAAGGGCGAGTACTACTGGGGTTACGCCTCCGGCGTCGTCGCCGCCAAACTCGACGGCTGGGGTGAATTCGTGCTCGCCGACTTTACCCAGACCTTTGACAAAGGCGATGCCACCTACTTCTTTCCCCTCATGCACCAGACCGAAGCCCACTTGGGCCACAAACCCAAATCCGGCGCCCTCGACAAAGCCTACGATGCCTTCTATGTCTATGAGTACTTTCACAACGCCGGTGGCTTTGCTGCCGTCCCCTGGGCCGACCGGCCGGACCATCACAAGACCTTCAGCGACGACGGCTTACCCCT
>JAHDWG010000756.1 GCA_023384495.1 Caldilineaceae bacterium
GCACGTACGGTTGCTCGAACATGACGTCGATCAGTTCGCGGCTGTGCAGGCTCGGATCTACCCGCTTGAGGTAGTCAGCCGTCTCCTCGACCAGGACCCGGATGGCCTCGATCTTCACCAGCGTCCAGGCCGCGGTCTCCTCGATCCCTTGCAGCATGAAGAGGATCCACGGCTCCCACTCGCCCTCGGCGGTAACGGCGAGGAGGTGCCGGTAGTACTCGGCCTTGTGCTGGATGAGGTAGCGGCTCAGGTAGAGGATCGGCGCGCTCAACAGTCCAACGTCGATGAGGAAGAGGCTGTTGAGAACGCGACCCGTGCGGCCGTTGCCGTCGCTGAAGGGATGGATCGCCTCGAACTGGTAGTGTCCGGCGGCCAACCTCACGAGCGGGTCGATGTCCTCCCGTTCGTGCAGGAACCTCTCCCAGTTGCCGAGCAGGCCACGAAGCCGCTGCTCCCCCTGCGGCGGCGTGTAGATGACTCGGCCGGTCGCCTGGTTGACCAACTGCGTGCCGCTACCGCGGCGCACGCTCATCGTCACGCCCTTGATGGTCGTCGCAACGAGCTCCGCCATGCACACGCCAAGGGGTCGCCGCTCCAACTCCCGGTACCCGACCATCAACGCCTCGCGGTGGCGCAACGCCTCCCGAGTGGCCGGGTCTGCCGAGGCCGGCCCGCTCAAGGCTCGGAACATCTCGTCTGCCGAGGTCACCACGTTCTCGATCTCCGAGCTAGCGCGGGCCTCCAACAGAGGAAGTGTGTTGATCAGCACGTGCTGGTTGGGGATCAGCTGAGCCGCTTGCTTGAGCTCGGCCAGCGCGACGCGCGCCGCCACACAGCTCTTGAGTACCGCGCGCGTCTCCAACTCCACGGGTGGCGGCAGCGGCGCCAGGTGGTCGTGCGGAACCGCAGACGACCACTCCGGCGGGTTCATGTCGATATTGGAGTGAGATTTCGACACGTCCTCAGGATATGTCGACGCCGCGTACACGGCAAGCAACCGCGCGCCACTTCGGCACCCCACCAGGGATCACCCAGGGAGCCTCACGAGGGCCAACAGGGTGTAGACGCCCCCTAGAAGCAACCCCGACCCAGGCCCGCCACTTGCCCGTCAGCCGCCCCGGGTCGTTCCGGGTGACCGCCGACACGCCCAATATCAACGCCGCAAGGGGAACGAGCACCAGCTGGAAGATGAACATGCTGACGATCCCGAGCCAGAAGCTCCAGGCGGCCAACCGCCTGGTGATCTGGTCGTAGTCCGGCGGCCTGGCGGACCGGAGCGCCGGCTGCTCTTCAGCAGGGGTCCTTGGTTCTCCATCAGGGATCGACGACTCGTCGTTCACGTGTGCTCCTTCCGCTGCATGCCAGCCTGACTCCCTCCGCTACCGTTCGAGGGTGCCGCCCCGTTGGCGTGAGGCTACGCTTGCGCTACGACAAGCAGCGTCGCAGCCGGCTACGGCGGATGTTCGGATGAGTCGAATCTTGCGAGAAGGCCGTAAGATCTGGCAGTCGCGCACGAATCGGTTCATGAGGTCCCGGGTGCGTTCGGGGCGGCTGCAGTCGCGGTGAGGTTCGGCGCGCAGGAGCGCGTCGATCC
>JAHDWG010000223.1 GCA_023384495.1 Caldilineaceae bacterium
ATTCACACCATGCTCAAACGCACACCGATTCCTGCCTAATTTTCAAATGGACTCTCAAGGATCTCGCCCAGGGGGATAACATCTTTGCTGACTGCGCTCCGTCCCATACGAGTGTAGGCCAGCAAATCATCGATCAGTTCGCTCATCCGCTGGCTGGCCAGCACGATATTGTCGATATAGCGCTGACCTTCCTCGTTCAAACTGGCCCGGTGCCGGCGAGCAATGATCTGCGCAAAACCACTGACGGCGCGAAGCGGCGCGCGCAGGTCGTGCGAAACCGAATACGAGAACGATTCAAGCTCCTTGTTGGCGGCTGCGAGCTGCGCGGTGCGTTGCAATACTCGCTGCTCGAGTTCGGCATTCAGCTTGAGAATCTCCGCCTCGGCCCGCTTGCGGTTGGTGATGTCGCGCATAACCACCTGGACGGCCGTAGCGCCACCATACTGAATTGGGGTCGCCACTACCTCCACCGGCCTAATACCGCCATCGAGGCGTATGATCTTTTCTTCGAGCGGTGGGCTGTTTGTCCGCTCGGTGAGCATGCGGTGAATCCGCGCTCTGATGACATCATGATAATCGGGGTGAAAGATGTCAAACGGGGATCTTCCCAATATCTGATCGGCATTGCGCGCACCCAACATTGTAACGCCAGTTGGGTTGATGAAGACAATCCGATTCTCTCGGTTGACGAGGATCGCATCGGGCGACACCTCGACCAAGTTGCGGTATCGTTGCTCGCTCTCCTCCGCCTCACGCTGGAGCATTTCCTGCTGGCGCCGATCGCGCCGGATCAGAATGAAAATCAGCAGGGCGCTGGCCAACACAAAGCCCCAACCCTTATAGTTTTGCAATCGTGTCAAGGTCGGTCCATCGCTGACCAGCGTAAAGAGCAAGTGGTCGGACCACCAAATCCATATCCCCCCAAAAGCCGCATAGATCAGCGCGATCCGCGTTTCAGGGTGAAGACGTGCTAAGCGCATGGCCCCTCCTGGTCTAAGACAATGGCCAGAACCACAAAATCAGCGGCGCGCCAATCACGACAATCAACACCTCCAGCGGCAGACCCAACCGCCAATAATCGCCAAAGCGATAGCCGCCCGGCCCCATCACCAGCGTGTTGGATTGGTGACCGATCGGCGTAAGAAACGCACACGATGCCCCCACCGCCACGGCCATCAGCAACGGGTCTGCCGAGACGCCCATGCCCTGGGCAAGGCTGACGGCAATCGGCGCCATCAGCAGCGCCGCCGCCGCATTGTTGACTACATCCGACAGGAACATCACGCCTACCAAGACGATTACCACCGTGACTGCCGGTGGCGCCTGCCCCGCGATCAACAACAGCCCATCGGCAATGCGGGCCGCTGCACCGGTCGTCTCCAGCGCATAGCCCACCGGGATCATTCCCCCCAAGAGCATGATGATCGGCCAGTCAATGCTCTCATAGGCCTCGCGCAGGGTCAACAACCCGACCATCACCATCGCCAGCGCTGCGGCCACAAACGAAACCTGCACCGGCAAGAGGCCAATCACCGTCGTCATGAGCGCGGCGCCGAAAATCGACACGGCCAGGGCGATGCGTCGGGGCTGCCCCAACCGCAAGTCTCGCCCGGCCAGGGGCAACAGCCCAAGCGTCGCCAGCGCCTCGGCCAATGTATCAGACACCCCCTGGATCAACAGCACATCCCCTATGCGCAGGCGAACGTGCCCAAGTCGCGCTCGTAGGCGGGCGCCCTGTCGCGCCACGGCCAGCAGGTTGATGCGAAAGCGCCGTCGCAGGTTGAGGTCGCGGGCGCTACGCCCCTCTATGGGCGAATTTGCGGTCACCACCACCTCCAGCAGCGCCACATCGTCGGATTTGAGGTCGCTTTCGGCCAGATCTTTGCTGCCCACGAGCTTCAAACCGGCTGTGTCGATCAGGGTTTCCAGGTCTTCGCTATCGGCGCGTACAATCAACACATCGTCGGCAAAGATAGGCTCATAGGGTGAAGGGGCCGGCAGCCGCTGCTTGCCCCGCACGATGCCCAGCACCACAACTTCCGCATCGGCCAAGCCGTTGATCTCGCGGATGCGCCGCCCCACCAGCTTGGAGCCTTTGGGCGCTTGCACCTCGGTCAGATAGTCCTCAATTGCAAACATTTGCTCGTGAGCGCTCGCGCCGGACCGTTGCGGAATCAGCCGCCAACCCACCAATACCATAAAGAGCACGCCCACCACCATGAGCACAGCCCCAACCGGGAAAAAGTCAAACATGGCGAACGGCTCGGCGCCATTTTCGGCCCGGAAGGTGGCAATGATGATGTTGGGTGGCGTGCCGATCAGCGTGGTCATGCCCCCCAGCAGCGATGCAAAGGCCAGCGGCATGAGGATGCGCGATACCGGGATATCGCTCTTGTGGGAAATCTGAATCGCCACCGGCATCAACAACGCCAACGCACCCACGTTGTTCATAAAGCTCGAAAAGACCGCCACCAGCAGCACAAGCGTCGCCATCTGGAGCATCGGTTGGCCGCCAATCCGGCCAATCAGCCGGGCAATGACGTCGATGAGGCCGGAGTTCTGCAAGCCACGGCTCACCACCAATACCGCCGCCACCGTGACAACTGCCGGGTGACCAAAACCGCTAAAGGCGTCGGCCCCGGAGACCAGGCCTGTCATGGTGACGACCAACAACGCCAATAACGCCACCACATCATAGCGCCAGCGCCCTGTGACGAAAAGCGCCAAGGCCAAGAGCAGCACGCCAAAGACAATAAGCTCATGTAACGTGAGGATGCCTGCCATCAGGTTGGCGTTCCTGGCTGGGCCGCTTTTGCGTTCTGTGCGCCACCGATGGGGCGCTCGCCGCCGCGCCCCATCTTGAATAACTCCATGACGATCATCACAGTGGAAGCCAGCCCCACCAACATCAGAAACGACGGCGCACCCACGGGCCCGGCCTGCAACAGCGACTGCATGAACGGCGTGTTGATGGAGACCATGTGGAGGGTCAGCATGAGGGGCGCCCCGATCAGCAGCACCCGATTTCGCTGCAACGGCACCCGAAAGGCCGACACATATTCCGAACGACAGTTAAACACATGAAAGCTCTGGAAGAGCACCATCAGCAAAAAGATCTTGTTGCGGGCGCCGGTTTCATCGCCGGTTGTGGCAAGCCACCAATACCAGAGGCCAAAGGTGACCAGGCCGATCCACACCCCCGAGAGCAACGTCTGCGTGATCATCAACCGATTGAAGATGCCCTCGGTCGGCCGCCGCGGTGGCCGGCGCATGGCCCCCGCTTCGCCACCCTCGAAAGCCAGCGCCACATCCTGAATGCCATTGGTGACCAGATTCAACCATAGGATCTGCACCGGCAGCAACGGCAGCGGTAGCCGCAACAGGATCGACAAGAGGAAGAGGAGGATTTCGGCCGCGCCGGTGGAGATCAGCAGGTAGATCACCTTGCGGACGTTGTCATAGGCGTAGCGCCCCTCGCGCACGCCATCCACAATCGAGGCGAAGTTGTCGTCGGTGACAATGATCGACGCTGTGTCTTTGGCGATGTCGGCGCCCGACCCCATGGCCACGCCGATACTGGCCTTGCGCAGCGCTGGCGCATCGTTGACGCCGTCGCCGGTCACCGCCACAAAGTGCCCCAATTTACGCATCCCCTCGACGATCTGTAGTTTTTGTAGTGGCGCCACCCGGGCAAAGACGCGCTTGCCCTCGATGGCCTTGACAAAGGCCGGCTCTTCACCGCTTTCCACCTTGGGCAGCTCGTAGCCGGCCACCAGGTCAGAACGGTCAGCGGCAATGCCCAATTCCTGGGCAATGGCCAACGCCGTGGCGGGGTGGTCGCCTGTGACCATGGCCACGGCCACGCCAGCGTTGCGACATGTTTCCACTGCGTCTTTCACCTCAGGCCGCAGCGGGTCGATCATCCCCACCAGCCCCAACAAATTGAGGGGCGGCAAGGTCTCTTCGGTAAAGGTGTCCAATTTACCGGGGGCGAGCTGGACGCCGGCGACCGCCAACACGCGATAGCCGCCAGCGGCCAGCGCCTCGGCCGAGCGGTCGAATTCAGCATAGCCGCGCCGCGGGCTATCTGGCGCCTCGGCAGTGGCCTGGCAGAAAGAGAGCACTGTTTCCACGGCGCCCTTGACGGCGATATAGCCCTCATCCCTGCCCGCTATGCGATAGAGCGTCGCCGCAAATTTGCGCTCCGACTCAAAGGGGATTTCGCCGGCCACCTCAATGCGCGCGCGCGCCTCGTCTGGGGGTAGCCCAACCTTGTAACCCAGCGCGAGGAGCGCCACATCCACCGCATCGCCGGCGTGGCGCCATCGACCTTCTTTGTACTGCAATCGCCCTTCATTGCAGATGATGGCGGCCTGCGCCAGGGCCCTGAGCTGCGTAGCTGTTGGCTCATCGAGCTCGCCGCCATCAGCCGGCGTAACGTTGCCTTCACCGGCATAGCCAGCGCCCGAAACGTTGATCTGGCGGCCCGACGGCAAGATGATCTGGCGCACCGTCTGCTCGTTGACCGTCAGCGTGCCGGTCTTGTCGCTGGCGATCATGGTGCAGCTGCCCAACCCTTCGACGGCCGTCATCTTCCGCACAATGACATTGCGCTGCGCCATGCGGTTGACGGCAATCGAGAGCGCTACTGTGAGCGCCACGGGAAGCCCTTCGGGGATAGCCGAAACCGCCAGCGCCACCGCAAGGAAAAAGACCTGAAGCAGAGGGGTGCCCTGCGCCAGCGAGATGGCGGCCAGCGCGGCCGTGGCGCCCAGCACGATCAAGCTGATGACACGCACAAAATGCTCCATGCGGATCAGCAGCGGTGGTTTGGTGGCCTCGCCGCTGGTGGTGACGGCGGCGATGCGGCCGATCTCGGTGACCAGGGCCGTCGCAACCACGACACCCATCCCGCGCCCGGCCATGACGGTGGAGCCTGCATAGGCCATGTTGACCCGGTCGCCCAGCGGTATATCGGCCTGTGCTAACACTGCCGACCGTTTGCTCACCGCCACCGATTCACCCGTCAGCAGTGATTCGTCTACCGAAAGGTTGGCGGCGCGCGCCAGGCGCAGGTCAGCGGGGACGCGGTCGCCCGACTCAATCAGCACAATGTCACCGGGGACTAGATCGCGGGCGTCCACCTCTTCGTCCTCGCCATTGCGTCGCACGGTGGCGTCGATGTGCAAGAGGCTTTGCAGCGCCGCCGCGCTGCGTTCCGCCCGGTGCTCTTGATAGGCGCCCAACCCGGCGTTGAGCAAGACCACAATCAAGATAAAAATGGCGTCTTTGAAATCGCCAATCAGGAGCGACACCGCGGCGGCGGCCAGCAAAATGTAGATGAGTGGGCTTTGAAACTGGTGAAGGACGATATGCAGCAGGGTGGGCGGCTCTTGCGTGGGCAATTCGTTGTGGCCAAAGTGCTGGAGCCGCTGCTCGACCTGTTCCGGGCTTAGCCCTGCCAACGTCGTATCCAGGGCGGCAAGCACGGCTTCGCTCTCCAGCGTGTGCCATACTGGCTGCTCGGTGGACGGCAACGGGATTTGTTGTGGGGTAGCCTGCATCAACCCTTCTCCTCTCCATCGGTGGTCGCTCTACATACAAGGGGGCCCTAGTGCAGCCCCGCGGAAATGTCTGTGCGGTTCCTGCTCCCCGCCGGTCACAGACCGGCGGAGGTCGCCCACCAGAGGCCGCCGGGGCACGGACCCGGCGAGAGCGCTCGACGTGCATAGTTATCTGCGCCGCGCTGCCCTAGGAGCTTTTCGCCCAAGCGATCAGCGGTTTTGAGTAAGAACATATGGTATATGGAGCACAGCGCAGTGTCAAGCCAGCCGCCAAATCGATCTGGCTTCGCAAAAGTCGAGAATAAGGCGTGACTACGTGTAAGTGGGATGCACAGACGAAAATGCGTTGCGCCTCTGGCCCTAAAAGCGTTATGTCGCCTGCACACTGCGTAGCGACAGTTCTTCGACAAAGTGGCAGGCTGCCCAGTGGCCCGGCGCAACCTCACGCAGCGCCGGTGTATCATTGACGCAGGGGGGCTTTGCATAGCGACAGCGCGGATGGAAGAAACAGCCGCTTGGCGGGTCAGCCGGGCTGGGGACTTCGCCGGACAGGATGATCCGGTCGCGATTGGCCTCTGGCTCTGGGATCGGCGCGCTGGAGAGAAGCGCTTCGGTGTAGGGGTGCTTGGGGGTCTGATAGACGGCATCGGTCTCGGCCATTTCGACGACGCGGCCCACATACATGACGGCGACCACATCGCTGATATGCTCGACCACACTCAGGTCGTGGGCGATAAAGAGATACGAGAGTTGCAACTGCTCCTGTAAGTCCTGCAACAGGTTGAGCGTTTGGGCCTGGATCGAGACATCGAGCGCCGAGACAGGCTCATCGGCGATGATCAACTTCGGGTTCAGCGCCAACGCCCGCGCAATGACGATGCGCTGCCGTTGGCCACCGCTGAAGGCGTGGGGAAAGCGGCGCAGGTACGAGGGCGACAGCCCCACAAGCCGCATGAGTTCGGCGACCCGATCCTCCACCTCTTGCCCGCGCGCGATGCGGTTGACCACCAACGGCTCCCCGATGATGTCAAGCACGGTCATGCGCGGGTTGAGGGATGAATAGGGGTCTTGGAAGATCATCTGCATGTTGCGACGCACCTGAAAGAGCAGCTTCTTGTCGGCGGTGGCCACGTCGACTGGCCCCAGAACGGGGTCATGAAAGATGATCTCGCCGCTGGTGGGCGTGAGTCCGCGCATAATACAATGGCCAGTGGTCGTTTTGCCGCACCCGCTCTCGCCCACCAACCCCAATGTCTTGCCGGTGGGCACCGCAAAGCTTACCCCGTCCACGGCGCGCACCTGCCCCACTTCGCGGCGTAACAGCCCACGTGTAATCGGAAAGTACTTTTTGAGGTTGCGCACTTCGAGAATCGGGCTTGCGCTGGCGTCTGCCACGTTCGTCACAGCTTCCCCTGTCGATGGTTGCATGTTGTTAATCTGTCACCAATCTATCGGAATCAATTACCCTGTGGGGTTCTCCTCAAAGAGGAGACAGCGAACCGTATGCCGGTCGCCAATCTGTATCAGCGGCGGCAGTTTGACATTACAGAGGCCAGGAATGGCCTCTGGGCAGCGTGGGTGAAAGGGGCAGCCAGTGGGGATGTCGCTGGGCGCCGGCACCATGCCCTGGATGGCGTTGAGGCGTTCGTGACTCTTCTGCCCCAAGCGCGGGATCGAGCGCATCAGCGCTTTGGTGTAGGGATGTTTCGGCGCGCGAAAGAGCGTCTTCACATCCGCCTGCTCCACCACACTGCCCAAATACATGACAATCACCTCTTCGGCCATTTCGGCAATCACGCCCAGATTGTGGGTGATAAACATAATGGCCATGCCAAAGTCAGCCTGAAGCTCGCGCAACAGCGCCAAAATCTGCGCCTCCGTCGTCACATCGAGCGCCGTAGTCGGCTCATCGGCGATCAGCAGACTGGGGCCGCAAATGAGCGCCATTGCGATCATCACACGCTGGCGCATGCCGCCCGAAAGCTGATGTGGGTATTTGTCGATGGCCTGTTCGGGTTGGGGCAACCCGACGCGGCGCAGGCTCTCAATGGCGCGCAGGCGCGCGATCTGCTTGCTTACGTTTTCGTGATGGATCACCGCTTCGGCCAGTTGGTCGCCGATTGTGTACACGGGGTCGAGCGAGGTCATCGGCTCTTGAAAGACCATGGCGATCTCAGCGCCGCGAATCTCACGGATTTCGCGGCCAAACGGGTCCAGCTTCACCAGGTCGACAACCGCCCCCCGTTGCGCGCCGTTGGCGGAAGGCGCCCGGTGAAAGAGGAGCTCGCCGCCGACGATCTGGCCGGGCGGGCGCACCAGGCGCAGCACAGAGTAGCCTGTGACCGACTTGCCGCAGCCGCTCTCGCCCAAGACGCCGAGGGTCTGGCCACGCCGGATCTGAAAGGTGACGCCATCGACTGCGCGCACCACCCCTCCGTGGACGCGAAAGTGGGTCTGCAAATTTTTGACCTCGAGCAGGAGATCGCGATTGTCCATAAATTGAATTTGTCCTACACTGGCCTTACGGTCAGCGTCGTTCTGAACGGGCTTGCCGGCCTCGCCCGCAACCGTAGTGCGGGTGGGTTAGCGGTCGGCAAATGGGTCGGCGGCGTCGCGCAGCCCATCCCCCAAAAAATTGAACGAAATGATGGTGGCGATGACAAAGAACGCCGGTGTCAACAGCCACGGTTGCTGAAGCAACACGCGTACATGTTGCGCCTCATTCAAGAGCAACCCCCAACTGGTCATAGGTGGGCGGATGCCGAGGCCCAAAAAGCTGAGCGCAGTTTCGCCCAAAATCATGCTGGGGATCGCCAACGTCGCGATGACCAGCACATGGCTGAGGGTATTGGGCGCAAGGTGTTGGGTGATGATGCGCCAGTCGCTACAATTGGTGTAGCGCGCCGCCACAATGTAGTCCTCTTCGCGTAGGGCGTAAACCATCCCGCGCACCTGGCGGGCCAGCGAACCCCAGTTGACCAGCGAAAGCACCACCGAAATGCCAAAGAAGACCTGCACCGACGACCAGGTGGGGGGAACCAGCGCGGCCAGCGCAAGCCAAAGGGGGATCTGGGGGAAGGCCAACAGCACCTCGATAAAGCGCTGCACGACATTGTCAAAAACGCCGCCAAAATAGCCCGTCGCCACGCCGAGCACGGTGCCGATCACCAGGCTGAGGAAGACGCCGATCAGCCCAACCGTCAGCGAAACCTGCGAACCGTAGAGGATGCGTGTAAACAAGTCGCGCCCCTGACGGTCGGTGCCCAGTAAAAAGAGCTGCCCTGGCGCTTCAACCCCGAAGAGATGGACCGTGGCCGGGATCAGGCCAAAGAGCCGGTAGGGTTCGCCTGTGACAAAGAAGCGCAGCGGGTAGCGTTCGTCGGTATTGGGGACATAGGTGCGCCGAAAGGTCTGCGGGTCGACGGCGGATTCAAGCCCATAGACAAAGGGCCGCAAGTGGAATCGCCCCTCGGCGTCCACAAAGCGCAGGCCGTGGGGCGGCGCGCTGACATAGGCGTCAAACGTAGTGCGCACCCCATAGGGCGCGAGGAAGCCGGCAAACAGCGCCACCAAATACATGATAATGAGAAAGGATGCGCCAAACATGGCCAGGCGATTGCGTTTGAAGCGCAACCACATGATCTGCCTGACCGACAGAATCGCCACTCCTTCGCGTTCAACCTCGGGTGTCGCGGGCAGAACGGTCTCAACAGCCGCGCTCATGCTTTCCCCCCTCGTATCGATGTGTACAGGGGGGCGCTATTCGCATAGGCCGACCCCTGGTCCGGCGTCTGCAATCCCATCCATGGATTCTTTCTGTTGCTCAACCCACTCAAGATTTCAGCCTCTCGTAAGATATTGTAGTATGGCTACTACTCAAACCGAATCCGCGGGTCGAGCCACGCCAAGAGAATGTCGGCCAGCAGCGTGCCAATGAGCATCAATAGGCCGATGAGCACCAAGATCGCACCCGCCATATAGATGTCTTGTTGCAAGGTGGCGCGCAAATAGACGGTCTGGATCGTCGGCAGATCGAGCACGAGGCTCGTGATGGTAAAGCCGTTGATCAGCCAGGCCAGCGTCTGCCCCAGCGCCATCACCAGCGGGTGGAGCGCGTTGCGTACGCCATGTTTCCAGATGACCACATGCTCGGGGATGCCCTTGGCGCGCGCGGCCAGGATGTAATTGGAGCCAAGCACGTTGAGCAGATTCCCACGCATCACCCGCATTACCCAGGCCGTGCCCGTCACAATCACCGCCGTGATTGGGATCCACATGTGCTTGAGCAGATCCATCACCTTCGCCATCGACCAAGGCGCGGTGGCATACTGGGCTGAATGTAGCCCGGTCAATACCTCGCCCGAGATAACCCACGCCGCCACCAGCAGGATCAGGGCGACCAGAAAGTCGGGGAGACCCAACCCGATAAAGGCAACGGTGGTAAGGATGTTATCGCCCCGTGAATATTGGTGGGTGGCCGAGTAAACCCCAAGCGGGATGCCGATGCCCCATGATATGAGAAATGCGCCCAACGAGACGGCCAGCGTCAGCGGCAGTCGTTCGGCGATCACCTCGCTCACCGCTCGCCGCTGCACAAACGAGTCGCCAAAGTCGCCGCGCGCAAAGTCCGTCACCCAGTTGATAAAGCGGATATGCACGGGTTGGTTCAACCCAAACCGTTCGCGCAGCTGCTCCTCTTGATCTCTGATCGCCGTGTTGCCCTGCGCCTCTTGCTGCAACATATAGATTTCAACATAGTCGCCGGGCGGCAACTCCATAAGCGCAAAGCCGACCACCGCAATCAGAAACAGGGTCGGGATCATGGTAAACAGACGCCGAATGATATACCGAGTCATGGACAACGCGCTCCCGCATCAGGGGTTCCAAGCTGAGGGGACAACATGGGCTTCACTTTTGGTGGCAACCTTGTTCGCGATGAGGGGAAGCCACCTTCGCTTCCCCTCATCGCGAATGCTGCCGCTGCGTGCAACCGGCGCCCTTGAAACCGTTACAGCCCAGGAACGCCGGCTGCACAGTGACAATCAACAGTGACAATAAAGCGATAGTTGTCATAGCGACTTCAGTCGCTTTGCTGCCGACACGAGCGACTGAAGTCGCTACGACGAACACTTCCGTTACTTGCGCCGTCATGTCCTCCTGAACGACCCTATTGGCGGATGTAGAACTGTTCGGGGTCAGCCGTGCCGGGGTAGCCCAAGTCCCAGGACGCCACAATGCCTGTGTCGGGGACATTGCGGAAGTTGTTCTTCACCACCAGTGGGCTCACATGCTCACCCACCGTGCCGATGCTGAGCGGCCCTTCGTCAATGTGCAGCCGGTAGGCCTCCAACAGTTTGGCCTCACGCTCAACCGGGTCGGCAATGCTGATCAGCTCGGTGTAGGCGTCTTGCAGCTTCTCCAGCGTTGAGCCAGGCCGCGGCGCCACGCCTGTGGCCCCGCCAGAGATATAGTATTGGCCAATGCGCACACCGCCCAGGGCATAGGTCACCCCTTCCACTGGTGTCCACACCGTAGCGGCGGAGACAAGCCCCCAGGCGGCTGCGCTGCCCCAGCCGCGGATCATGATTTCGCCTGCCTGCGCTCGCTGGTTCAGCACTTCACCGGCGATTGCGTTGATCACCATCTTGAGGCCGACATTCTCCCAATCCTCTTTGATCAAGTCGAGCGAGTCAATCGACTTTTGGTCGGTTACCGGCACATCGACGATCAACTCGAGCGGCGTCCCATCGGGCCGGTCGCGGAATCCATCCCCATCGGCGTCCACCACCCCAATTTCGTCGAGCCAGCGTTTGGCCTGCTCGGGGTCGTATTGCGCATACGAGGTCGACCACTCTTCATAGACCTTTTGGCCCTCGGGGGTCTGGAATTCGCCACTTTCGGGGCTGAGGGCAAACTGGCGCGGTTTGGCCAGACCTAGCGCCGCGATGTTGTTGATGCGGTCGCGGTTGATGGCTACCGAGAGCGCCCGGCGAAATTCGGGCGTGTACATCAGGTCGACGATCGCCTCATCGGGGTAGTCGAACATGAGGATCAGCCACGGCCACGCAAAGTCGCCCCGGTTCCACATGATCACCCGATAGTCGCCCGCCTCGGCGTTTTCCAGGATCAGCGGCACATCCTGCAGGGCAATGTCGCGCACCTGCATGTCCAG
>JAHDWG010000757.1 GCA_023384495.1 Caldilineaceae bacterium
CTCGTCGCTGATCACATAGAGGTCATGTTCGACCGCCACCTTGACAATGGCGTCGATCTCGCTGCGGCTGAGGACGCGGCCAGTGGGGTTGCACGGGCTGTTGACCATGAGCAGTTTGGTGCGCGGCGTCACGTATTGGCGCAGCAGCGCCTCGCTCACCAGAAAGTTCTCGTCGCTCGCCAGCGGAACCCGCACCGGGGTGGCGCGGTTGAGCATGACAATCGGCCCATAGCTCACCCACGACGGGTCGAGGACCAGCACCTCGTCGCCCGGGTTGACCACCGCGGCCATGGTGGCGTAGAGCGCCCACTTGGCCCCCGGCGTCACCATGATCTGCTGCGGCTCCACACCGTGGACGTTGTTTTCGCGCGCCAGCTTGGCGCTGATCGCCTCCAGCAGCGCGGGCGTCCCAAAGGCGGGCGGGTAGTGGGTGTCGCCCGCCTGGATGGCGCGAAAGGCGGCGTCAACGATGTGCTGCGGCGTGGCGAAGTCAGGCTCGCCGCCCGCCAGGTTGACCACATCGTAGCCAGCGGTCTTGAGGTCGCGGCCCTTCTGCATCATGGTTGTCGTGGGCGACGGGGGCACGGTAGGGATCAGTGAGGATAGTGATTTCATACATCGTCCTTGATTAAAGTAAATTTGGTTGTCACCAATGCAACGCCGGCGTGCGCACGGGGGCGTCCCACAGCGCAAGCAGCTCAGGGTCGAGCCGCATGAGGGTAATGGTGCAGCCGGCCATATCGAGGCTGGTGATATAGTTGCCCACCAGCCGCCGCTCGATCTGGATGCCGGCCTTGTCCAACAGGTGGTGGAGTTGCCGGTAGACGATATAGAGTTCATGTTGCGGCGTGCCACCCAGCCCGCTCACCAATGCCAATACCCGTGCGCCGGCGGTCAGCCGCAACTCGTGGAGGATAGAAGTGGTGAGCATCTCGACAACCTTGTCGGCTTTGGACCAGACCATACGCCGGCGGCCCGCCTCACCGTGGATGCCCACGCCGATCTCGATCTGGCCAGCGGGCAATTGAAAGGTGGGCCGACCCAACACAGGCGAGGTGCAGCCCGACAGCGCGACCCCCATGCTAGAGGCGGCATCGCCTGCCCGTTGCGCCACGGCGGCCACGGCGGCGAGTGGTCGGCCGGCCTCAGCGGCCGCGCCTGCAATCTTTTCGACCAGCACTGTGGCCCCCAGCGCGCGGCGATTGGCCGGCTGCTCCACCGAAACATCATCGCGGACCAGCACCGGCGCCACCGCGATCCCGTCATCGCGCAGCATCTCGATGGCCATCCCCGTATTAAGTACGCCCCCCATATAGTTCTTCACCACCAGGCAGACGCCGGCGCCGCCGTGGACAAGCTCGGCGGCGCGCAGGTATTGGTCAGGCGGCGGGCTGGTGAAAATGGGGCCGGGGCAGGCGGCGTCGAGCATGCCCGGCCCGACATAGCCAATATTGAGCGGTTCGTGGCCGCCGCCGCTGCCGCTGATGACCGCCACCTTGCCCGGCCTTGGCGCATCGCGGCGGCAGACCACATGGGGGTTGAAATGGACCGTGAGCTGGTTGGCATAGGCCAGGGCAAACCCTTCCA
>JAHDWG010000224.1 GCA_023384495.1 Caldilineaceae bacterium
CCCACCACTGTTCGCTGAGCAGCGGCTCGACGACGGTGTTGCAGCGCTGGCAATGACCCACCTGGTGGGCGCGTTCCTCCTCGCCCACCATCAGACCGGCGGCGCGTATATCCTCCCACAGCCGTTGGCGCGCCACAAAACGATCCAGCCCGGCATAGGGACCAGCGTTCTCGTTGAGCGAAGCGTCGGGGCGCATGATGTTGAGCATGGGCAGATTGTGACGCAGGCCGATCTCATAGTCGTTGGGGTCATGGCCGGGGGTCACCTTGAGCGCACCGGCGCCAAACGCCATCTCCACATAGGGGTCGGCGATCACCGGGATCTCGCGGTCGAGCATGGGCACAAGCGCGGTCTTGCCGATGTGCTGCTGGTAGCGCGGGTCGTCAGGGTGGACGGCCACCGCGGTGTCGCCGAGGATGGTTTCGGGGCGCGTCGTGCTCACCGCCAGAAAGCCGCCCTCTTTGAGCGGGTAGCGGAAGGTGTAGAATTTGCCCATCACCTCCTCATATTCCACTTCGAGATCGCTGATGGCGCTTTCGCAGCGGGGGCACCAGTTGACCAGGCGCAGCCCCTTGTAGATCAACCCCTCGTTGTAGAGTTGGATGAAGGCTTCGAGCACGGCCTCGCTCAGCCTATCATCGAGCGTAAAGCGCTCGCGCTGCCAGTCGCACGAGATGCCCATGCGGTATTGTTGGGCGCTGATGCGACCATGATATTCGGCCTTCCAATCCCACACCTCGGCCACAAAGCGCTCGCGGCCCAGATCCTGCCGGGTGACGCCCTGGCGGGCAAGCTGGCGCTCCACCACGTTCTGCGTGGCAATGCCGGCGTGATCCGTGCCGGGCACCCAGAGCGTTCGCCGCCCCTTCATCCGGTGATAGCGGATCAGCGTATCCTCCACCGCGTTGGTGATGGCGTGACCCAAATGGAGCGCGCCCGTCACATTGGGCGGCGGCATGGAGATGACATAGGGCGGGGCCTTGGCGTCGGCCAACCCCAACGCCACCTGTTGCTCGGGCCGGAAGAAGCCATGTTCCAGCCACCAGGCATAAAGCTCTTCTTCCACCTGTTGGTGACTATAGGTTTTGGGCATTGACGACTCAGTCATAGGTACGTGCTCCTGGGTTGTCGGGTACGGAATGCAGGATGCGGGATTCGGCGCTGACCGGCATTTGCAATCCTAGATTCGGCGTTACAAACAAAAAAGCTGCTCGTCCCAAGGACGGAGCAGCTCCGCGGTGCCACCTTGTTTACATGCAATCGCTCTGCGCCAGGCACAACCGCAATTGCATATCACTCTGGCGCTGTAACGGGCTCACCCGAACAAAGCTAATTGTCAACGATCAATAGTCAATTGTCGATGGTTATTGGGCGCCCCGACGCCAATCATTCACCATTGACAATTGCTCATTGACAATTGATCATTCACCTTGCCAACCTTCCCGGCGACCTTCCCCGCGTTGCGCATGAACAAGGCTTGCAGCCTGGGGCCTCGTCTCTCTGGCAGCGTTGCCGCGGGTACTCCTCCGGTGCATTGTTGTTATGTTATGTAGACTGCGTAAGTATACTGGTGGGCGGTGCAGGTGTCAAAATTCGAGTATACGATTTGTTTGCTGATCCCTTGCCGGCTATGGTATCGTATAGCTCAGCGCCACAAGTTGCGTTGGCCCAACCAACCGCACGGCAATTATCAAGGCCAGAAGCGATTGCAAAATTGCCTATAGGCCTGGAATTCTTGCGAACAACGCAGCGGCGGCGCAACGGTTTTACGATGCGCCCTTAGAAAGCCTCGACCATGACCCAGTCAATCCATCTGGCGGCGCGGCCTCCCAGTTAGGCCGTAGCATCCAGTAGCCACAACTGCATTTCTGTTACCTGGCTCGCCCTGTGGGGAGCCTTTTTTGCGTTCCCTCTTCAACCGCACAAGCCAACCCCGGATCTGCTGGACGGCGCTTGACGCCCCCTCTATGGGGGCGGCGCCCGCGCGCCTCCTTGTCCTTCTGTCCTACCCGTATCGGTATCGGCAGACAGCAGGACAAGGAGGCGACAATGGAACAGATTCTGGGCAGAACGACCCAGTGGCTCAATGCGGATGGCCTGGCCAGCCGCACCCACGGCTATCACCACCGTCTGGTTGATGTGGGCACAGGAGACGGGCGCTTCGTGCTCGCGCAGGCGCGCACGCGCCCCGACACCTTTGTGCTTGGCGTCGACGCCTGTCGTGAAAATCTACGCACGGCGGCGCGCGGTGCGCCTGGCAACGCGCTCTTTCTGATTGCCAATGCACATATGCTTCCCCCATCGCTGGCCGCATTGGCCACCGAGATCACCGTCAACTTTCCGTGGGGCAGCCTGCTGACCGCGCTGCTCGACCCAGATCGCCCGGTGGCCGACCGGCTAGCCGCGCTGGCGCAACCGGGTGCGACGATCTCGCTGCGGCTCAATGGCGAGGCACTCTCCAGCAACGGCTGGTCGCTCGACGCAGGCGCTGCACAGGTGAGCAGCGTCTTGCGCCGGGCGGGCTTTGTGCTTTCGCCCGCACAGCGGTTGGATGCGCACGCCCTACGCACCTTGCCCACAACCTGGGCCAAACGGCTGGCCTTTGGCCGTGACCCGCGCGCGGTGACCATCCAGGGCGTGTTCAGGCCGCACGGCTGTCGGTAACGCGTCGATGGACAGGTTCGGTGGAGGGTGACCCTGCTTGACAAGTTGGGATGCGCCCAACTTGTCAAGCAGGGCGGCATCGGGTATAATCAACACGGTTGAGGAGAGGTCGCATAGTCTGGTCTAGTGCGCGGGCCTGGAAAGCTCGTAACCCAAAAGGTTCGAGGGTTCGAATCCCTCCCTCTCCGCCTGTGGAATCGTTCGTGTGTTTCCATCGCTTCGCCAGGTGCTGGGTCCTGTGCGGCAGGACACTGTGAACCCCGCCAGGGCCGGAAGGCAGCAACGGTAAGCAGACCGTCCTGGGTGACACGGGGGCGCCTGGCGCTCTGGCGAGGCGATGGAAGCACACGAATTCTTTTTGCCCGCCGTTGGCCTGTTTTCACGCGTCTGTTGGCATGATGGCGGCGCGCACCCGTTGTACACCACCACATCTGGAGCCCACGATATGAGCACAACCATCTATCTCGTCCGCCATGCCACACCCGACTGGAGCCGCACCGACCTGCGCTACGACATCCCGCCCGGCCCGCCCCTCACCGAACAGGGCGAGGCGGAAGCCGGCCAGCTTGGCGCATTCTTGCGTGGGGTAGGGGTGCAGAAGCTCTACGCCAGCCCGCTGGAGCGGACGCGGCGCACGGCCCAACTGGCCGCCGAACGGGCGGAAGCGGATGTGGTGGAGGCGCAGGCGATTGCCGAGTGGCAGCGCGGTGAAAGTGAGGCCGGGGTGTTGGAACGTTTTCTGCCCTTTTGGGACGCGATTGTGGAAGAAGGCAGCCGCGAAGGCGCGGTTGCGCTGGTCAGCCACGGCGGCCCGATCCGCCTGATGTTGCAACACCTGAAGCTGGATCGAGCCGAAATCGACTACTATCGTAAGTTGTTCGACCGCGACAACCCTGTCCCGCCCGCTGGCGCCTGGCGAGTGCAGCGCGCCCATGCTGGGGCAGCGTGGGAACTGGCGCTTGTCTTTGCTCCGCAGCCTTTCCAGCCCTATGAACCCCAGACCGTCCACGTCTGATCAGACACTCTTTTTTGGGCGGCTGGCTGATGTCTGCCTCGCCCATGCCAGCCTGCTGGCTGTGCGGCTTGCCCCACGCCGCGTAGCGCCGCCCAATCTGGATGATCTGCCGGGGCAGACGCGCCTGCTGAACACGCTGGTCTCCGAACAGGCAGCCCTGATCCACGCTACGGCCCCATTTGTCTGCGCATACATACTGGACGCACCGTGGTTTGAAAGGCTAGGCCCCATCGCCGCCGCCCTCATCCAGACAATCCGGCGCACAGTTCCGGCTGAACTTCCACTGATTTGGGACGGACAGCGCGGAGAAACCGGGCCCGCCGCCGCTGCCTACGCCCAATATTGCTTTGATGCCTTGGGTCTGGACGCCGTCACGCTCAATCCCTACGCTGGCCCCGAAGTGGTAACACCTTATCTGGTCTATCCGGCGCATGGTCACTTCGTGCTCTGCGCTACCGAGCATGCGCCAGGCGCCGGGCTGCAGCATCTGGAGATCAGCGACTGGCGCATGCTCGACCGCGAGCCAAACCAGCCGCTCTATGTGCATGTGTCCCGCGCCGTTCAGCACTGGTCGCCGTGGGCAGGGGTAATGATCGCAGGCGGCGATGCGCACATTATCGGATCTGTACGCGCCGTTGCGCCAGAACGGTGGTTGCTCCTCACTCAACTTGACCCACAGGCGAGAAGCGCCTGCCTACGGTCCGGATTGGATGTGCACGGTTTTGGTCTGGTGGTGGATGACGGCGGTTCGGTTGCCGCTGCATCGAACCGGCAATCTGCCGCTGATGCCTTGCGCAGTGAGATCAATGAGGTGCGACGATGGGCAGGCGCCCGCAACGCTTCGGTCTAGCACACGCATCCAACAGACTGACCAATAAAGCCGGTTGCAGGAATTCTGAGATACGCTCTAGGGGCGGATTGCCAACCGCGGCGCAATGCGCGCATGGCGTATCACGGCTTTGGGGGAGAATCGGGAAAGTCCTGGGAAGCGGCTACGCCCTACTTGGGTGGTGGCGTCTCTTCCACTGCGACCTGAAACAACACAGGCGCAGAGTACAACAAAGGTGCAAATCGCAGAAGCAACGATGTAAGCGCCAACGAGCATCATCATGAATGACATGGGACTGCCTCCTCATCTGAGTTGGATTGTGCAGTATCCGACGACCGCTGTCATTGCAGGATGCGATGTGGTCGTTTGCAAGTTTACGACCATTCGATCCATCGTGCTGGTCCGCTTGCCCACGTCAGGCTGGCTGCAAAAACACTGACTATGTACCGTTTCCACGTTACAAACCTACGCCTTATCATACGATTGGCCTACCCGCCCAAGACGGCGGCAATCGTTCCGGCATACTTTGAAAATATGGCCGGAATCACACCGAAACCTGAGGCAGGTATGATTTTGGGCATGGCAGTTGAAGACGTAACACGTTCTGGGAGAGGCTCCCCTCGTGGCAAGCTCTATAACGGTGAACTTGATGACACACCAAACAATCGCGCGCCAATATGATCTTTACATCAATGGCTGCTGGACAGCGCCGCAGGCTGGACGCTATCGTACGCTCTGTAACCCGGCTACCGGCGCGCCGTTGGTCACGGTGGCGGAGGCCGATGTCGCCGACACACGCCGGGCGATTGCCGCCGCGCGTACGGCGTTCGACGCCGGCGGATGGGCCGATATGCCGCCCGGCGAGCGTTCGCGCCTGCTCCACGCGCTGGTTGACGCCATCGAGGCGCGGCAGGCCGAAATCGCCGACGCCGAAATGTGCAACGCCGGTTGCACCTGGCGCAAGGCAACCCTGATGGACATCCCCGTGGGGCTGATCCATTTTCGCCACTTTGCCAAACTGGCCGATTTCGACCCGCTGGAGCCTGTGCCGCAGATCACCTTCCCGGCGCTGGCCTACAATGTCGTTCGCCGCGAGCCGATTGGCGTCTGCGGCCAGATCATCCCGTGGAACTTTCCCTTCCTCATGGCGGTGTGGAAAATTGCGCCTGCGCTGGCCGCGGGCAATACGGTTGTCCTCAAGCCGGCCTCCTATACGCCGCTCAGCGCCATTAAGCTGGTCGAGGCCATCCACGAGACAGGTCTATTGCCGCCCGGTGTGCTCAATCTGGTCACCGGCCCCGGCGATGTGGTTGGCCCCGAACTGTGCGTCAACCCGCAGGTAGACAAGGTCGCTTTCACCGGCAGCACCGAAGTGGGGCGCACGGTCATGCAGCAGGCCGCCAGCACGATCAAGAAGGTGACGCTGGAGCTGGGCGGCAAAAGCCCCAACATCATCCTCGACGATGCTGATCTCGATGTGGCGGTGGATGGCAGCCTCTGGGCCGTCTTTATGCACAACGGCCAGGCGTGCGAGAGTGGGACGCGGCTCTTTGTGCCGGCGGCTATCTACGATCCGTTTATGGAGCGGCTGCTCGACCGCGCCGCCCGGCTGCGCGTGGGGCTGCCCGAAGAGGGCGCGACCGATCTCGGCCCCCTGATCAGCGCCGGCCAGTTGCAGGCGGTCGAAAAATACATCGGGCTGGGGATCGCCGAAGGGGCCACGCCGGCGCTATTGGGCCGGCGCCCCACAGACCCGGCGCTTGCCCACGGTCATTTCATCACCCCCACCATTTTCACCAATGTCCACAACCAGATGCGCGTCGCACAGGAAGAGATCTTTGGCCCTGTGCTCTGCGTCATCAAATATGCGCGCGAAGAGGAGGCCATCGCCCAGGCCAACGACACCATCTACGGGCTGGCCGCGGGCGTGTGGAGCGCCAATATCGAGCGGGCGATGAGTGTAGCCAACCGGCTGCGCGCCGGCACGGTCTGGATCAACGACTATCACATGATCCACGCCGAGGCGCCCTTTGGCGGCTACAAACAGAGCGGGCTTGGGCGTGAACTGGGTGTTTGGGGCCTCAAAGAATATCTGGAAACCAAACATATTCACGTGGACCTTACGCGCAACCGCAGCGACAAATTCTGGTTTGACATCGTTGCGCCGCAAGCGTAAGAAAAGCAGCGACACGGAGCCCACGGAGACGACACGGAGCACACAGAGAGGCCCCCTTCTTTTCTCTCTACACTGGCATCATGGATACAACGCGCCAAATTGTGTGTACTTTTGTGTTGCTGCTTTGTTGCTCATGCGACTTTGCTCAGCGGGCGGGGATGGTCTATGATAGGGCCATCTGGCTTCAACCCGCACACCGCTGTACACTTCCTTATGGACTCTTCCACCCAAACGCCGATCTTGCAGATGCGCGGCATCAGCAAGCGCTTTGATACAACACAGGCGTTGGCTGACGTGGCGCTCACCCTCTATCCCGGTGAGATCCACGCGCTGCTGGGCGAGAACGGCGCCGGCAAGTCTACGCTGATCAAGATTCTCACCGGCATTTACCCGCCAGATCAAGGTGAAATCTTGCTCAATGGGCGCGCCATCCGCATTCACAGCCCGCTTGAGGCGCAGGGCGAAGGGATCGCCGCCATCTATCAAGAACCGATGATCTTTCCCGACTTGACCGTGGCGGAGAACATCTTCATCAGCCATCGCCGCCAGGGCGCCCTGATGCGCTGGGGCCGGCTTTTTGCCCAGGCCGAGGCGATCCTCAAGCAGCTTGATGTCAGCCTCGACGTACGCCAACCGGCGCGCAACCTGACGGTGGGCGGCCAGCAGATCGTCGAAATCGCCAAGGCGATCTCGTTGCAAGTGCGCGTGCTGATCATGGATGAGCCGACCGCGGCGCTATCGGCCCACGAAGTGGCGCAGTTGTTCAAGCTTGTCATGCGGTTGCGCAAACAGGGGGTGGCCATCCTCTTTATCAGCCACCGCCTGGAAGAGGTCTTTGCCATTGCCGACCGCATCACCGTCTTCCGTGATGGGCGCCTCATCTCGACCGCGCCGCGCGCCGCCGTAACTCCGGAACAGGCCATCCGCGACATGGTGGGCCGGCAGATCGACGAGTTCTTTGCCAAGCGAACAGTTGCCCGGGGCGAACGGTTGCTCACCGTGCGCAACCTGAGCAAACAGTTGGTCTTTGATGGCGTCACCTTCGACCTCCACCGCGGCGAGGTGTTGGGTTTTGCTGGCCTGGTGGGCGCGCGGCGCACCGATGTCGGGTTGGCGCTCTTCGGCGTCGCCCCGGCAGACGGGGGCGAGATCACCTTCTCCGAGCAGCCGGTGCAGATCCGTACGCCCGACCAGGCTGTGCGTCTTGGCATCGCCTATGTCACTGAAGACAGGCGGCAACTGGGCCTGTCGCTCCCCATGTCCGTTGTGACCAACGTGACTTTGCCCACGCTACGGCGCTACCTGACCCGGTTGGGCCTGGTGCGCGCCAAGGCGGAACAG
The DNA here is from genome assembly GCA_023384495.1 of Caldilineaceae bacterium. Lineage (GTDB taxonomy): Bacteria > Chloroflexota > Anaerolineae > Caldilineales > Caldilineaceae > CFX5. Next base: position 8,026 of record JAHDWG010000224.1, read on the forward strand.
GAGACCGCAGAGCACTTCCGCGCCCGGTTGAACATCCGCACGCCCTCTGTCTTTGTAGAGACGGGCAAGCTGTCGGGCGGCAACCAACAGAAGGTGATGCTCAGCAAGTGGCTCAACGCCCAGCCTCAGTTGTTGATCCTGGACGAGCCGACGCGGGGCATTGATGTCGGCGCCAAAGCCGAAGTGCACCAGATCATCAGTGACCTGGCGGCGCAAGGGCTGGGCATCATTCTGATTTCGTCAGACCTGCCCGAGGTGCTCGCCATGAGCGACCGGATATTGGTGATGCGCGAAGGGCGGCAAATGGGAATTTTTCAACGGGACGAGGCGACACAGGAGCGCATCCTGACGGCGATGATGGGGCAGGCGCGCGACGGGTGATGCGTAGTGTGCGCCGCGTGAAGGAACCCGCGCCGCGCCCCAAAGTGCTTAAGCGAGTGACCATGCGCTATCTACGGCGAACCATCCGGCCGGAACAGGTCCGAGAATTGAGCCTGCTATTTCTGATCATCGTCGTGGTGATCTTCTTTGGCGCGCAGATCGAGGGTTATTACAGCGGGCGCACCTTTAACCGGATCGCCACCAGCGTGGCGATTGTGGCGGTGGTGGCCGTGGGGCAGACGCTGGTGGTGTTGACGCGCAACATTGACCTGTCGGTTGGCTCCATTGTGGGGTTTACCGCCTATTTTGTGGGCACCCAACTGGGCGTGTGGGGCGATCTGCCGCCACTGCTGACGATTCTGCTGGCGGTTGGCCTGGGGGGCGCGATGGGGCTGGTCAATGGCGTGATCATCGCATATGGCCGCGTGCCCGCCATCATTACGACGCTTGGCACACTGGCGATCTACCGGACGATCCTGGTCAGCTATTCGGGGGCGCGCACCGTCACCACAGCCTCGTTGCCGGCGTGGCTGGTGGAGCTGCCGCGCCAGACGCTCTTTTCGCTCGGCGCGCTTGAGATCCGCCATATGGTTGGGCTGGCCATCGTTGTGGTGATTCTGTTTCAACTGGTGCTCAATTTTTTGCCCTTTGGGCGCCGGCTGTATGCGATTGGCTCCAACCCCGAGGCGGCGCGCATGGCCGGGTTGCCCGTCTCGCGTATTATCCTGAGCGCGTATGCGCTCTGCGGGGCGCTGGCCGGGTTGGCCGGCTTTATGTTTTTGGCCCGCTTTGGCAACATCACCGTCGTGGCGGCGCAGGGGCTGGAGTTGCAGGTGGTGGCGGCGGTGGTTGTGGGTGGGGTGAATATCTTTGGCGGGTCGGGAACGGCCTTTGGCGCGCTGTTGGGCGCGGTGCTCATCGACACGTTGGAGCAGAGCCTGATCCGCTGGTTGCAGATCAGCGAGTTCTGGCGCGACGCCGTGTTGGGCTTGCTGATTCTCTTGGCCGTCGCCAGCGACGCCGTGCTGCTTAACCGGCTGCGCAGGCTCTGGGCCCGCTGGGAGACATACGGTCATTGAAAGGATGGCGCTGTGCGGCTTGTGACGTGGTGGAAGCGTTGGGAATTTCTGTTGCTGGCGCTGCTTGTGATTGTGGTGGCTGTCAACATTTCGCAATCACCGGCCTATCTGCGGATTGGCAACCAGATCAATCTATTCCAATTGTCGATTGAGAAGATCATTGTAGCGTTGATGATGACGTTGATCATCATCAACGGTGAGATCGACCTCTCGGTGGCTTCGGTCATGGGGTTGGCCGCCTGTGTCTTGGCTGCGCTTCACGAGCAGGGCGCGCCCTTTGGGTTGGCGATCGCGGTGGCGCTGGGCGCGGGCGCACTTTGCGGCGCGTTCAACGGATTCTGGATCGCCTACATCGGCTTGCCCTCGCTGGCGGTGACGCTGGCGGGGTTGATCGGCTACCGGGGCGCCGCGCGCATCCTTATCGAAGACCGCTCGATTGGCGCTTTTCCGGGCTGGTTCAATCAGCTTGGCCAGCAACCATTGATTGGCCCTCTGCCGCTGGCGTTGATTATCTTTTTTCTATTGCTGATTCTGGCGGGGGTGGTTCTGCAATCCTCGGCCTTTGGGCGCTATATTTACGTCATCGGCAACAACCGCGAGGTGGCGCGCTATGCCGGCGTCCGGGTGCAGCGCGTCAAGCTGGCGCTTTTTACGGCGTCGGGCGGTATTGCCGCGCTGGCTGGCATCTTGCTGGCGGCGCGGTTGGGCGCGGTGCGCGGCAATACCGCCGAGGGGTTTGAGCTTGACATCATCACCATGGTGCTGTTGGGGGGGGTGAGCATCTTTGGGGGCACTGGCGCGCTGACCGGTGTCGCCCTGGCTATTCTGCTTGTCCTCAATCTGCGCAACGGCATGTCGTTGGTCAACATTACCAGCAACATGCAAACCGGCGTGATCGGCGCAATCTTGATTCTGTCGGTGCTGCTGCCCAATCTCGTGCAGCAATGGCGCCCCTGGTTGGGGCGGCGCCGGCCTGCTCGTGAAGAGATCGCCAGTCAATGACAGATTACCTTACAGACAGGATGCAAGGAACCGACCACAATCTGATCATTCCCATCAAAACCGAGTGGCGCGTCACACTGCGTGGGCAAAATACGACTTTCTGTGAGAACGAGCGTACGTTTGCAACCTTGCAGCCGATGCGCCAACCAACAAGGAGGAGTATATGCGTAAACGCGTTCCTGTTCTCTTGACCGCGCTCATCATCGCCACGCTGTTGTTGGCGGCGTGCGGCGGCGGCGCAACCCCAACCGCGACGCCGGTTCCAGCAGCCCCCGCCCCGGCGGAAGAGCCGACCGAAGCGCCAACCGAAGCCCCCGAACCCACTGAAGAGCCGGCTGAGGAGGCCGAAGCCACCGCCGAGCCAACGGAAGAGCCTGCCGAAGAACCGGCCGCCACCGCCGAACCCGAAGAGGAGCCCGCCGAGGGCGCCGGCGCGGATGCAGTGGTGGCGACACCCGGTGAGGCTGTCTCCATGGTGCTGCTGCCCAAGTTCCTGGGCATCCTCCCATTTGACCAGGCCCATCAGGGCGCCCAGGAGGCCGCCGCCGAACTGGAGAACCCAGAGGCGCTACAGTTTCTTGGCCCCACGCCCGAAAATAGTGTGGCGGGCCAGATCGAGATCGTGACAACGGCCACCACGCAAGGGGTTGGCGCAGTCATGATCTCCAACAATGCCGGTGATCAGATTGCCCCGGCTGCTGTGGCCGCACGAGAAGCGGGCGTTACCGTAGTCACGTGGGATTCGCCCATCCCCTCGGCAGAGGGCGAACAGCTCTTTGTCGCCCAGGTGGACTTCGACGAGACTGGCAAGGTGATGGCCGATATGGCGCTGAGCATCCTCGGTGAGGAGGGCGGCAAGCTGGCCATCCTCTCGGCTTCGCCGGACGCCGCCAATCAGAACGCATGGAATGCAGCCTTCCAGGATTATCTTGAGACCGATCCGGCCTACGCCACTCTGGAACTGGTCGACCTGGTCTACGGCAATGACCAGTCGGAAGATAGCTACAACCAGGCGCTGGCCCTGGTGGACAAATACCCTGATCTGAAGCTGATCATGGCGCCGACGACGGTGGGCATCGCCGCCGCGGCCAAGGCAATGCAAGACGAAGACCTGTGTGATGAGGTCAAGGTGAGCGGTTTGGGGTTGCCCAGCGAGATGGTCTCGTACACCCAAAATGGGTGTGCGCCGGAATTTGCGCTATGGAGCTTTGTGGAC
>JAHDWG010000225.1:0-798 GCA_023384495.1 Caldilineaceae bacterium
GCGGCGGACGAACCAGAGTTCGTCATCGTCGACCAGCGTGATCGCGTTGAGGCCCATCCGGTTGATGTTCGAGAACTCCACGATCGCCGTCTTCTTGACCGTGCCCTCGCGGGTCACCATGGTCAGGTAACCCTCGACATCCAGGCCGGGGATCGGCAGCGTGCCGGTGACGAACTCGCCGGGTTCGATGTTGATCAAGTTGATCACTGGGATGCCCCGCGAGGTCCGCCCCGCCTGCGGGATCTCGAACGCCCGGAGCTGGTGGACACGGCCGCGGTTGGTGAAGAACAGGATGTAGTCGTGGGTCGTCGCGACGAAGATGTGCTCGACCGCGTCCTCTTCCTTCTTGGTCAACGCCAGCAAGCCCCGCCCGCCGCGGCGCTGGACGCGGTAGGTGTCGATCGGCAGCCGCTTCGCGTAGCCGTCCTGGGTGATCGTGATCACCATGTCCTCTTCGGCGATCAGATCCTCGACCCGGAGGTCCTGCGCTTCCTTCGCCCGGATCTGCGTCTTGCGATCGTCCCCGAACGCGTCGGCCACTTCCCGCGTCTCGTCCCGCACCACCCCGAGGCGCTTCCCGCGGTCGGCGAGCAGTTCCCGGTAGTACTGGATCTTCTCGACCAGCTCCTCAAGCGTCAAGAGTCCTTCATCGACCAGCGCCAGGTAGAGTGGCAGCGCCGTCTCCAGGCCAGGGAAGCCGGGCGGGGCCTGGGGCGAATCCTTTTCGGCAACGGTGTGCGGGGCGTGGTCGGTGGCGAAACAGTCGGCCACGGCCAGATTGGCGCGCAGTGCGGCCCG
>JAHDWG010000225.1:808-11658 GCA_023384495.1 Caldilineaceae bacterium
TTCGGCAGCCAGGCGTGGGCGAACCTCGGCGCGGCGTTCGCCGATCAGTGGGATATTGTCCTCGGAGAGAAAGAGATGGTGGGGCGTCATCTCGCAGGTGACCTGGATGCCTTTGTCTTTGGCCTTGCGGATCAACTCGATCTCTTCCTGGCGACTGACATGGCAGATGTGGATGCTACGACCGGCCAGATGGGCGGCCAGAATCGCGGCCGCCATGGTTCGGCCTTCGGCATGGCAGAGCAGCGGGCGCTCAGCAGGCCACCGTTCGGCGTGGGCTACCAGCGTGTGCAGGTCGTCGAGACGGAGGGGCCCAAAAGTCTGGTCCAGATACATTTTTAGGCCGGCAACTTGGGGTGCAAGTGGCGCTGTCAGGGTGACATTGTCCACGCCTGCGCCCAGATAGATGCCGTAATCGCAACGGGCGTGGGCCGCAGCGGCGCTTTGCTTGAGGTGCAGGCTTGCGGCATCGGTGATCGGCGGCGTGTTGTTGGGCATATCAAGGACACAAGTAAAGCCTCCCGCCAGCGCCGCTGCGGTTCCCGAATCAAAATCTTCTTTATGAGTGGCGCCGGGTTCACGCAAATGAACATGTGGATCTACCAGGGGTGGAAGCTTTAGGCTAGCCATGCCTTCTCCTTCATTCTTTGCATCGATTCTTGATCCCTATATTTGTATCACAGAGTAAGCACATTACAAATTTGGGGTAGTAACGTGAGATTATCTCACACCCCTAGACTGGGAGTCTGGCCAGAAAATACGAGGCGATTTTGAAGCCGAACTTGGACACCCAGAGTGGTGGGAAAAAAGCTTACGCAGTGAGCTCAATACTTCAATTCACTCTGCTCCGGAGCGGTATGAGATTATCTCCTACCACTACCAAATTTGGTCACCCCGCCTGAAAGGAATTCCGCACGTTGGCCGCGAGAAAATAGAGACGGACAAATGACAGCCTAGGACAATGTAGGACAATGTAGGACGATATAGGATGGGGGCAATTGACAGCAAGATGAGAGCGCTTGCGAACACATGGGCTGCCATGAGAAAAAGCTCTCAAATAGCCCGATCCTACAAATGCAGACAAAACATGGACGGGCTACCCCAATCCTTACGGATTCGACAGGCACTTCGGAAATTGGTACTATCAGATGAGTATAATTACGACATTTGTCGGATGTCTATATGGTACAGATAAGGCATAGTGAAACGGAATGTGGCAATATTTGTTGCCAATAGGCGTGGCGTGTATAATCTCCGGAGAAGTTTATTGAAAGAAAGCATTAAATTTTCAAATAAAAAGCAATAATATAGCATGATAAAAGCTGTGTACTTGGATCCACTCCTAAAGATGCTTCTAAAACCTAGACGGCAACTTCGTGTGTGGACGAATATATGGACGATGTGATGCTTGATAGGCATAGCATATTATGGACAACATTGCAGTAAGGCCGACGATACGGGGTGCACGGACGCCCATCAAAACCAATCCGATGGTTGGCGGAAAACTGGCTGAAGTGTGCCGGAATTTGCGACCATTTCAGTCGCTGGAGTTCGACCCCAAACGGGGTGTGGTGACGATCATCACTGAATTAATCATCCCCAGCACCGATCTGGCGCAGATCAGCGATATCTTGGCGCAATCCACACTCAATGAAAAATTGGTTATCCACCGGTATGCTGACATGTATAAACTGTCTTTTACTCGCTATATCCAAGTTTGATTCTAGCTCAGCCGGATAACACAATGGGACTTCAGCGATGGCTACGCACATAGCACGTGATGATCATCAGTCTGGCAGGCGCGTATCCTACCCACCTAGTTCAGCGTGCTCGAAACTTGGGGCAATTCATGAGGTGACAGTCCTTTTTACTACCAGACATTTTTATCGCAACGAATCGGGCGCCCTCAGAGCGCGGCGACTGACACGGGGTCGCTACTGTGGCTCGAAATTGAGCGCCTGTGAACACGTTTCGGCGCCAGCCTAGGTTTTTTTGGGGGGGCGCTTGACGCAGGCCACATTTGAACGCACCCCTACCTAGTTGGCATAGTTGACAATCAACGCCGACTTGCACCATACTTATGTTGATACTGATCGCTGGACTTGTGGATTTCTTCCAGTCGTTTGCATCCGTATCGTGTCAGCGCGACCGCGTCACCCATATGGCTCTGTCCAGGTGATTGTATGCGGCAGATAGACTCCCTAAGCACGCAAACTTATCCAGAATCCCTCCGAAAGACGCTGGGCGAGCACTTGCCATGTCAGATAAGCCGAAACCGGGCAAGGACAAAGATCTACGGTATATCAGGCTGGCAATGGACGCATCGCAGACCATGTTTGGGTTGCTGAGCGAGCAGGCAAAGACAATTTTGGATGAAGGCTGCACAACAGATATTACCGAGGCGTTCTTACTTGTCACCGATCAACTTGATGATCTCGATCATATGTTGACGGAGCCCGGTTGCCTGCCTACTGCCATTATTGAGCAAAATCGACAATTGCGACGATTAATCCGATCTTTCGTGCATACATGGCCACAGGATGCCCAATTACTCGTTGCCGGGATGGCGCAGGCCGCCGGCGCCCAACTTCAGGCACTCCTGGTTGTCAAGGAAATCCGCCAAACATAGAGCCTGATCTTCCCATATCCTGGAATCCATTGCAGAAAACAGGGTAGAGACAATATACAGATGTCCTCGACAAATGAGCCTGTGGCAAACCTTGCTGTAAAAATCGCTGAAGTCGTCGCCAAGCTCAAGCCATTTCAATCATTGGAATATGACCCGGACACGGGTTCTGTTGCGATTGTGACGGAATTGCTGGTGCCCGGTGAAGATGTAGGCCAGATCTCTGACATCCTCTCACGCTGTGATGATGAAGAACGCGTTACCGTCAAACGCTATGCCGATAGCTACAAGGTTACCCTCGTCCGTCGCGTGAATCTATGACGGCCCATGGCCTTCCATGTCACCCGTCACGCACACCGCTATGCCCAAATCGGAACGGCTGCGCCTACGCCCACCTAGAAACTGGCGCATCGCGCTTGGAGATGACACCGCACAGTGGGAGGCGTGGCGGGATGGCGCCTTTGTGGCGATGGGCTGGGATGAGCTCGGCGACCTGTCTGGCGTACGGCGCCGCGAATTTGACCAGCGCTGTCGGGCCATCCTGGCGCGCTTCTCTGGTCGTACAAAAGCAAGCGCTGAGTTGGTCTGGCGTTTTGCGCGCCAAATTCGCGAGAATGACCGTATCGTTGTAACCCGCAATGATCATGAAGTTCTCGGCATTGGGCGCATAACTGGCCCCTATTTTTTCGTCCCCGACATCTACAAAGGTCATTGCCTTCCTGTTGAGTGGGATGACCTCACTGCTCGCAGCATATCGTTGCCCCAATGGCGACGCCCATTGGTGGAGCTTGATGCTGAGCGTTTCCATGCGATCACGGCTGCTGCTCCCTCACCTGTGCCCCCCACAGACAACCAAATACTGCGTGAAACGCCTGTCGGCTATGATATCGCCAAGCCGGACGGTAAGACGACAAACCCTGTCGCATCATCCCAATCCACCCCAATTTATTCCTCAGCGGGCGACCTGCCCCCACTCGATTTGCCTACATTGGCAACCATGCTGGGCTATGCGCCAGAACTCGTCTCGCGTTGGGTGCGCGCCATTGAGCGCAAAGGCCAGTTGATTTTCGCCGGCCCGCCAGGCGTAGGCAAGACTTTTGCCGCCAAGGCGTTGGCGCGACACCTGGTCGGCGCCGGGGAGGGCTTCTGGCGAGTCATTCAATTCCACGCCGCGTATAGCTACGAAGACTTTGTCCAGGGGCTTCGTCCCCAGAGCAACCTGGCTGGCCAGCTTTCTTTTCGGCTACAGCCCGGTGCTTTCATGGATTTTTGCCTCTGTGCTGAGCAACTTGAAGGTATTTGCGTACTTGTCATTGACGAGATTAACCGCGCCCATACGGCGCGCGTCTTTGGGGAATTGCTCTACATGCTGGAATACCGCGATGAAGCGATTGCATTGGCTGGTGGCGACACCCTCTTTCGCATCCCAGCCAATGTACGGATCGTGGGAACCATGAACACGGCGGATCGCTCCATCGCGCTGGTAGACCACGCGCTGCGCCGCCGCTTTGCGTTTGTCGACCTGGCGCCCAACTACAATTTGTTGCGCCGGTTTCATGAAACCAATAACAACCGCTCTCTTGTGGAACAGCTCATCGAGCTTCTGAAGCGCTTAAACGAGGAAATCCATGACCCGGCGTTTGCGATTGGCGTCTCATATTTTCTCCATGCAGACCTGGCCGACCTGATCAAGGATATCTGGCAATTCGAGATTGAACCCTATCTGGCCGAATACTTTTTTGATCAGCCCGACCGCATGGATGATTTCCGATGGGCGAATGTGTGCAAAGAGTTAAGGTTGGCGTAAGATGGCCCCCAAACCCCGCACTGTTCTTGAGCTGTTCGAATATGCGCCCATACAGCTAGCCTCCCACGAGTTGTCCAAACGCGCCGGTCTCAAAATTTGGCAAACGTTTGGCCGGCAAGTGGCCGTAGAATTCCCTTCGGCCAAGACAGATGAGCACTGGCAATTGACGGCACAAGGCTGGGCGGGCTTACTGCCGGTTACCCCTGAACTGACGCTGGTGCTTCGCCCGAAGATAGCGTTGCAGATGCTCTGGTCGATGCTGGCCTATGCGTTTGGCTTACGCGATCTCCACATCGGCGACAAACTGGTAAAGGCCGCCACACTCCCCGATCTCTACGAGCAATTGGCGCTTATTTTCGCCCAGCGTGTGCTCAAACGACGGCGCCAAGGTCTCGCTCACACCTATCAGCCCACTGTGGAGCGGCGTACAACCGTCCGCGGTCGCGTGCGGCCGGTGGAATCACTACGGCGACCGTGGGACGTCGCATTGACCTGCCAGTATGACCAGTTCAGCGCCGACATCGAGGACAATCAGCTCCTGCTTTGGACGCTCGACCGCATCTTGCGTGGCCGGCTGTGCAGCGCAGATGCGCAGCGCATTGTGATGAGCGCATTCCACGCGTTGCGCCCCGGCGTCAGCCTGCGCCCATTCCGTCCGGCGGCCTGCCAGCAACGCCACTATGACCGCCTCACGGAGGATTATCAAGCGCTACACGCCCTATGCTATTTTTTTCTGGCCCAGACCGCGCCATTCCCCGCCGTCGGCGACTCGACTATGCTTCCCTTTTGCCTTCATATGGCGACCCTGTTCGAACGTTTTGTAGCAGCCTGGCTAACACACAATTTGGGGGACAGTTGGCGACTGAACGCGCAAGAGACCTATCGGCTGGACAGTGAAGGCAATCTCGCTTTTCGGGTGGACATGGTGGTGCGCGAGCGCGTCACAGGCCGTGTGCGATGGGTGCTCGACACCAAGTATAGCACGCCGCATCAGACGCCAGCCGCATCTGACGTCGCTCAGGTTTTGGCCTATGCGCATGCCGCCCGCGCTGCAGAAGCGATCCTGGTATTTCCCACACCGATAGCTAGACCTCTGGACGTTAGGATAGGCGGTGTTCGGGTTCGAAGCCTGACATTCGATCTACGGACCGATGTCGAGGTGGCTGGTCAGGCTTTTCTTCGCACGCTAGACCAGCCAGCGGAGGGCAAGCCCACTCTTTCGGCGTGACTATTTTGGCGAGCCTATTGAGCATGTGTTAAGCAATCAACCAGTAAGGAGGAAACGTGAATTACTCTGAACAGACCATTCTTCGTGTGTTGTTAGATGACCCTCGGGCGGTGGCAATTCTGGAACGCCATCTCCCTGGGGCAACCGCTCATCCACAGCTCAACCTGGCCCTGGATATGTCGCTGCGCGAGATTGCGTGGTATCCCGAATCAGGACTGACGCCCGCCAAGCTGGCAGCGCTCGTTACCGATCTGAAGGAGCTATGAGCGATGACGAATAGTCCGTTCAACGAAGGTCAACTGAAAGCACTGACCTGGCGCTGCATTGGTCCGCCGCGGGGCGGGCGCGTGGTAGCCGTCGCGGGTCACCCTACCGAGATGATGACCTTTTATTTCGGCGCATGCGCTGGCGGTATTTGGAGGACAACTGATGGCGGGGTCTACTGGGAGAATATCTCGGATGGCTTTTTGGAGCGCGCAGCCGTGGGCGCCCTCACCGTGGCCCAATCCGACCCCAATGTCATCTATGCGGGGATGGGCGAGGCCACCATCCGGTTGGACGTCTCGTGGGGAGATGGCGTCTATCGCTCGACTGATGCGGGTCGCACATGGGCCAATGTGGGGCTGCGCGAGACCCGTCATATTGGCGCAATTCGCATCCACCCGCAGAACCCAGATATAGTCTATGTGGCGGCCGTGGGGAATGCCTTTGCGCCCAGCAAAGAGCGGGGTGTGTTCCGTTCAAACGATGGCGGCAGAAGCTGGGAACACATCCTCGCCAAAAGCGAGATGGCCGGTGCAATCGACCTGGCCATGGATGCAACCAATCCACGCATCCTTTACGCCTCAATCTATGAGTGTTATCGCAAGCCGTGGGTGCTCTCAAGTGGTGGGCCAGAGAGCGGTCTATGGAAGTCGACCGATGGCGGCGATAGTTGGTTCGAAATCACGCGCGCCAAAGGGTTGCCAAAATCAGACATGCTTGGCAAAATCGGGGTCACCATTTCACCCGCCAATCCTGACCGGGTGTGGGCGATCATCGAGGCGGCATGCGACCAGGCCGGCGTCTATCGGTCGGACGATGGTGGCGCCACCTGGGAACAGCTAAGCAGCAACCGCGACCTGATTCAGCGCCCGTGGTACTACTGCCATATCTTTGCCGACCCGCAGGATGCCGATACGGTCTACATCAATAACCTGAAGATGTGGAAATCGACCGATGGCGGCAAAAACTACGTCGAGATTACAACTCCCCACGGCGATAACCATGACCTCTGGATCGACCCTCACAATCCGCAGCGCATGATCAACGGCAACGACGGTGGCGCATGTGTTTCGTTCAACGGTGGCGCAACGTGGTCCACTATCTACAACCAGATGACTTCGCAATTCTATCATTTGGATATTGACAACCAATATCCGTACCGCGTCTACGGCACACAACAAGACAACTCCAGCATCAGCGTGCCAAGCGCAACCGAAAAAGGGGGCATCCCTTGGGGCGATTGTTATGTCGCCGGGACAGGAGAAAGCGGCTATATCGCTGTCCACCCCCAAGATCCCAACATTGTCTATGTGGGCGCGGTGGGCAGCTCACCGGGCGGTGGCGGCGCGCTACAGCGTTATGACCACCAGACCCGGCAGATTCGCCTGGTCACGGTCTGGCCTGAAACCTACACAGGTTGGGGCGCCGGTGACCTGCGATATCGCTTTCCGTGGACCTTCCCCATCTGTTTTTCGCCGCATGACCCCAATATCCTCTATAGCACCGGCAGCCACATCTTTCGTTCAACTGACGAAGGAAGCTCGTGGACTGTCATAAGCCCCGATTTAACCCGCGCCGACACTGATAAGTTGGCCCCTTCTGGCGGACCGCTTACACTGGACACCAGCGGCGCCGAACACTATTGCACCCTGTCGGCCTTTGTCGAGTCCCCCCACCAGCCGGGCCTCCTGTGGGCAGGCAGTGATGATGGTCTGGTTCACCTTTCAACCGATGGCGGCGCCACTTGGCAATGCATCACGCCGCCTGAGCTGCCTGAGTGGACCACTGTCTGCACCATTGAGCTCTCTCCGCATGAGCCTGCAACCGCCTACCTGGCCGCAACCCGCTACAAGCTCGGTGAGGATCGGCCCTTCCTTTTCAAGACTACCGACTACGGCAAGACGTGGCAGGACCTAAGCAGCGCCTTTGCCATGGGCGAAATCACCCGTGTGATTCGTGCAGACCATGTGCAGCGCGGGTTGCTCTTTGTGGGCACCGAGACGGGTCTCTTTGTTTCCCTAGATGATGGAGCCCACTGGCGCCGTCTCCAGAACAATCTGCCTGTGGTTCCTGTTTATGATCTGATGATTAAAGGGGCAGATTTGGTTGTGGCAACCCATGGACGGTCGTTTTGGATATTGGACGATATCACCCCGCTGCGGACGCTGGCTGCCGGTCCGCTATCCACTGGGTTTTATCTGTATCAACCACGCACAACCGTGCGCCAAAACCTCGGCTGGAGTGTGAGCCTCTTCCGCGGACCCGGTAAAAACTACAGCATGGGGCTAGGCGGCGTCATGACCTTCACCGAGACCAAGGACGCCAATGGGCAAACGGTGCGCAAGATGCTTGACTCCGGCGAAAATCCCCCTCTGGGCGTCATCATCTATTATCAATTGCCCGATACGCCAATCCTACCGCTCACCCTTGTCATCACTGATGCAGAGGGCAACCCGGTTAAGTCCTTTTCAAGCGGCTCACCCGACGCCCACGGTGCCCAAGTGAAAAACAGCGATGAACCGCGATTGCCTGCGGAGCCGGGTCTTAATCGCTTTGTCTGGAATATGCGCTATCCCGATGCCACGAAGGCTATCGGTGATGTGACTACCGAGAAGAGCGTGACGGGACCCGTTGCTGCGCCCGGTCGCTATCAGGTGCGCCTGACGATGGGTGACGACGACATGGTGCAGTCGTTCCAAATTTGCATCGATCCCCGAGTCAACGCCACCGCTGACGACTTGGCGGCGCAATTTACTCTATGGGAAGCGATCTGCGAGAAGATTTCCGTTACCCACTCGGCGATCAATCGCTTGCGCAGCATTCGTCGTCAGGTGGATGAGTGGCGCGGGCGAGCCAGAGGGCACACCACAATTATCGAGGCGGCCCAAGGGCTGCTGGAGAAGCTGACCGCCATCGAAGCGGAATTAGTTCAGATTGATGCCAAAAGTGCAGGTGATCGCTTGCGGCTGAAGAGCCGCCTCAACACCAAGTTGATTGGCTTGCTTAGTGTTGTGGCTTGTGCTGATGCCCGCCCACCACAGCAGGCGTATGAGGTATTTGGTTACCTCGCGAGTCAGGTCAACCGTCAGCTTGATTTGCTTGAAGGCATCGAAGGGGACGATCTGGCCGCCTTTAACGATCTGGTGAAAGAGGCAGGGATTCCATCGGTGTCACCGATGGAGCCAGATTAATGCCGTTGTCAAGGTGACAGTCACTTTCAGAAGTGACTGTCACCTTGCAAAAGTACTCTGTTAATGATGCATAAAGAAACCATGAACCCATCCGAATAACGGCAGTCAGTCTCTGCACCTTGTACCAACGAATCGCGGTGGCCGCGGCGTGATTCGAATGGACGCTAGGCCGGTGTGCGTACAGGCGCGCTTGTATAGTGCAGTGCTAAAGCGCGCTGGGGCGCGGGGAGACGCAGTCGGAAGGTGCTCCCATGCCCCAGCGCGCTTTCAACTTCAACGCAACCTTGGTGGGCGGAAACAATCTTTTTGACAATGGCTAGCCCAAGCCCCATGCCGCCAGACTGAGCTCCGCGCGTCTTATCGCCGCGATAAAAACGTTCAAAGACATGAGGTAGATCATCGGTTGGAATCCCAATGCCCGTATCGAGGATCTCTGCAACTGCCCATTCGCCCATCAGGCGCATCCGCAAGGTGACGGCGCCCCCCGAACCTGTATGCGTGATCGCATTGCGCAGCAGGTGCTTGAGTGCGATTTCAATCTGCTTTGCATCGACCATTATCGTGGGTAGTGCGCTATCTGTCTCCACCCGCAATCTGATATTTTTCTCGGTTTCGATTGCACCAAGCTCGGCTACCGCCTGTTGCCCTATTTCGTTGAGGGACGCGGGGCGCTTCTGCAATGGCTGCTCCTTGTCTAGCCGCACCATCTCTAGCATCTCGCTGACCATGCGCTGCAATCTGATCGTACTTTCGTTAATGCGGGCGCCGTTGGTTACGATAGACTTGACCAGATTCTCCATGTCGGTCAACACAAAGTTGTACGCCCCCGACCCGTTGAGCGTGCGCAACCTCTCCATTTGAGCCGGCATTCGATTCGCATACGCACGCAACAAATCGGTAGAAATCCGCAACGTGGTCAATGGGGTATTGAGATCGTGTGAGGTCGTGTCGATAAACTCGCGCAACAGGGACACTTTCTGTTGCTCAAGCGCCAGTTGCACCGCCTGCTGCTCGGCGCGCTTTTGTTCCGTGATATCTCGCACAATGATCACACGGCCATGCGGTACATCCCAGCGATTTCGAAGAACCGTAACGCGTATGTCAAAATAGCATCGTTGGCCATTGGCTGTATAAATGATTTCGTCGCGGATCTCATCTGCATGCAACAGGCTGGCTAACTGCTCGGCATTGTTGGGAAAGAACTTCATGATAGGAAAGCCGATCATTTCATGAACGGGCGTCCCAAAGAAACGCGCGGCCGCAGGATTGGCGTCAACGATTCGATGCTCCAGATCCAACAACATCACTGAATCGCTCATACTGCGCACAACCATGTCGTGCGCGGCCGGGGCCAACTCCAACAGACGAAATCGAAACAGGCTCCACGCCAGCAAGCCAACAGAAAGCAGAAGTGCACAGAGGGTCGCATCGACTGCCGGCAATGGATTCGCACGCGTCAGGTCCACCACCGTGGCGGCCCACGGCAGTAGCGAAGCCAACAATAGGGTTCTCGACTGCCGACGAAAGAGCAACGGTGCGCGGGTCAATCTAAGTACGATCACGATTGTAGCGGCCAGGAGCAACAGATAGATATAGATCACCGAAAGCCAAAAGGCAAGACTGTAGCTATAGCTATAGCTGAAAAAGACCTTTGAATTGATGTGGGCGACGCCAACCTGCGACCAGTGCATTTGATGATTTTCGTTACTCCACAGTACGCGCATGTAGATTGCTGGA
>JAHDWG010000226.1:0-7521 GCA_023384495.1 Caldilineaceae bacterium
AACCGCCAGAGCAGGCTTTTTGAACAAGGTCTGTTGCGTGCGGTGGGCGCCCAGTTGTTCGACGCCCTCTTTCAGGGGGAACTATACGCTTGCCTTACCCGCAGCCTGGACGCCGCAGAGCGCCAGGGGGCCGGGCTCCGCATCCGCCTGCGGCTCAACGACGCGCCCGCGCTGGTCAACTTGCCGTGGGAATATCTCCACTTTGCCGCCGGCAACCGCTTTCTCAGCCTGTCGGTGGCATCGCCGCTGGTGCATTATCTGGAGCTGCCCCAACCGGTCAGCCCGCTCAGCGTCACGCCTCCTGTCGGCATCCTGGGCGTGATCGCCGCGCCGGTTGATCTGCCGCCGCTCGACGCAGAGCAGGAGTGGGGCCGCCTGGAAACCGCCCTGGCCGATCTGACCCAGCAGAACGAGGCGGCGCTCTTCCGGCTACAAAACCCCACGCTGGCCGACTTACAACGAGCGCTGCGCCAGCACACCGTGCATGTGATCCATTTCATTGGGCATGGCCTCTATGATGGGGCAAACCGCGAAGGAAAGCTCGCCTTCTGTGACGCCAACGGGCAGGCCGAACTGGTGGGCGCAACCCAACTGGCGCAACTCCTGCGCAACGAGCGGACGCTGCGGCTGGTGCTCCTCAACGCCTGCGAAGGCTCGCGCACCGCAGTGGACGATGCTTTTGCCGGCATCGCCCAGACACTGGTGCAGCAGGGAATCCCCGCGGTGATCGCCATGCAGTTCCCCATCTCCGACCAGGCCGCCATCACCTTTGCCGACGAGTTCTACACCGCGCTGGCCGATGGCTACCCGGTGGACGCCGCGCTCACCGAGGCGCGCGTCGCCATCTCCACCCGCCAGCGGGGCGGCGAATGGGGCGCAGCCCGGCTCTTTATGCGCGCCGGCGACGGCATGCTCTGGCAGCGAGCCACCAACCAGATCACCCCCACCACGCGCGTGGATGTGGGGGAACGGCTCGGCGTGCTGCCGGGGCTGATGCAGAGCGGGGCGGTGCGCAGCCGGGTTGCCACTTTCCGCGCCGATTTCGAGGCCGCTTGCCAACAGATCGACCTGTTGGTGCAATACAAAGACCTGCACGACCTGCTGCACAAGCTCCAGTTTCGCTGCTACAATGTCATCTTGCAGGAGGCGCCTCGCTTTCCCGACGATGCGCTTTCGGTGGACAACTTGCTCAACTATGAGGTGACGCTGCAAGACCTGCTGGCCCAACTGCGAGGCCTTGCCGCACGCCCGCTGATTTCAGGCGCCGAGCTGGGCTGGGTCGACGATGTGGGGCAGGCGCAGGGTTTGCTCCATCAGGCCCTCACTCAGTTGGACGCCACGCCGCTCAAGCGGGCCATCCTCCTCCTCAAACGGGTGATCGCGCTGCAACCCTCGGGCGTCAACCAGCGCCTCGCGGCGGCGGCGCGCGCGTTGCGGCTGGGCGCGCTGGTGGAGGCGATGCGCGCCATTCACGCCGCGCTGGGTGAACTGGCGCTCGATCAGGACAAAGTCCGCCAGTTCGAGCAGGGGGTCACCGCCCTCCGCTCGCTCGATGCACAGTTGATGGCGTTGATCGACGCGCACGACCAGTGGCAGGCTGTGGAGCGCATGCTCGGTCGCATTGAGGATGTGATGGTCTACGACTTGACCGAACTCGAACTCTCGTGGCCCGATGTGCGAACGCGCGTGACCACCCTGGCCAACGCCGGCGCCGAAGAGTGGGTGACGCTGCTCAACGAAGACGCCGCCAATCTGGACGGTGCGCTGACAGCCCAAAACCCATCGATGATCCAGCGTTATTTTCGCCGCTATCGTCAGCGGGCTGGCAACCGTTTTTATCAGGTGGACACCATGCTGAAAAATCTTTGCGAAGAGCTGCGCCATGTGGGCGAACCGCTGGCCTCTGTGTTGCGCATCCTGGAGTAGCCCATGAACAACGGCAATGTGACCCCTCTCCCATCCCTCGCTGCGCTGCGTACCGCCCACAACGCCCTGTTGCGCAAACACCAGGAGGACGGCGACAGCAAGCCCGTGTTGGCGGAAATCGCCGCGCTGCTGGAACAGGGGCGAGCCACCGGCGCGCTGCTCGATGGCGAACAGGAACGATGGACGGCGCAGAGCATCCTCGATTACTGGACAGCCACACTGCTCAGCGGCGGCCACACGCCACCGGATGCCCTTCTGGCCGACTTTGACCCCCAGCTTGCCCCAGAGCTGCCCGGCGAACTCTGCCCTTATGTGGGGTTGGACGCCTTCCGCGAGACGACAAGCAATGTCTTTTTTGGCCGTGAGCGACTCGTCCAGGTGCTCACCAACCGGCTGACTACAGCGCGCATGTTGGCTGTTGTGGGGCCGTCGGGCAGCGGCAAGTCATCGCTGGTGCTCGCCGGGCTAGTTCCTGCCCTCAAGCGGGGCGCCATCCCGGCCACCGAGTCGACCGTGGGCAGCGACCAGTGGCGCTATGCCCCGCGCATGACGCCCGGCTCCGACCCGCTGGCCAATCTGGCGCGCGTGCTCCAGTCGGCGGGCGCGGGCGCGGATGGCGCCGAACCGCAGCAGCCCCGTGCATGGGTTCGCCAACAGGCTGCCCAGTTACGCGAAAACCCAGACCACCTGATCAATGTGGTCAATGCCACCGGCGACGCGCCCACGGTGCTCATCGTAGACCAGTTTGAAGAGCTGTTTACCCTTTGCGCCGACGAGGCCGTGCGCCAGGCGTTCGCCAACAACCTGTTGCGCTTGACACAGGCGCCCGGCCATCGCCATACGGTCGTGCTGACGATGCGCACCGACTTCGAAAGCTTTATCATGCGCCTGCCTGGCTTTCAGCCCTTCTTCGAGCAGGCGCTGATTCGGGCCACACCGCTCAACGCCGCCGAACTGCGCGAGGCCATCGAGGCGCCCGCCGAGGCCGTCGGCCTCAAATTCGAGGCTGGGATTGTCGATGCGCTCTTGCAAGATATTTTGGGCGAGCCGGCGGCGCTGCCCCTGCTCCAGTTTACGCTGCTCAAACTGTGGGAACACCGCGAACGCAACCGCATCACCTGGGAGGCGTACCGGCGGCTGGGTGGCGGGCGATTGGCCCTGGCCCGCAGCGCCGATGAACTATACGAGTCGCTGATCCCCGAAGAGCAAGTCACCGCGCGGCGCATCCTCTTGCGGCTGGTGCGCCCAGGCGATGGGCTGGAGGTAACCAGCAGCCGCGTGCGCCGCGATGAACTCTATCAGACGGGCGAGGCGCGCGACCGGGTAGACCGGGTGCTGCAACGGCTGCTCGATGCCCGCCTGTTGCGCCTCAGCGAGGGCGACACCGAGGCCGATCTTCAAGTAGAGGTGGCCCACGAGGCGCTGGTGCGCAACTGGCCGCGGCTGGTCGAATGGCTCGAAGAAGCGCGCGAGCAGATGCGTGTGCGGCTGCGGCTGACCGAGGCTGCCGAACAATGGGAGGCGGTCGGTCGTCACCCCGACGCGCTGCTGCGTGGCGCATTGCTGGAAGAGGCGCGGCGCTATCGCGACCTGAACGCGCTGGAGGCAGCCTATGTGCGCGCCAGCCGAGATGCTCTCAACGCCGAAGAACAGGCCAAGGAGGCCGCGCGCCAACATGAGCTGGAGCAGGCCCGCGCCCTGGCCGAAACGGAACGCCAACGCGCCGAAACCGAACGTTTGTGGGGCGAATTTCAAGCCAATACGGCTGCGCGCGAGCGTCAACGCGCGATCTGGTTGACCGTCTCCAATGCCGTTGCTGGTGTGCTCGCCGTGGTGGCCGTGCTCTTCGCCTATCGCGCCTATTGGTCGACCTTTGCAGCCCAAGTGAACGCGGCCCAGGCTGCCGCCAACGCCCAAGAGGCGCAGGCCAAAGCCACCGAGGCCGGCAACGAACGCGCCACCGCGGTGGCGGCCCTGGCATTGGCTCAAGATGCGGTCTTGGCCGAACGCACCGCCGTGGCCGAGGCGCGCCTCGCCGAGGCCCGTGCGCTGGACAAGGAACAGCAGGCGCAGGCCGCGGTCGGTGCGGCGCAGAAGGCGATCCAAGATCTGCAACAGTTCATTCTAACCCTTCAACCCGGGACAGCCGTTGCACCGGCAGCGACACCGACGCCCCTGTTTACGCCGACACCGACTGAGTTGCAGCCAGCGGGCGAACCCGTAGCAATTGATACCCCGTCGGCATCTGTGGAAGGAGGCCTTGCCATTACCGCGACAGAGGAGCTGACCGAGAGTCTCGTTGTCACATCCCCAATCATTGCCGGCGCGCCATCGGCGCCTACCCCTGCCAGCCCCGTGGACACTGGCTTGGTTGCCGTCATCCCCGACATCGAGATGAGGCTCTTTGCCGAACCGGACACCGGCGCGCCCGTGCGAACCACATTGCGCTACCCAGATCGGGCGCCTGTGCTCGATGTGCGCGGCGAGTGGGCGCAGGTCATTGCGCCCAATGGGCAAGTCGGCTGGATCCGTTCTTGGCTGGTTACCTATTTTGGCAACCCGGAACTGCTGCCTGCCGAACTGCGCTATCTGGTCATCTCCGACCAGACCGACGTGCCCTACACCGACGGCCGTGTCAAGAGCTTTGGCGGCGCCCGCGGCGACTATCTCCTCTCGGACCCCAACAACGAACAGAGTGGCGTGCTCTGGGCGCCCGTCGGCACGCCGGTCACGTTGCTCTTCCCGGCTGAGGGGGTGGCGTCGTACGGCAGCGGGCAGTGGTATTTCGTCACCCTGGTAGACCCCACCGGCGAAAACCGCATCTGGTTGGGCTATCTGCCGGCGGAGGTTCTCGAACCACGCCCGTCGGGTTAAGGATGGACTGGCCGCCAGAGCCGCTCGCCGCCCACGGATGCGGCATAACCGCCCACCTGGCGCCGGAGGTCCGCTTCATCGGTGAAAAAGGTGCTCAGTTGTGATTCAAAAGTGAGGATCGCCGCAAACTTCGCTTCGAGCGCATCGGGCGTCAGCGCGACCACCTCGGCTTGCCAATCGGGCGCGCCGGGCGCGATCACTCGGCTGACCGCGCCCGGCTGTTGCGCATAGGGGTACTCCTCGTAGTAGACCAGCTCCCGGCCAAAGGCCTGTTCCGCGGCCGCGCGCGTCAATTGGTGGTCCACGTGATGGCCCACGCCCAGCGGGACACAGAGACGGCTGTGTGCGGGCAGGGCGCGCATCTGCGCGGCCAGTCGCTCCACCAGCCCGTGCTCCGCCGCGTGGACATCGCCAAAGATGTCAGGGTCTGAAAGATAGATAGGCTCGCCGGTGGCCGGGTTCATGCGATAGATACAGTCGGCGATCTCCCAGTGCAGGGCGTCGGCGCCGAGGATACGGCAGGCGGCCAGGTCTTCGGCGCGGCGGGCGGCCACGGCGTCGGTTGCCAGCGCCCAGCGGTCATGCAGGCTCTGGGCATAGCCGGAAAGCGCATCGCGCGGAGGGTCGCCGGCGGTGACGGTGACGATGAGCACCGACTGGCCGGCGCGTGTTTGCTGGTAGACCTGCCCGCCACACGAAAGCGTCACATCGTCCAGGTGGGGTGAGAGATAGATGGTTGGATAGAAGTCGCGCATCTTGAATTTGCGATTCGCTGATAGGGGCTAAATGGGGCAACGTTGTCATCTCGCGGTAGTGGCGTAGGCTACGCCGTGGCCAGCGCGGGCAGCACCCGTTCGGCAAAAAGCCGTGTTCCATCGGGGTGGGGCGAGTCGGCAAAGTGGACGGTGAGGCGCCGCGCCCCCTGCTGCACGATGGCAAGCAACTGATCGGCCACCTGTTCGGGCGTCCCGGTGATGCCGCCCTCGCCCAGCGGGCGGACATGCGGCTGCTCCTGAAGCTGCTTGAGTGCGGCTTCGTTTTCGGCCACGAGGATGCCCACCCGGATCACCTGGGTGATCTCGGCAAAATCGCGGCCGACGGCGCGGCAATGCTCCTTGAGCACGTTCTGTTTGTGGGCATAGGTCTCGGCGTCGCGAAAGCCATAGTTCCACCAATCGGCGTGCTGGGCCACAACGCGCAGCAGATATTGCTCGCCCGCCCCGCCCACCATCACTGGCGGCATGAGGTTGGGCCGCGGCTCGCAATGGACGCCCGCAACCTGGTAGTGCTTGCCCTCGAAGTTGGCCGGTGAGTCACGCCACAGCGTGCGGATCAACGGGATCGCCTCGGCCAGTTGTGCGATGCGCACGCGGGCAGAAGGGTATGGCCAGCCGTAGGCCAGATATTCTTCCTCGTTCCACCCGGCGCCGATGCCGAGCACAAAGCGCCCGCCCGAGATCGCCTGTGCCGTCGCCGCCATCTTGGCCAGGTGGGCCGGATTACGAAAGCTGTTGCAGAGCACCTCGTGGCCGCACAGCTTGCCGGGATAGCGCGCCAGGGCATAGCTCAGGATCGTCCACCCTTCGGCGACCTTGTGACCGTTGTATTGCACATGGTCGGGGAACCAGAGCGAGTCAAAGGGCGCGGCCGCCTGATCCAGATAGGGGAAGAGTTCTTCCACCAGGCGGGACCAAACATTGAGACCAACGGGGACGGACATGGGCTTCTCCTTGTGATGCTATGCTATGTCGGCCAAACGGTGGAACGCGCAACCTTGCGCAAGCGGCATTATCCCGCCAGCCAGAGCATGGGGGATTCGACAGATGCGCGCACCATGTCGAGAAAGCGGGCCGCCGGCGCGCCGTCCACCACCCGGTGGTCGAACGTAAGGCTGAGCGCCACCCGGTGGCGGGGCGCGATCTGATCCCCGACTACCGCCGGCTTTTTGACAATGCGACCGATGCCCAAGATCGCACACTGCGGCAGGTTAATAATGGGCGTAAAGGCGTCGATATTGTACATGCCCAAGTTTGTAATCGTAAAGACACCGCCTTGGAGTTCATCCGGCGAAAGCTGGCGCGCCTGCGCTTTCTCGATCAGCGCGCTCGATTCGGCTGCGATCTGGCGCAAGCTCTTGGCCTGCACATCGCGGATCACCGGGGCCATCAGCCCGTCGGCTGTGTCCACAGCCAGGCTGATGTGGATCGCCCTGGCGATGCGAAGTTCCGTTTCATGCCAGGTTGCGGTGAGCAGCGGGTACTCTTGCAGCGCATGAGCACAGAGCTTGACAAAGAGATCGTTGTACGACGTCGCCGGCAGGTTACGCGGGGCAAAGGCGCTTTTGAGTTGCTCGCGCAACGCCACCAGTTCGGTTGCATCCGCCTCGGTGGTGAGGGTGACGGGCGCCGTGGTGTGGGCGCTGTCGGCCATGCGCCCGGCGATGAGGAGGCGGATACGGGTGATGGGGATGGTCTCGCCATCGCTGACCACTCCTTCTGCCACGCCGGGCGCAGTGGCAACGGGGGTGCGGGCGGCGATGGCGGCCTCCACGTGGGTGCGCTCGACCTTGTCGATGCCCTGTTGCCGGGCCAGCTCGGCCAGATCGATGCCGGCCTCCTGTGCCATGCGTTGCGCAATGGGCGTGGTGCGCACACGCAGCGTCACCCCCTCTTGCGCTGCCGCCCGGATGTCACGCTCGATAATGCGGCCGGTGGCGCCGCT
>JAHDWG010000226.1:7621-11602 GCA_023384495.1 Caldilineaceae bacterium
CCTCTTGCGCTGCCGCCCGGATGTCACGCTCGATAATGCGGCCGGTGGCGCCGCTGCCCCCCAGTTGTGTCCACTCCACCCCCAACTCTTTGGCAACGCGGCGAGCGCGCGGGCTGATCGGGGGAGACGATGGACGATGGACGGTGGACGATGGTAGCGCAACCTGTGATGGGTCACTCGTGGCAAGAGTGGCGGGTTGCATCTGGTTTGGGGTGGCTACCCGCATCTGAGCCGGTTGGTTTTCAAACGGTGCAACTTCACCCGATTGCGCAATATAGCCAAGCACCGCGCCGACACGCACCGTATCGCCCGGCTGCGGCCCATCCGGCGGGATGCGCAGGAGGCCGCTGTCGAAGGCTTCGATCTCTTGGGTGGCCTTGTCGCCCTCGACGGTAAAGAGTAGATCACCGGTGCGCACGGCTTCTCCATCCTGTTTGAGCCATTCGCCAAAGGTTCCCTCTTCCATCGTCCAGCCCAGGCGGGGCATGTGGATTTCGGATGCCATGAGGTTGGTCCTTGTGTGTTTGATTGGTGATGAGTGATGAGTGATGAGTGATATAATCTCACGTTTCACTCGTCACTCCTCACTCATCACGTATTATTCCGCCAACAACTCCCGGATCGCCTGCTCGATGGAATCCACATTGGGGACGATGGCGCCTTCGAGGGTGGGGCTGTAGGGGGTGGGGGTGTGGGCGCCGTTGAGCCGTTTGATCGGCGCGTCGAGGTCGTCAAAGCCCTTGTCGACCACCTGGGCGGCGACCTCGGCGCCGATGCCGCACGGTTCGAAATCCTCATCGACGATCAAGAGCCGGCCCGTCTTGTGCACCGAGGCGAGAATGGTGTCAATATCCAATGGGGCCACCGTGCGCGGGTCGACCACCTCGATCTCGAAGCCATCCTTGACCAACTGGTTGCAGGCCTCCAGCGTTTTGGGCACCATCGACGCCAGGGCGACGACGGTGGCGTGCTCTCCCTGGCGGGCGATGCGCGCCTGCCCAAAGGGGATCGTGTATTCTTCCTCAGGGACTTCACCTTTGCTGAAGATGAGTGAGCGATGTTCCAGGAAGAGCACCGGGTCATTGCACTGGAGGGCAGTGGTAAACAGCCCCTTTGCATCATAGGGTGTGGACGGGAGCACCACCCGAAAGCCCGGAATGTGGGCAAACATGGGATAATAGTTGCCCGAATGGTGGGTGGCCGCCGAACTGCCGATGCCGATACAACCGCGCAACAGCAGGGGCATTTTGACGCGGCCACTGCTCATGTATTGGATTTTGGCGATCTGGTTGACCAGTTCGCCCATGGCGTCGAGGATAAAGTCGAGGAACATAAAATCGACCACGGGCCGGGCGCCGGTCATGGCCGCGCCACAGCACATGCCGACAAAGCCCCGCTCGGCGATGGGGGTGTCGCGCAGCCGTTCGGGGCCAAAGCGTTCGTAGAGACCCAGCGTGGTGGTGAAATTGCCGCCGCGGGCGCCGATCCCTTCACCCACGACAAAGATGGTTGGGTCTGCTTCCATCGCGGCGGCCAGCGCGACGCGCGTGGCTTCGACAAAGGTCATCTCACGCATGGCTCACCTCGGTCTGATTTTCTTCATCATAGACATGGGTGGCGGCGGTGGCCGGGTCGGGCCAGGGGCTGTTTTGGGCGAAGGTGGCCGCTTCCTCCACCAGCGTCTGGATTTCGTGCTCGATGGCCACCAGTTCGGGTTCGCCCGCCTCTTCCTCTTCGAGCAGATAGGCGCGGAGGCGGGTGATGGGGTCGCGCGCCTTCCAGGCGTTGACCTCTTCCACCGAGCGGTAGCCGCCATCGCGCATCCCTTCGGAATGGGCGCGGGTGCGGTAGGTCTTGCCCTCGATGAGGGTGGGGCCGCCGCCGGAACGGGCGCGTTCCACCGCTTCACCGGCAGCCTGGTAGACCGCCAGCACATCATTCCCGTCCACGATGACGCTGGGCAGTCCGTAGGCCGGGCCGCGGTCGCCGACGTTGGGGTTGCCCGACGAGTAGGCGAAAGGCACTTCGGTGGCGTACAGGTTGTTTTCACAGACAAAGAGCACGGGCAGCTTCCAGATCGTCGCCAGGTTGATGCCTTCGTGGAAAGCCCCGTTGTTGACTGCCCCATCGCCAAAAAAGGCGACGGCGACGTTGTCCTTTTTTAGCAACTTGAACGAGTAGCCGGCGCCGGTGGCCTGCAAGATACAGGGCCCAACGATGCCGCTGGTGCCCATCATGCCGACTTCGGGGGCGAAGATGTGCATGCTGCCCCCCCGCCCACGCGAAACGCCGGTCGCCCGGCCCAAGAGTTCGGCCATCAACTCACCCGGCGCAACGCCTTTGGCCAGGGCATGACCGTGGCCACGGTGGGTGCTAAAGACGGCATCGTCCGGGCGCAGGTGGGCGCAGACGCCCACCGCGATCGCCTCTTCGCCCACATAGGTGTGGCAGGCGCCATGCACCTGACCGGCGGCATGCAAGCGCGCCAACTGCTCCTCGGTGCGGCGAATTTTTAATAGCTCCGCATACAAAACGAGCAACCGCTCGCCATCTAACGAAGTGGTCATGAACTCCCTTTCCGATTTCCTTATCGTTCCCTATCATCTTCTTTATCGTCGTGATTGACCAAAAAATTAGATAAACTGCGCGCACCGGTTTCAGTTGCCCGTTGCCACTCGCAATCTGCAACCTGCAACTAAATCCCCATTGGTAGGGGCACCGCCGGTTGCCCCACCTTACCCGTGCGAAGGCTCGGCCGTTTCGGCGCGCGCCTGGGCCGAGAGGGCCGGGAGATAGGCCTCGTGCTCCATTACCTGGCGCAGATGGATCATACAATGTCGTCGGCCAACAAACCCGGCAAGACGAGGTAGCCAAAGGCGTCGAAAAAATGCTTTTGTTGTTCGGTCAGGTGCATCTTCGGGTTCTCCATTGATCCGTCTTTACTCATTTGTGTTTGCACGATGAGAGATCGCTTGCGCCAAAGCCTCCTGGCCCGCGCCAAGATGAAGTGTGACCCGCCAGCGATATTCGCCCTGCGCTGGAATTACCATGCCGGCGCCGCGCGTCATGGCCAGGTCGAGCCGGTCGGGCCAGCCGGTGCAGGGTTCAAGTATGGTCGAATAGGTTGGTGATGCGTCGGGCCAGCCGCGGATGTGGCAAACACCGACAAAGGGGACAAGCTGCGGGTTGAACGTGAAGGCTAGAAATGGGCCCTCTTCTTCATTTTGCAAGGCTGCCCAACCGGTGGGCAGAGGTGTGGTGTAGAGTTTTTCGAGACTCGGTTCACCGCGTGGGCCAATACGGCTGAGATCAGCCGGCTGGCCCTGCCGGTCTTGGGCTAGCGGCCAGGGATGCTCGCTGAGGAAGGCCCCAATCCGTTCGCCCGATGAAAGCTCGACCCGCACCCGCACACCCGGCGGCAGCAGGACGCGGCTAGTGGGCGTGACGTTGAGAAATGGGTGCATCGACCAGAGCGCCTTGAACGGAAACGGCGTTGGGTTGTAAACCGTGTAGTGGATCTCGATGGGGCCGGCCTCGGTAAAGCGGAAGGTGCGCTCGAAGCTATAGGCAAAACGCACGCTGTGAGTCCACATGCGCAGCGTATCACCCTGGTGATCCCACTGCCAGGGCAGCGACCAGAGTTCCCCATGGTCCGGGGCAACGATCCCCTGCCACGGCCCCTCCGGGTAGACGACTTCGCTGATCGTCGGAAAGCATTCATCCCACCCACTGAGGTCATAACGGTCATAGGCATCGGCGTAACGGGCGCGGCGTAAGGGGCGGCCCGGATTACGCCAGAGATACTCGTAACCGCTCGCCTTGTCGATCAACGAGATCACTTTGGCGCCCAGTTCGGGCAGAATCGCCAGCCTGTGCAACTGCGTTTCAACCACCAGGCACTGCAACCCATCGAGTACGGTCGTTTGGAGCATCATGGTCAGTAGAGTGTGAATTTAGAATCATCGATGATGGATGATGAAC
>JAHDWG010000227.1 GCA_023384495.1 Caldilineaceae bacterium
AACACAGCTATGTCACTGGCGGCGAAATTGATCGCGCGCAAATTCTCCGCGTGCCACAGTACACTGACTGTCCAATCACCGGGCCGGTGACACCGCTTACCCACTGGAACGGCAACTGGGGCGGTATCTTTGCCGTGATGTGCAGCGGAACAATGACTATTTCAGGGACAATTCATGCACATGGATATGGGTTCCGCGGCGGAGCCGGAAGCCATTCTGACTACAACCATACAGGGTATTCAGGCGAGTCATATACTGGTCCTGGGCATGCATGTTTTGTTCGGGACGGCTGCAATCTAAACCTCTTGAGCAATGGTGGAGGTGGTGGTTCTGGAGGGCAACTTGCAATTGGGTCCGGTATGGGTGCTGGAGCAGGATATGGTACAGTCGGACTCAAGGGGGGATATGGTAACCAACAGCCAGGGCAGACTTATGGCACACCGACCTTGTCATCGATTCATCTTGGATCCGGGGGCGGTGGCGCCTTTAAGAACTACGGCGAACGAGTCGTCGGAACAAATGGAGGTAACGGTGGAGGAATGATTGCCATCTACGCAACGAGTGTGGATGTTTCAGGATATATCCAGTCAAATGGGAATAATGCCGCAAATGGTTGGGACACTGGAGGTGGTGGATCTGGTGGATCGGTCAAGATCACGGTACGAGATGCTCAAATTAACAGCGATCGCATCCTCGCCTTGGGTGGAGCTGGTGGACGCAATACAACAGGATGGGATGGAGGTAATGGGGGCGATGCCGGCGTAGGCCGCATCCGCATCGAGTACTGCGAAAGCCTCACCGGCACGACCAACCCGCCGGCCAGCACACAAAAGCTCGACTGCTACATCGCCGAGCAGACCGGCCCCGGTGCGGCCCGCCTCAACCTGCCGGAGGCGGTAAACGGATCGCGCACCTACGCGGTCCGGTTTGGCCGCAAGCTGGACTTTGCCGCGGCCGGCGAACAGGCCACCACGCTGCGCATCCCCGCGGGCATGGCGGCGGACGCCAGCCTGGAGTTGCTGCTGAGCAATGCCGGCAGCGGCAACCTCACCGCCCGGCTCGACATCGGCGCCGACGGCTCGTGGGAGTGCGAACGGACGCAAGCGGTGGAAAACGCCGCCACGCTCACCTGCGGCGGGCTGGCCGACGCTTTCAATGCCTACTGGGCGGCCAACGGCGCGCCTGCATCCGGCTACTTGGATGTACCGGTCAGGCTCTCGCTCTCCAAACCGGCCCAGGCGCTGCTCACCAATCTCCAAATTTCTCCCGCCGCCAGCCGCGTGCGCCACATCCGCCTGCCCGTGCGCGACTACACTCGCTTCCTGCTCGACTTCACGGTCGGTGAAAGCGGCTCGGTGGTCGCCGCGCTGGACATCGGCGATAATGGTTCCATCGACTGGAGCACGCCCTCCGCCAACCCGGCTCCGGCGCGTTGGACGACCGCCGATCTCAAAAATGCGCTCAACGCCTACCTCAGCGACAAAACTAGCGTGGTCGATGTGCCGATCCGCTTTTATGTCTCGCCGCTGGGTGCGGTCAAGCTCAATGACTATACCGCAACTGCCGCTCCCGTGGTGGACCTGGCCGCCGAAAGCATCAGCGTGGGTGGCAGCGTCAGCGCGGCGGCGGCGCGTTTCAACGAAGGCGAGATCGTGCCGGTGCAGGCGACGCTGCGCAACACAGGCGCGGCGGCCAGCGGCCCGGTCACCGCGGCCTTCTTTGCCCACGCCGAGGGCTGGGGTGACTGGTATATTGGCGGCGCCTTTGTGGACAACATCCCCGCCGGGGGCAGTGTGACGGTGAGCGCACAGTGGAACACCGCCGGTTTCAGCGGCGCGCTGCCGGTGAGCGTCGTGGTCAATCCCTACGGGCGGTTGGACGAGACAAACGGGGACAACAACCGGGCCGCCCGCACAGTGACGGTGCAGGGCTCGGATGAGGGCCAGCCGCCCACGCCGACGAGAACCCCAACAAGAACCCCGACGCCTACGGGGACCTTGCCCACGGCCACAACCACCCCGACGCCAACCGGAACACCCACAACAACCGGTACGCCACCGACCGCCACGCCAACGCCCTCTTCGACACCTTCTTCGACGCCCCAGGCTGAACAAGATAGGGCGCTCCATTTGCCGCTGGTTCAACGGTAAAGTCGAAGCAGCCCGAATGGGGAAGCAACGGAACGCCGGTCGCAGGGCCGGCGTTCTTTTTGCAGATGGCGTCCATTTCGCATACACTACGCCCATTCCGCCCAACCGTGCATAGCGCGCACAGCGCCTATGTTTGTCTACAAGAGGATATGCCCATGCCGAGTCCCCCCAACGCAGGCCGCATTGCCCCTGTTGCATTTGTGGTTCTTCTTGTTCTGGCCGCCCTGTCGTGGATGGATGCGACGGCAGAGACGGTCACCGCCAGCACCATTCCGCACCGGCTCCCCACCTGGGAGACGATTGCCTTGCCCGCCGGATTGGGCCTGGAACAGCTACACCAGGTGGCCATCAGCCCAGACAATGCCAACACGCTCGTACTGGCGACGAACAATGGCCTCTACCGTTCCACCAACGCCGGCGACGATTGGACGCGCCTCGCGCCGGAGCTGTTTGACGGGCTAGTCACTGAGGTAGCCTTTGCTCCCAACGACGCCCAACGCCTCTATGCGCGCATCTGGCAGTGGGCCATGCACCGTAGCGATGACGGCGGAACGCAGTGGATACCCGTCACGTTGCCGCCATCGCCCTGTGGGATGACCGTCGCCCCGACCGACGCCAACCGGCTCTATGCGCGCTCGTGTGGGGCCGACAGCCCCCGCCCAGCCCTCTATCGCAGTGACGATGGCGGCGTCAGTTGGCTCGCCCCCAGCCAAAGCTTTACCTATACGCTTGATGCGCTTGCCGTTTCGCCGGTGGACGCCAATTTGCTGGTGGCGACAACCTTTGACCAGGTTTTTGTCAGTCGGGATGCGGGGGCAACGTGGAATGCTCCACCTTTGGGTGCGCGCTATTTTGGCCGTCCCCTTTTTGACCCTGCCCCACCCCACACGCTCTATATCGGCCACTGGACGGGGCTAACCCGCAGCACCGACGGTCTGCTCACATGGCAAGAGAGCGACGCCGAACGTGATTTCACAGCCCTGGTCATCTCTCCCGCCGGGGTGGGGCAAGTGCTCGGCGGCAGGCAAGGCCAGGGTTGGCAGTTGGAGTCGAGCGGGGACCGCTGGCGCGCCCTGCCTTGGGATGCGCCGGCCCCGCTGGAATGGCTTGGCCGTAGCTTCCACGACGGTCGTACCCTCTATGCCCGCACCGAGCGTGGATTGTGGCGCCTCAGCCATGCCGATCAGCCCTCATCTGCGCGGCTCTTTCTGCCCATTGTGGCGCATGAGGCGATGGGTTCCCATCTGCTCACCCCCGCTCAACGTGCGGTGATGCGTCTCAACGAATACCGCGCGCTGGTCGATGTGAGCCCCGTCCAGCTTCACTCAGCCATTGTCACCGCTGCGCAAAACCATGCCAACTATCACATGCTCAATGTAGATGATTCGTCGGCCTGGACGTACGGCCCCCACGGCGAGGTGGAGGATAAACCCGGCTTCACGGGGCGCTGGCCCAGCGATCGGCTCGAGGCCGCCGGCTACCCCTGGCAAGGTGGGGCCGAGGTGATGCACTTTATCGGCGACCCGCTGGCCAGTGTGGATGGATGGATGGCGACCATCTACCACCGTGTGATCCCGCTGGCGCCCAACGCCCAGTATGCGGGCTATGGCAGCGGAAAAAACGCCCGAACGGCGGTCGATGTGATGAACGTGGCCAGTGGCCCCGCGCCAGAGGGGCGTTGGACATCAGCAACACCCCATCCACTGGCCTACCCGGGTGATGGACAGTTGGCCACGCCAACCACATGGGGCGGTGGCGAAAGCCCAGACCCTTTGCCGCCCGATGCGTTGCGGCCGGTCGGTTACCCTTTTACGCTGCAAGGTGTGCGCGGCAAGCTGACCGTTGCCGAGGCCACGCTCCACACTGCGGGTGGGCAAGCCGTCGCTGTTCACCCCAACCCGCCGGATTGTCCCGCTTTCAACTGTTTTGCGCTGATTGCCGTGACGCCGTTGCGGCCCAACACAACCTACGTTGTATCGGCCCGGGGGGATGTGGCGGGCGTTGCGTTTGACCATACGTGGCGCTTCACGACCGGGGCAACGATCAACGCAAGTGACGCCAGCCCGCGCCGCAACGGCGTCATTGGCCCCCCCTGGCAGCCCATCCTTTGGCCCGATCCGCAGCCCCCGCAGGGGTAGACCCGGCGGCGATTGCGCTTAGCCGGCCAACATTGCTTGTCGCGCCGATAAAATTGTTGATTTCAAGCAGAGGCGCTCTCAAGGTATACTGGTTGGCAGGGCGAGCAACAACATCCATTCAGTCACCAATCACTAGTCACCAACCAGGAGGAGAACGATGAGCGAGCGCGTGGGATTTGTGGGTCTGGGCATCATGGGGCAAGGCATGGCCCGCAACCTGATGAAGGCAGGGTATACGGTGCATGTGTGGAATCGCACGGCCAGCAAGATGGCGCCGCTGGCCGCTGAGGGCGCACACGCCGCAGCCAGCCCGGCTGATGTAGCCGCCCAGTGCGACATCGTGGTAACCTGCGTCAGTGACACACCCGATGTGGAAGCGGTGTTGCTGGGCGAGGCTGGCATTATCCACGGCGCCAAGCCAGGCGCGCTCGTCATCGATTGCAGCACCATCAGCCCTCAGGCCACCCGCGACTTTGCCGCTAAGCTGAGCGAAAAAAGCATCCGCATGGTGGATGCGCCGGTCAGCGGTGGCAGCGAAGGCGCGGCCAGGGGCACATTGACCATCATGGTGGGCGGCGCCGATGAAGATGTGGAGCGGGCCAAACCGGTGCTCCAGGCCATGGGCAAGACCATCACCCACATCGGCGAGATCGGCTCCGGCCAGGTGGTCAAGGCGGTGAACCAGGTCTTGGTGGTGGGCAACTGTCTGGCCATGTGCGAGGCGCTTCTCCTTGCCCAAGCCGGTGGAGTGGACCTGCAAAAAACCTTCGACGCCATCAGCCAGGGCGCGGCGGGCAGTTGGATGTTCACCAACCGGGCGCCGCAGATCATTCGCCGCGACTGGCGCCCCGGCTTCACCATCGCGCTGCAACAGAAGGATCTGCGCCTGGTGCTCGACGCCGCCGACGAGCTGGGCGTGCCCCTGCCGGGCACCAGCCTCATTTTTCAGCTTTATCGCACGTTGGAGGCGCGCAACCTGGGGCTGGAAGGCAACCACGCGCTGGTCAAGGCGCTTGAATATCTTTCGGGCATCCAGGTTGGCGCCGAAAGCTAAACGATTGCCTCTACTCGACGACCGATTGCAGCGAGGGCAAAGACCATGACCGAAGTCTCCATCGTGCAGGATCAATTTTGGCTCGACGGCCAGCCTACGTATGCCGGTCGCACCTTTGATGGCCGGCGAATCGAGGGGTTGCTCTTCAATGTGCGCGCGGTGCAGGCCACCTTCGACGACGCCAACCCGGCCACACGCCCGCGCTGGGTCTACCCCGACACCGGCGTGTGGGACCCCGACCGCAACACCGATGAGTTTTGTGCAGCGCTGCCCGCCTGGCGCGACCACGGCGTGCTTGCCTTTACCATCAATGTGCAGGGTGGCGGCGCTATCTACGAACCTGAAGTCTACGACCACTTTGACAACAACGGTTTTACCCCACAGGGGGAGCTAAAGCCGGCCTACGCCGACCGCATCCGCCGGGTGTTGGCGCGCGCCGATGAGTTGGGCATGGCGGTGATCGTGGGCCTCTTCTATTGGAAGCATGTGTCCAAGCTGGACGGCGAGGCCGCGGTCTGGCGCGCGGCTGAGAACGCGGTCGATTTTCTGGCCGGCGCGGGCCACCGCAACGTCCTCGTCGAAGTCGCCAACGAGACTGACATCAGCGGCTTTGGCTATGCCATCTTTCGCCCCGACGAGGCGCATCGCATGATCGAAGCGTTGCGGCAGCGGCATCCCCAGTTCTGCTACTCCACCAGCCAGGTGGGGGCCAACCCAGAGACGGGGCGGGGCATGCCGACGCCCTCGCTGGTGGAGGCTGCCGACTATGTCTTCCTCCACGGCAACGGATGTGACCCGGCGCGGTTGGAGCGAGCGATTCGTCAGGTGCAGGCCATGCCGGAATATCAGCGCAACCCCAAGCCGCTCATCATCAACGAGGATTCGCCCGGCCTCCCGAATCTTGAGGTGGCCTGGCGCAACTATGTCTCGTGGGGCTATTACGACCAGGGCTTTGGCTCGGGCTGGAAGGGCGACCATTGGGTGCGTTTTGAGACGCAACCGCGCGAGACAAGCTACGAACGGTTGAGCGGCTTCCAGACACCGCCGGTCCATTGGGGCATCAACACGGAATACAAGCGGGCCTTCTTCACTCGTGTCGCCGAGATTACGGGCGTGAAGGGTCAGGATTCGGGGAAATAGAATGGAGAATCAGCCATGCCACAGAGCAATCCTGCATTGATCGACGCCCTGCGCGCCACGGCGGATCGGCTGGCGGCGGGTGCGCGCTACGAATGGGGGCACATGGGGCGCTGCAACTGCGGGCACCTGGTGCAGACATTGACGCAAATGACCGACCATGAAATTGTGGCTTCAGTGGATTTTGCGCTGGATGAGTGGAGCGAGCACGCCAATGACTACTGTGAGGGAGTGGGACACAAGGTGGACCATCTCTTCCTGACGTTGCAACAGATGGGCTTTGGC
The DNA here is from genome assembly GCA_023384495.1 of Caldilineaceae bacterium. Classification (GTDB taxonomy): domain Bacteria; phylum Chloroflexota; class Anaerolineae; order Caldilineales; family Caldilineaceae; genus CFX5. Next base: position 6,765 of record JAHDWG010000227.1, read on the forward strand.
TACCAGGATGTGATCCACCTGGAAAACCTTACCGACCGGCGCGTGCTGACCCGCCTTGGTGAACACCGCCACCTACGTCGCAACCAGCGCGAGGACGCCGTGCTCTATATGCGCACCATGGCCGATCTCTTGGAGGAGGCGGGCGTAGAGCGATAGCGTTTGCGCACCGAAGAGAGCGTACGAAGACACAAGGGCAGCAGGGACAGGTTTCCCATGCCCATCTGCCCTTATGCGGGTTGACCTCGGTTACAGGTTATCGGGTTGCTTGCATTACCATGACGAACGGCGGTCGCCACCGCCCCGGCGGTCGCCGCGTCGGTCCCCACCGCGCCGGTCTCCACCGCCCCGGCGATCATCATAGCGGCGGCCACCGCCACCGCCACCATAGCCGCCACCACCATAGCCTCCGCCGCCAAAGCTGTCGCGGCGCGGGCGTTCTTCGCGTGGGCGCGCTTCGTTGACATTGACAGGGCGGCCTTTGATCTCGGCGCCGTTGAGGGCCTGAATGGCCGCCATCGCCTCCGCTTGGTCTGGCATCTCCACAAACCCAAACCCACGCGATTCCTGCGTCATCTTGTCTTTGATCACGGCGGCTGAGGAAACGCGGCCATGGGCCTCAAAGGCCTGACGCAACTCATCTTCAGTGACTTCACGTGACAGATTCCCGACGAAAATATTCACGAACACTTCTCCTTTAGGTGGTCTTACCTGCTGACTCCGACGGCTAGCGATTCCACGCTATACGACCTATCTGTCACATGAGTTGATCACATTCCAGCCCGTGTCGTATAATCCGGGATAGTTGCAGCATAACATGCCCTGACCTTCCCGTCAATGCCCAATTTCCAGCAGGATGCAACATCAATCATCATCGTAACAGGAATTCACTTATGCCCAATCTACGTTTTGCCGCGCCCAAAGAACGGCGCGTGGCGCTCATCACCGGCGGCGCGCGCGGGCTGGGCCGTGCGGCTGCGCTCCGCATCGCCGAAGAGGGCCGCGATATTGTCATTGCCGACGTGCTCGACGAACAGGGTCAAACAACGGTGGGCGAGATTCAGGCGCTGGGCCAGCAAGCGCGCTATCTCCACACCGATGTGACCGACGAGGCCGCTGTTCACGACACGGTGTCGCGGACAGTTGAACACTTTGGCCGGCTCGACATCCTTGTCTGCTGCGCCGGCATCCTCGGCTGGGAGAAGCCCTTTTTAGAACAGACCGCGGCCCAATTTGAAAAGGTGATGCGGATCAACGTCTTTGGCGTCTACTATGCGCACCAGGCCGCCATCCCCCATATGCTCGAACGGGGCTGGGGACGCTGCGTCACCATCACGTCGGGCGCCCGGCATGGAGCGACTAACCAGGTTCCCTACGGCGTCTCCAAGGGCGCGGTCTATTCGTTCATCGGCGCGCTGGGCAATGCCTACCCCAAGCAGAACGTCTTTGTCAACGGCGTCGAGCCGGGCCGGGCGCTCACCGACATGGTGGTGCCTCGCTTCACGCCCGAGTTCCTCGCCGACCCCGGCAACCCCATGGGGCGCTATTCCGACCCCGAAGAAGTGGCCGAGGTGATCGAATTTCTCGTTTCGGAGCGCAACACCTATACCACCGGTTCGGTATGGAGTGTTAAGGGTGCAACAGGGTAAAAACAGCGGAACACTGAGATTACGGAGATTTGCGCCGAGAGCACAGAGAAAAGCAGAGAAAAGTTCTGTGCGCTCTGTGGCAACTCTGTGACCTCGGTGTTACAGCTTTTGCTTTTTGGGAGGATCAACCATGCGCGAAGTGCGTTGGGAACGGATGTTCCCCGATGAGTTGGAGGCGGCCATCGCGGCCTGCCCGGTCGTCTATTTTGCCTATGGGCTGTGCGAACCCCACGGCCCGCAGAACGCCTTGGGGTTGGATGCGCTCAAGGCGCACGCCATCTGCTGTGCGGCGGCGCGGGCGCATGGCAGCATCGTGGCGCCGCCCGACTACTGGCACATCCACGAGGTGGGGCTCTATGCCGGTTGGGCCGCTGAATGGGTGGGCGAGGCGCGCTCATGGCTGACGGCTGTGCCGCCGTGGGTCCATTTCAAGAATGTCTGCTATCACCTACGCGCCGCTGACGCGCTGGGCTTCCACGCTGCGATCTTGCTGACCGGCCACTATGGCCCCAACTGGCAAGATCTGAAGACGCTGTTGGCCCTTCTGCAACCCCACTTTGCCATGCGCCTCTATGGGCTGCCCGACTTTGAGGCCAATCAGCCCGGCTTCGACGGCGACGGCAAGGCCACCGGCGACCACGCCGGCAAGGTGGAGACGTCGCTGCTCTGGGCGCTGGAGCCAGCGTGCGTGGATGTCTCGCGCTTCCCCGCGGCGGATGAGCCCGGCCCCCACTTTGCCATGGGGCCGAATGCGCGCCAATCTGACCGGCGGGTGGGGGAACGCATGGTCGCCGACGAGGTGCGCTGGCTGGGCGACAAGGCGGCCGCGCTGCTGGCTGACTATGAAGCGGCCAAACCAGCCACACGACGCCGGTTGAGCTTTGGGGAGATCGAGCAGATCTGGGCCGAAGAGGTCATGCCCCGGTTGCCCGAATTCAAGAGCATGTTGCCCGGCGACCGCCCCGGCCCACCGCCCGACTCGCGCTGGCAGTTGAACTACCCAATCCCGCCAGAAATGTAAAGCGGAACACAGAGGGCGCAGAGAAGACACGGAGAGCACAGAGAGAATCTCTAGCATCTCCTCAATCTCTCTGTGCTCTCTGCGTTCCCTCCGTGTTCTCTGTGTTCCGCTGTTTTTCTTTACTCACAAATGGAGACAATCATGACCGAACCAGTGGCCGATATTCGCGGCAAAGTCATTTTGATTACCGGTGGCGCGCAGGGGATCGGCGGCGCCGCAGCCCAGTTGTGCGCCGAACGGGGGGCGCGCGTCATCATCGCCGACATCAAAGCCGAGACGGGCGAGGCCCACGCGGCCGCGATCCGCGCCAACGGCGGCGACGCCACCTTCCACCGGGTCGATGTGCGCGACGCAGCGCAGATGGAGGCGCTCTTTGACGCGGTGGGCGCCAGCCATGGCCGGCTCGATGTCCTCATCGGCGCGGCAGGCGTCTTGCAGGGCCAATATCTCCAGCCCGAAGAGTTCCCGCTGGAGACCTTTGAGTTTGTGCTCGATGTCAACGTGGTGGGGATGTTCCTGGCTGCCAGGTACGCCACGCCGCTGCTGGCCGAGAGCAAAGGGGTGATGATCCTGATTGCCTCGGGCGCGGGGGTGACAGGGGGCAGCTCGTCCCTCGCCTATGGCGCGAGCAAAGGCGCGGTCAACGGCCTGGGCATGACCCTCGAACGCCACTTGGCCAACCGCGGCATCCGCGTCAACGTGGTCTGCCCCGGCGGCATTGCCACTGAAATGAAGCTGGGCGTGATCAAGACCGAGACCGAACGCAGCGGGCGCAACTTCGAGCAGGCGGTGGCCGAGTCGCACCTGGGCGACCCGATTGGCGTGGCCCGTCTGCTTGCCTTCCTCGCCTCGGACGAAGCGGACTACGTGCGTCAGCGCATGTGGACGCGGTGATGGATGGTGGATGGTGGACGATGGACGATGGACGATGGACGATGGACGATGGATGGTGGACGATGGACGATGGACGGTGGACGATGGACCACCGTCTATCGTCTATGGTCTCAGTGGATCGGCACGCCGGCCTCTTTGGCGATGCGCTGTGTGTTGCGGGCGGCCAGGGGGTAGAGTTCGTTGGGCAGGTGTTCGAGCAACATGTAGCCGTCGGGCCGCAACTCATGCCAGCGGCGCAGCGCGGTGGCGAGGTCGAGCTCCCCTTCGCCGGGGATCTCTTCGTCGAAGTGGACGACAAAGCCATTGCGCACCGAGATGTCCTTGCAGTGGGCAACGACTGAAATGGGCCCCATCACGTCAAAGATGTGGTTGATGCGTTCGGCGCTGTTGAAGACCTGGCTGAGCATCTGGAAATGATTGACATAATCCATCACGATGCGGATGCGCTCAGAGCCGACCGCCTCGACCACGTCCCGGTTCACTTCGGGCGAGTTCATAATCGTCGTCACGTGCGTCTCGATGACGATGGTCTGCCCTTCGGCCTCGGCCTTGTCGGCCACACGGCGCAGCGTCTCGATGAGGCGCTCCATGCCGTCGGGTGTGTGGTTTTTGCGCGAGGGGGCATACGAGCCGTCGGGGCTGAGGCTGCCGGTGCGAATGAGGGCGACGTGCGCGCCCAGCTCGCGCCCGACTTCGATGCCCCGGCCAATCTTGCGCACGACTGCGTCACGGACGGACGCGTTGGGGTCAAAGAGGCATTCATTGTAGCCGACGCCAAACTGTGGCAGATCCATGCCCATCTCCGTATAGAGCCGCCGCACCCGTTCACAATCGGCGCTCGTCACATCGAACAGACGATCGCCCGCGCCATGAAAGCAGGCCGCGGTGAGGTCCAGCGCCTGTACGGCCTTGAGGTGTTTCTCGGCAATCGCACGCAGATCACCCGGCACCATGCCAACAACGCCAAGTCGCATTCGGTTTGCTCCTTTTTTTCTGAATGAATTATCTTTCATCATACCACACCCGTCTCTGGAGAACAACCATGCCCATTCTGATTACCGGCGGCGATAGCCGGCTCGCCCGCAGCCTGGCCGCAACGCTGCCCCCCACGATGCCCGTGCGGCTCTTGGACAGCCACTTTTCGCTGCCGGCGCCCGCCAATGCCGAAAGCCTCACCGGCGACCTGCGCGACCCGGAGACCGTGCGCGCCGCCCTGGCCGGCGTGGATACGGTCATCCACCTGGCGCCCCTGGTGATCA
>JAHDWG010000758.1 GCA_023384495.1 Caldilineaceae bacterium
TGCCCCTCTTTCTTTGGATGTTCAAGGAGACGACCGGCGACGGCGAGCTGCCCGCTAACCGCGGCGAGCTGTTGCGCCGCTTTGTGCGCGCGCCCCGCTTGCTGGGGCGGATTGTGGACCAGGAACTGCGCCGCCGCGCCGAACGCACCCTGGAGACGCTGGCCTGGCGCATGCAGCATCAGGGCGAGCTCGAAATCGACGAGGAGCAGCTCGACGCCGAACTCCAGGCCGTGCGCGGGCCGCGCAGCTATGATCTGGACGAGATGCGCAGCCAGCTACAGCGCACCGGCCTGTTGGTGTGGCTGGGCGAAGGGCGCTATCGGCTGCTCCACCAGTTGGTGCAGGAGTATGGCGCGGCCGCACATCTGGCCCGTCTGGCAGACTGCGCCGGCCAGTTGCCCCACCTGGCGCAGCAGGAATGGTGGCGCGAGTGCTGCATCCTGGCGCTCTGGCTCAAGCCGGCGCTCCAGCGCGCCGATTATTTGCTGGGCTTGCTGGGCGACGCCAGCGTAGACCTGCGCGTGCGCGTGGCCGCCGCCGAGGTGTTGACCCAGGTGGGTGACCCCCGCCTTGTGCGGCGCGCCTATGCGGGCGGTGTGGAAGCCATCGAGCCGCCGATGGTCCCCATCCCCGCCGGCGCGGCCACCTTGGGCGGCGACGACCCCGAGGCCTACGACGACGAGCAGCCGCAGTGCCAGGTCCCGGTGGCGGCCTTTGAACTGGCCGTCTACCCGGTGACCAATGCCGAGTTTGCCTGCTTTGTCGATGCCGGCGGCTATGCGGACGAAAGCTTCTGGACAGCGGGCGGGCAGGCGTGGCTGCGCGGCGAAGGCAAGCTCGACCCCGAGACGGAGGAGCAGTTGCGTCGTCTCTTCCGCAGCTTTAGCCCGGATGTGGAGGGCTATATCGCCCGTGTCAAGCAGACACAGGCTCTCGACGATGCCGCCGCCGATGGCTATCGCGCCATTGCGGCCAACTGGACCGAAGAGCAATTTGTGGAGGCCTACGGCGCACAGATCCTGGGTGAAGAGCGCCGCGAACCCTATTACTGGCGCGACAGCCGCTTCAACGGCGCCAACCAGCCGGTGGTGGGGGTCAACTGGTATGAGGCTATGGCCTACGCCGCCTGGCTGGCGCAGGTGACGGGCAAAGGATACCGCCTGCCCACCGAGGCCGAGTGGGAGTGGGCCGCCCGCCGCAATGTTCGCCGCTACCCGTGGGGCGACGCCTGGGACCCCGGCCGTTGCAACTGGCGCGGCAGCGCGCTCAACCGCCCCAACCCGGTGGGCGTCTATCCTCACGGCGCCACCGAAGATGGCCTGCACGAGCTGGCCGGCAACGTCTACGAGTGGACCGTGAGCCTCTACCGCCCCTACCCCTACCAGACCAGCGACGGCCGCGAGCGAACTGACGTAGAGGGCCTTCGTGTGCTCCGGGGCGGTTCATGGTACATTGACCGGGATAGGGTGCGGTGCGCCTCCCGGCTCAGGAACATTCCTTGGAACAGGAACAACGACAGTGGGTTTCGACTCGCCAGGCCCTCTCGTTAGGCTGTTGTCCTCTGTCCGCTG
>JAHDWG010000228.1 GCA_023384495.1 Caldilineaceae bacterium
TAGTATGGTTTGGCAAACACTAAATATTGGCTTACAATTTAGCTGAATATGGGCTTACAATGCGCAAAAGCGGGCCTATGGCTCGGTTTCGCTTTTGGCGCCCGTTCACTGCTCCCCCAAGATCTACACTTACCGGAGACGTTTCATCCAGGCGCTATCGAGCAGTTTCAGATCCAACAACCTAATCCAATCACCTTATCAAACCAAGGACACCGTCAGTCATGAACGATTGCATTGCTGCCCAATTGACGGAGCTTCGCACGTTGGTAAACAATTTGGGCAAGAAGGGGGGCCACATCAGCCCCTCGATCTATGATACAGCGCAACTCCTTCGCCTCTACCCACCAGAAGATTCTACACCTGCGCTAACCTGGCTACTGGCGCAACAGCAACCCGACGGCGGGTGGGAAGCGCCCGACGCCCCCTATGCGCGGGATGTGCCCACCCTCGCTGCGGTTTTGGCGCTCCACGCCCATCATGCGCAACCGGCGATGCGCGCGGCGGTCGATGCAGGTCTGGCCTTTTTGCGCCGCCAGGCAGAGAAATGGGTCGATGTTCCCATCGATGCATTGCCGATTGCTGCTGAAGTCATACTGCCCTATTTGGTGGAAGAGGCAAATGCGCTGGGCATTGCGCTCGACCGCAAGCCCTATGCGCCGCTCTATGCGCTTGGGCAATCCAAAGTGCAGCGAGTGCGTCGCCGCGCCCTTCAACTGGGGACGCCCCCAACCCATTCCTGGGAGGCGCTGGGGATGCCGGTTTCGTCGGTTGGGCCAGACCATTCGGGCGGCATTGGGCACAGCCCTGCCGCAACGGCGGCCTGGTTGCGCCAGGCCGAGCAGGAGCCGGCCCTTGCGGAAGCATGTGCGACGGCGCGCCACTATTTGGCCGGCGCTGCACACGCCACTGGGCTGGACCTGCCGGGGGTCGTCCCCAATGTGTGGCCGGTCACAGGGTTTGAGCTTGCCTATGCCCCCTATACGCTGCTGGTCACCGGCCTACTGGACCATCCCGCGCTCCAGGCCGCAATCCAGCCCCTCTTGGACGAACTTTGGATCATCATGCAGCGGGGTCACGGCGTCAGCTTTGGCGAGTATTTTATGGCTGACGTGGATGACACCGGGCTTGCAATGGCCGTGCTCCATGCAAGCGGGCGCCAGGTGAACCCGTCGGTGGTCTTGCAGTTTCGGGATGGCGACCATTTCTGCACCTTTCCGCACGAACTCAACCCTTCTGTTTTTGCCAATGCCCATGCGCTCTACGGCCTCGTGGCGGCGGGGGGGCGTGATGCGGGCGCGGAACGTTTTTTGTGCAACCGCCAGTGCGCCGACGGACGTTGGCTGGCCGACAAGCTGCATAGTTCGTGGCTTTATACCACGCTCGAAGTTGTGCTTGTTTTGAGCCGTTTGGGATACCAGGCCGAAGTGCAGCGCGCTGGCGCGGCGCTGATCCAATACCAAAAAGCAGACGGCGGTTGGGGCAGCGGCCAGCGCGCCACCCGAATAGAGACAAGTTTCGCCCTGATCATCTTTTCGGTGTTGCGCCAATACCAGCTTCTCGACGAGGCAGGCTATGCGGCCCTTGCGCGCGGCCATGCCTGGCTGAGCCAGACCTACCGGCCCCATGCGCTGGCGGATGATCGGTTCTGGCTGGGAAAGGTCCCCTATACCCCCTATCGGGTGGATCGCATCTATGAAATCAGCGCACTCCTGTCCATTGCCATGGAAAGGGTCTTGGCATGATGCAAACAGCAACACCGAGCCTGGCGGACTTTCTCGCCGCGCCCGCCGCAGCAATTGCCGGGGTGGCGCCGGCAACGGTTGTCTATGCGCCGGGCGGCACCCGGCGCCAGGCTGTATTCGAGGGGATCGAGCCGTGGAGCGAGGAATTTATCGATTGGGCGTGGAAGCACACCATGGCGAGCGCCGAGTTGCTTTTTCGGCATGGCGTGCGCAACCTGCTGCTCACCGCGCTCACGCCGGGCAACTTTCGAGAGGTCAATCGCTACCGCGCCCAGTTGCTCGAACGGACAGCGTCCTTTATCGCCGGGGCCGACGCGCTTGCCACCTATCAGCGATTTGGGTGGCGGGTTCGATTGATTGGCGCTGAATGCGCGCCTGAGCTTGCCGCCGCGGCCGCGCATCTACGGCGCTCCACGGCGGCCGATGGCGCCCACACCATCTATTGGACGGTGGCGCCCGACGAGGATAGCTTTTGGCAGTCACTGTGGGCGATCGCACAACAGACACAATTCAGCACGCGCGCCGAGGCGATTCATGCGTTGTATGGCGAAGAGATCGAACCGGCCACCCTCTATTTGGCGTTTGGCAAACCGTTGATTTCGCAAGCGATCATCCCGCCATTGCTTCAGGGGGAGCTCCATTGCTATTGGAGCCAGCAACCAGGCTATACCCTGACCGAGCAGCAGCTTCGCACGATCCTCTATGACTATGCCCACCTGCGCCCTACCTGGCGCGAGGAAAAGCTGGAGCGCGCCCACGAGGCGCTGGCGCATCGTCAGGCATGGCAAGAGGGCCCCATTCTTGGCTTGGGCATGCGACTCGGCCCCTTCTGGTATCCTGCGCCCATGTCGTCGCAGGCGTGGCCGAGCGTGGATGAAACGTGAGGCTAGTGGGCGCCGTTGTGGCTGTGTGTTTCGCGTTTGGCGACCTGTAGATGGGGATGGATCTGTTGGAGGAGCGACTCGGTTGTGAAGGGTTTTTGAATAAAGCCGGTCAACCCCTTGTTCACAAACCGATCCATCACCTCGTGCTCGCTATAGCCGGAAACCAACAAGACGGGGATGCGCGCATTGCGTGCGCGCAACTCGTAAAAGACGTCTTCGCCGCTCATCCCAGGCATAGAGAGGTCGAGCAGCACCAGGGCCAGTTCCTGTTCGTGCTGGCGGAAGAGATGAATCCCTGTTGGCCCATTGGGCGCCGTGATAACCTGTAGCCCAGCTGCGCCAAGGATCTCGGCCATGGCTTCGCGCACCATATCCTCATCATCGACGACCAGAACAAGGCCATTGGCGGTGGCTGCCGGCCGCGCGTTGTCGGATTCGTTGGGCAGAGGCAAGGCTTCGGTAAGGGCGGGGAAGAGCAATGTAAAGGTTGTCCCCTGGTCAACCGTGCTGACCACGTGGAGTCCCCCCTGGTGTGAGCGCATGATCCCCAAGACACTCGCCAACCCTAAGCCGCGCCCGGTGAATTTGGTGGTAAAGAACGGATCAAAGATCTTGGACAGCGTTTTGGCGTCCATACCGCTGCCCGTATCGCTGACCTCCAACTTGACATAGCGCCCCTCGGCCAGAGGGATGCCCGTCCATTGCCAATAGTAGCCCTCTTCGTTGGTCAGTTCGTGTATCTCGGTCACCACCGAAACTTCCCCGGCTTTTTGCCCGATGGCGTCGGCGCTGTTGAGGATCAGATTCATGATCAGTTGCTGAATTTGGCCGCGATCACCCATCATCAATGGAATCGAACCGGAGAGGTGAGAGTTCAGCTCAATGCTTTTGGGGATCGCAGCCGAAAACAGATGAAGGTTGTCGGTGATCAGATCATTCAGATCGAGCGGCCGGATTTCGGATTGGTTGCGGCCACTGTAGTTGAGCATTTGGCGCGTGAGCTCGGTAGCGCGTTCGGCGGCTTTGATGGTTGACTGAACATGGCGCACCGCCGGGTGATCAGCCGGCACCTTGGCCAACGCAAAGGACATCTGCAATAACATTGCTGTCAGCAAATTATTAAAGTCGTGGGCCACGCCTCCGGCCAAAACGCCCAGGCTCTCCAGTTTTTGGGCCTGGAACATCGCGGCCTCGGCCTGTTTTTGTTCCGTAACGTCGGTTGAAATCAGAATCAGCGCCGTGATTTCCCCGTCCTCCTTGATGACGCCGACTCGATTTACCTGCCAATGGTGCCCTCTTTCTGTGATCTCTTCACTTTCATAGGCGGTCGTTTCGCCGGTTGCCATTGCACGGGCCAAACTCTGTTTCAGCGCCGTCTGGTCTCTCGAGTGGGAATGGAGCGAAGCCACATCGGCGCCAAGCAACGTCTCGGGCAGGCGGCCGCCAACCGCCCGGTTCACAAAGGTGATGAGGCCATCTGGGGTGATCAACGCGATCAACTCGGGCACATTGGTGGCGAGTGACCGCCAGCTGGCCTCAGACTTGCGCAACGCGTCCAGCACAAGTTGCCGCTCTTCGATCTCGGCCTCGAGTCTGATGTTTGTCTGTCTCAATTCCTCTGTGCGCCGCCTTACCCGGTCCTCGAGTTCATTATGCGCCTCGCGCAGCCGACTCTGACTCACCTGTAGCTCTTGATTGGCGGTCGCCAGCGCGGCGGCGGTCTGACGCGTCTCTTCGGCTTTTTCCTCCACCCTGCGGACGACGGCATTGAGAAAGATTGTATTCAGCGCGATGGTAAAGAAGACAACGGCTACATCATCGAAGATAGAGCGGGCGCCGGGCGTCGGGCTTAGCACGCCGACCCACTCCAGATAGAAGACGCCGCTGATGGTGGCAACACAGAGGGCGGCCAGCAAATTCATGCTGCGCCTTCCCAACAACAGGCCTGCCAGCGGGATCAGCGCAAAATAAGCCATAACGTTGGGGGTGCGAATGCTTTCAAAGACCACTGCGTTGAGGTAGGTGATCAAAACGAATATGACCACCAGCAAGAGGTACGCCGCAACACGCACATAGCCGCGCCGCGTGAGGATCAAAATACCGGTGCTCGCCGCCAAGCCAATCGTGTTCGTAATCACAATGGGCGATGAGGCGTCCTGGTCTAGGATGCCAAAAAGGATGGCGCCCAGATCGGCAACCAGCAGCGTGATTAGAACAAGCAACAACCAGTTGAGCCACCGGGCAGCTCGTGTCTGTTCGTCGTCAGGGAAAGTCGGTGCAGAGAGCCATCGCCTTAGGGAACGCCACATGAATACAAACCTCAACGAGCAACTCAAGGCGTCTACCCAGCCTACGCAAACAGGCAAAGAAGATAGCGGACGCACAGGTTATCAATCGATCACAAGCAGAACTAGCCTGCAAAAACATTGTACACAATCAATTGTACATGATCATTAGAAGATTGAGATCAGCCACTTGACGTAATTTCCTACCCTCAATGCCGATCCGAATCAATTTGCGACAAACTCCATGCATCGGTGTGGCTGTTGGGGCTTGCAATCATGGTGTGGATGGCTTAGGCGTGAGCGCCACAGAAATAATACCCGATCCAGGCGCGAAGCATCGAATGGCGAGAGGGTTCTCGTCATTCGATGCTCCCAAAATAATGCCTATCTTGTCAGGAAGTCACCAACGAATTCGCAGCGCCTTGTGACGGTCAGTCCGCTGTGCTGGCATCTCGCCACAGACTGCTCATGGACGCCGGGGGCCTGGCATGATGCACCAGAGCGTATGCTCAACACTGAGCCCACAACAGGGGCATGCCTGCTGAGAGAAGGCTTCTGACGTAGAGATTTCGCTATATGAAGCCAATAGGTCTGGGAGAGGGTGCGCATTCTGGGCGGCGCTCATCCCCGCCGGCAAGAGGTGGGCGCCGATATACCAATAGACGCGATGCTCATGACAGACAGCGTAACGTTTGCGCCCTATCTGCAAGACCTCTTCGCTGTCGCCACAGTAGGGACAGCCGCCCAAAAATGTGTCTGCATAAAAGCCTGGATCACCGGTCGCCTGCACCACCTCGGTAATGGCGGCGGCCAACGTCTGCGCATCGGCCATTGCCCCTTGCTTGTATAGTTTATGGGCCAGCGAACGCAATACCTCAACGGTAGCAAAGTGAATGTTCGGTTTTGTGTCCATTGTGCAAGACCCTTGTAACGATTTCCGCATTGACGATAACCTGAAAAGCCCGCCAGGATTGACTTCAACATTGTCGTGCCGCCACGGCGCCATTTGAAGAATTCCAGACGCACCACCATTTTCTGAGCAGGCTCCTGTTATGTTTATCGCACGGGAGTGTTTGATCCTTTCCCTTTTGGCAAAGACACAACAAAAGTTAATGGTTGTCTTAGCCTTACGTATGAGACCGAGCATCGCACAGAAGCGCCCGCACGGCCACCCGTTGTTCACAAAACCTTAACATTTGATGCGACCAGGGTTAACGGGTATAGTACAACCTGAATTCAAGGTACAACGTAATACACCCCAATTGGTGTATTTTTGTACTTGATGGCGATGCCACACGTTTGTTCAATCCTCCATCAACTGCAACATCACTCAACATCCATGTTGTCATCAATTGAGGAGATCGCTCATGACGAAAAGGAAAGTCGTAAGTGAGCTGGCCACCCAGGCGCTTTGGGGCGCGCTGATGGTGCTGCTCGGTGCATCCGTAGCCATCTTTGGGCAGGCCACGCAGGCCCACGCCCAGGATGTGGTCTATCTGCCGGTCGTTGCTGGCAGAGGCGGCGCAGTGACCGCAGCCACAGCGCCACCGGATGTGGTGATCAGCGAGGTCTATGGCGGTGGCGGCAACAGCGGCGCGCCCTATCGAAATGACTTTGTCGAACTCTTCAACCGGGGCGCGTCGTCGGTCTCGCTGGCTGGCTGGTCGATCCAGTACGCCAGCGCCACCGGCACGGGCGCGTTCAGCAACAACCCCATTGTCGCGCTCGCGGGCGAGCTGGCGCCGGGTCAGTATTATCTCGTGCAGCTCAGCGGCGGAACAAACGGCGTCGCCTTGCCCACAGCAGACGCCACCGGCGCGATCAACGTAAGCGCCACCGGCGGCAAGGTCGCGCTGGTCAACACCACGACGGGTTTGGGGTGCAACGGCGGTTCGACCCCCTGCGCGGCTGAGCAACTGGCGCAGATCATCGACCTGGTGGGGTGGGGCGGCGCCAATTTCTTTGAGACAAACCCCGCGCCCACAACCAGCAACACGACTTCGGTCTCGCGGGCAAACAGCGGCTGCACCGACACCGATAACAACAGCGCCGATTTCACGGCAGGCCCGCCCTCCCCGGCAAATAGCGCCTCGCCCCTCAATCCCTGCTCGCTCTCCGAAGCCGCGCCCACCGTGGTCAGCAGCAACCCGGCCAACGGCGCAACCGATGTCGCCGTCGACGCCAATCTCACTGTAAAATTTAGCGAACCAGTTAATGTCACGGGCGTTTGGTTTACGCTCGCCTGTACGTCCGGCGGCGCCCGCCCTGCCGCGGTGAGCGGCGGGCCAATCACCTTTGTCCTCGACCCCGACCTTGACTTTACGCCTGGTGAACAGTGTATGCTCACCATCGTGGCGGACAACGTCACCGACCAGGACAGCAATGACCCGCCGGACAAGATGGCGGCTGACGTGACCATCCACTTCACCGTCACCAATGCGTGTGGCCAGCCCTTTACACCGATCTACGCCATTCAGGGCAGCGGTCTGAGCGCCGCCATCACTGGCCCGGTCGTCACTAGGGGAATCGTGGTCGGTGACTATGAAGGCGCCACGCCTACCTTACGCGGTTTCTATCTGCAAGACCCCGATGGGGACGGCAACGACGCGACCTCCGATGGCATCTTTGTGTTCAATGGCAACAGCGACACTGTAAGCCTGGGTGATCTGGTCTATGTGACGGGTGCGGCGGGCGAATTCCAAGACCAGACGCAGATCAGCGCATCGAGCATCGTCCGTTGTGGCGTAGGCAGCGTGACGCCGGTGGATGTGTTCTTCCCGGTGGAATCTGCTACCTACCTCGAACGCTATGAGGGGATGTTGGTGCGCCTGCCGCAGACGCTCTATGTCACCGAGCACTTCCAACTGGGCCGCTTTGGCCAGGTTGTGCTCTCGGCGAATGACCGGCTACGCCAGCCCACCCATGTGGTGGCCCCCGGCGCGCTGGCGCTGGCCTTGCAGGCCGCCAACAACCTGAACCGCATCATCCTCGATGATGAGCTCAACAACCAGAACCCTGACCCAATCCGCTTTGCCCGTGGGGGGAACCCGCTCAGCGCCAGCAACACGCTGCGCGGCGGCGACACCGCAACCGGCATTGTCGGGATCATGACCTACACCTGGGCCGGCAACGCAGCCAGCGGCAACGCCTATCGTGTGCGCCCGGTCAATGCGCTGGGCGGCAGCTTCAACTTCGAGCCTGCCAACCCGCGGCCCACTTCCCCGCCTGCCGTGGGCGGGCGGCTGCGCGTGGCCAGCATGAACCTCCTTAACTTCTTCAACACATTTGACGGGCTGCCCGACACCGTCGACAACTGCTCGTTTGGCGTTGGCGGCCCGCCGGCCGATTGCCGCGGGGCAGACACGTTGACCGAGTTCAACCGTCAATGGCCCAAGACAGTGGCCGCCATCATCGGCTCGGGCGCCGACATCATCGGCATCAACGAAATCGAAAATGACGGCTATGGCCCAGAGAGCGCGATCCAGTTTCTGGTCGACCGGCTGAACGAGGCAACCGCCCCCGGTGTCTATGCCTTTATCGATGCGGACGCCGCCACCGGTCAGGTCAACGCACTGGGAACCGACGCTATCAAGGTCGGCCTGCTTTACAAACCAGCCAGCGTTACCCCCGTCGGTCAGACGGCCGCCCTCAACAGTGTCGCCTTTGTCAATGGGGGGGACAGCGCGCCGCGCAGCCGGCCTTCACTGGCCCAGGCCTTCGCAGAGAACAGCACCGGCGCACGCTTTGTGGTCGATATCAACCACCTCAAGAGCAAGGGATCGGCCTGTGATGCGCCCGACGCCGGTGACGGCCAGGGCAATTGCAATCTGGTGCGCCGTAACGCCGCGATCGAACTGGCGACCTGGTTGGCCGGCGACCCAACTGGCGCCGGCGAGGCTGATGTGCTCATCATCGGCGACCTGAATTCGTACGCCATGGAAGACCCTGTTACGGTCCTTAAAGAAGCCGGGTATACCGACCTGGTGGCGCACTTCTTGGGGGCCGGCGCCTACTCGTATGTTTTTGACGGCCAGTGGGGCTACCTCGACTATGCGCTTGGCTCCCCGAGCATACTCACGCAAGTGACCGGCGTGGGCGAATGGCGCATCAATGCCGACGAGCCGAACGTGCTGGACTACAACACCGACTTCAAGACGGTCAACCTGGTCAACACCCTCTATGCGCCTGATGAATTCCGCACTTCGGACCATGATCTCGTGATCGTTGGGTTGGACCTGAATCAGCCCCCAAGCTGTGTTGGCGCCCAGCCAAGCCGCGTCACACTCTGGCCCCCCGATCACCAATTTGTGGAGATTCAGATTCTGGGCGTTACCGACCCGGAAGGGGACGCCATCACGCTTACCATCGACGGCATCTTCCAGGATGAGCCGGTGAACGCACCCGGTGACGGCGCCACCAGTCCCGATGGCGCCGGGCTTGGGACTGCGGTCGCGCAGGTGCGCGCCGAGCGGGCAGCAACCGGCAATGGCCGCGTCTATCACATTCACTTTACCGCCCGCGACGGGTTTGGGGGCGCGTGTTCGGGTGTGGCGCAGGTGGCCACCCCGCGCAGCCAATCCCAAACCGCCATCGACGACGGCCCAATCTATGATTCGACCGTTGGCCCTTAGCTGATTGCAGGCACATTTTCATGGGGGTTGGCGCGGGGCCGGTGGGGGTTTTCATCCTCGCCGGCCCCGTGTCGCGTTGGGTCGCCGTGGCCGTCGATAGACCTCGCCACATTTTCCATCGGGGCGAAACGGCCGCGTGTGTCACTCGCTGTAATGATTCTTGTAGCGGTTGGTTGCTCCAATTGTCGAAAAACTCATGGTGTAATGGCGTTCACAGGCCAATTACGCGGGTTTACGATGTTCCTGCGCTCTGTTTGAAAACCAACCTGACTCGAAAGAGTAAACATCTGCGCGAAGTCCGGTTTTCAAAACAACCGCAGCCGAGACCCAAATTCTGCCGCCAAGCGGAAGGAGCAACCACCATGAGCCCCAAACTGTTACGGTCCGTATTACTCGTTCTCGCCCTTACGTTTTCCATGATAGCCGCCGCCTATGTCAGGCAACTCAGCCTTGCTGCCGAAGGCGTGGCCCCATTGGCGAATCAAGTCTATCTGCCCATCCTCCAGGGGGGGCGCGGCCAGGATGTCGAGACGCCGACGGCGACCCCAACCAGGCCCGGCAACCCGCCCGATGACTCGCTGCGCCTGGCGCGCTTTGTCGAGCAGACGTGGAAGAGCAGCAATGCCAATGTACGGATCGATAGCGCCGGCGGCATCCATGTCGCCTTCTACTACTACGAATCGGTCTTTGAAGAGCGCCCCACGGCCGCAGTCTATGCCTTTTGCGCAAGCCAGTGTGATCAGGCCGACCGTTGGCAATCCGTACAACTGGACGAGGAGGTCAACGAGGTGCAACTGGCCCTCAACCCGGCGGGCAAACCGCGCCTGATGATCCGCACGAGGTCCACTCTTTTTCCCAATGGGAAAGACTACCACTTTGCTGCCTGCGACGACAACTGTACCCAGGCAAGCGGCTGGAGCGTGACCTACATTCTGAGTTCGCACGGCACGGCCAGTGTCGATTATCAAGAGGATGAGATGCCCCAGCGCTCGTTTGCGCTCGACCCGGCCGGCCGGCCCCGCTTTGTCTACCTCGACCGCAACACCCTCGTCGAGCCGGACCATCTGGGCGTCTTCTATGCCTTCTGCGACAGCCAATGCACCCAGCAAGCGTCGTGGCAGCAGACGCGCATTACCGAGGTGATCCCATCGCCCTTCCGCATGGAGACGCTCTACTATCCGGCGCTGGCCTTTACGCCCGATGGCAAGCCCCGCTTGGCGACCGCCGAATTCTTCCCGCTCGATGATAGCGAGGCGATGCTCGCTTATTTTGAGTGCAACGACGCCTGCGCCGAGAGCGAAAACTGGCGCAAAGTGACCCTGCTCCCGCGTGGCGGTGGCTCGGAGCCAAGCGCCGACCTCGCCATCGACGCCCAGGGTCGCCCGCGCATCGCCTTTTACCAAGAGGCTACGTTGGACGGAGGCAAGCGTCTCTTCTATCTCTGGTGCAACGGCGACTGTCTCGACGCTGCCAACTGGCAACAACGCGACCTGGGGTTGGCCACCTTTGACGGCCAGGAACCCGATCTGGAACTGGATCGCGGTGGCCGGCCGCGCATTGCCTACGCCGATTACAACACGGGTGGGCTGAGCTATGCCTGGTGCAACGAAGGCTGCGATACAGCCAACGCCCAGTGGCAACACAAGGTAATCGAAACCCGCACCGACTTGACGGCGGCCTGGAATGTCCCCTTCCCGCGCGACCATTGCGACGCCGGGCTGTGGAACAGCTTGACGCCCACCCTGGCCTTTGGGGCAGACGGCAACGCCTACGTGGCCTACGACGCCACCTACCATGCCCGCTGCTACTACGACGATAACCCCAATGACAACATCCCGCCCGACTGGCATTTCGGGCTGGTGATGCGTTCCGTGCGCCTGGTTGCCTTTCCCCAGCCGTTCACCCAGCCGACCGACCCGCCCACGCCCTCGTCGCCAACATCGACGTGGACGCCGACCGCCACCGCCACGG
>JAHDWG010000229.1 GCA_023384495.1 Caldilineaceae bacterium
AGACGGGCAATTTCCCGCCGCCGTGCCAGGTGACGGTGCAGATCGCAAATTGATGCCAAACATGCCGGATCGACAACGACAACAATTGCTCTTTTTTGGTGGGGTCGCGGTGATCGCGCTGGCCGTGGTGAGCGTGGCCTATGTCATGGGCATGGCCAGCGGGCGGCGCATTGCCGCCAATGCGTTTCTCACCGCCGAGGCGAAAAATCTGATCAATATGGTGGCGACCTTCACCCAGACCCCAACGGCGTCGCCCACCGCAACCAACACACCCACCTTTACGGCGACACCGACCTTTACCCCTACCCCAACACCCACGCCCACCGCACTGCCCGCTTCGCCCGCGGAGTGGGGCGAGCGCTTCCGCCAGTTGACCACCGACGCCCTCAACGCTATCCCCGAACGCGACTTTGCCTCCGACCGGGCGCGCGCGCTGGCGCAGCGCATGGCGCAAGAACAGTTGCTCTATTTTGTTCCTGTCAGCTATTTCGAGATCAGCGCGGCGCCGTGGGCTGCCGTGGTGACGCCCCGCACGCCTGCCGACGAGGCATTGCCCGTGCTCTTTTGGCGCGAGGGCAACGACAGCAACCGCATCCACAGCCAATCGCTCTTTGCCGCGTTGGCGGGCTCAACGCGTCGGGCTGATTACGGGACGCTCTACGAAGGGGTCGACCGCGGGCTGCTGCGCTATGACGAACAGGGCCGCGGGCATCTTTTGCTCATCCAACGAGCCGGCAGCCAGACACCGTTGACTCTCTTTCTGCTCCGTCAAGAACAACCGGTGGGCGAATATGGGCTGGCCTGGCGCAGCGACCAAGACCCGTTGTGGGGGTTTCAGGCGGCGGGCAGCGTGGTGAGCCTGGCTGAACAGGAGGGCGCACTGCTGCCCGATCTGGACATCAGCGCGCCCCTGCTCCCCAATAGCCCGCTCCGTCGCGAGGTTGGCGCACGCAGCCTCTTTGTCGAAGAGCCGCCCTTTGCCCGCCAGTGGGCGTTGACGCGCTGGACCCCCATCTACGCCGGTGAGGTTGCACGGACGCCCGGCGCGCCCATCGTGGGCTACCGCCTGGCCGACGCCGCATTGCGGGCCACGCCCCTCACCGCGCTCGAGCAGCTGATTGCCTTGGTGCAGAGCGGCAATGTCAATGAGGTGACCGTCTATGCCTCGCGCTTTGACCTCTATGACCTGGCCGCACAACTCGGGCTCGATGAACCAGGGCGCTGGTTGGGTCTCTATTTGGACGAAGAAGATCGCCCCCTCTATGGCAATGTGATAACCGACCGCCTGCGCTTTTTTGACAACAGCAACCGCAATCGGGCCTATGACGCCCGCTTTGAGCAGGATGAGACCGGTTTCTATCGCGTCGCCTCGCTGGCGCCGGTGGCGCCGTTCCACACGGACCTTGTCACTCCCGCGCCGCCGTTGCCCACGCGCACGCCAACGTCCGTCGGCGCTCAGGATGGCGCAGCTGGCGCTCCCCCTGCGGCCAGCACCGTAGACGCCTCCACCCTGATCACCGATATTCTGGCCGCCGCGCCGATTGAGGGCGACGACAGCGCGATCCTGTTGCCGACCAACACACCCACAGACACCCCCACCCACACGCCAACGGCGACCGATACGCCGACGGTAACGGCTACGCCCACGGCCTCCGACACCCCCACCGAGACGGCAACCCCGACGCCGACTGAGACGCCGACGCCCACCGATACGCCGTTGCCCACCAATACACCGCTGCCGATTCCACCCATCCCACCCGAGGCGCTGCCCCCGTTGACCGGCGCGACGATCCTGAGCGAGCCCGCCCGCCTGCGCGGTGGGCCGGGCACCGACGCCGTGGTCATTTCGTCGGTGGACAACGGGGTGCGCGTCGAGGTCTTTGGCGTGACCAGCAACGGACAGTGGCTGCTGGTGCGGGTCACCCAGACCATGGACGGCGGCGCCAATGTGTTGGGGTGGATCTTCCGTGACCTGGTCTTTTTGGACAACGACCCCAGCGTGGCGCCCGTCTTTTTTGACGATGGCCTGCCCGTGACGCCCTTCCCGCCGACGCCGACTCATACACCGGGCGCCGCGGCGCCGGAAGCTACGCCGACGCCGTTGACCACACCGGTGCTGGGCCAGCCGGCGGTCGAGCCGGCGTCGGTAGCCGCCGGCATCCCCCCACCCGAAGCGGGCGAACAGATGGTCACGGTGGCCGGTGACCAGGTCCCCGCTCTACCCCTGCGCGACATCCCCGCCACGGCAGCGGATGGGCGAGCGATCCGCCTGCACGTGGGGGGGGCGCTGGTGCAGGTGTGGGGCGGCCTGTTTGCCGCGCCTGATGCGGGCTGGTTGCTGGCGCCGGCGGAATTGCTCTGGCCGGGCGCACAACTCTATGTGCGCGGCGAGCCGGCAGTGGGCGATCGTGACCTCTGGGTGGCGGACACAGTGCGCATTGTGGCGGCGCCGCCCCTGGCGCGCGCTGCGTTGCTGACAATTGCGCCCCTGGCCGACGCAGTAAACCGCGGCGCGGCGCTGGCGCTGCTCGGCAGCCGAGAGGAACCAGGGGTCTATCTGCTCGACGGCAGCGGCGCTGTGCAACAGCTATGGGGCCTGGAAGATCGCGCCACATGGCTCAGCGGTGATCCCCAGGCCGGGCTGCTGTTGGCGGAACCGGACTCGGCCAGCGGCCTGAATTCGTTTAGCTGGGTGCGCGAAGATGGCACGGGCATCCAGATTGTTGCCCAGCCTTTCTATCGCGTGAGCGGTGTAGCCGCGGACCGCTTTGGCGGCCTTTGGTGGATCGAAACGCCCCAGATCGCGCTCGACCAATGGCAACTTTGGCATCTCGATGCACGCGCCGGGCGGATTGTCATGCGCGTTCAGGCCAGTGGCGCGCCCTTTGTCGTGGGCGTACGGCAGGCCGACCGGCAACTGGCGCCGGTGTTGCTCCTGGCCCAGCCGGAGGCCCTAGCGCCCACGCGCACGATGAACCTGTTGGTCGACACCTATGATCGTACAAACCAGACCCCGTACACGGGGCTGTTCCGCATTGTCGTGCGCTTTCCCGACGACGGACCTGGCGAGTGGGTGGACCCGCCGCAGCCGCTGTTGCCGGCTGACGCCTACCGCGGCCCGCTGGTGGTCAGCCCCGATCAGACGCGCCTTGCCTACATGTTGTATGACCCGGAGCAGCCCAGCCTGACCGCGGGGGCGGTGCGGCCACCCAACAGCGTGCGCCTGTTGATCCTTGAGGGTCGGGGCGCCAATACGAGCCGCACTGTCTATGCCAGCGAGACGCGCTTTGAATTTCTTGCCCCCGCGCTGGCGTGGCAGGGCAACGACCGTCTGCATGTTGCGCGCAGCCGTTTTGCCGTGGGCGATGAGACGGCGCTCGATCCCTTCAGTCTGGTCGCCGTGCAACTGCCCCCGGCAGAAAGCCCCGGCGCCGACGCTGTCGTTGCCGCCCGATATGATCTTTCGGAGCAGCGATCGTTGCGCAGCATGAACACCTGCCGTGATGGCCGCACCGCGTTGGCGATTGTGGCCGATGGCAACGGCAATCTGGAGGTCGACCGCTGGGATGTTGGCGAGCAGCTACAGCCGCTCTTTGGCCTGCCCCCTTTGTTGAACCATGTGTTGCTCTGTTGGCGGGGGTGATTGCTGTGTCGCCGTCAAATTTGCATCTTGGCGTCCTTTGCATTAAGATGAAGCTTACGTTCTCCTGAATGTGGCTTGTGTGCGGGTTTCGAGTCACCCAGGCCCATCTCATGCATCCCGGCTCCTTGCCGCCGCTGCTGCTCCACCGCCCGTTGCAACCCGGATGCGCTCGCATCGTTTCACCGGCAAAAAAGGAATGAACTATGGTCTTCATCCCCTGGCGGCCAGTGGTCCGCACATTGCAACGACCGATTGCATGGCTTGCAATCGCTGCCGGCATTGCCTATGTGGCGTTTGGACTGCTCGGCGCCAAGGCTTCTGCCCAGCCGATCCCCGGCATCCCCTACGAAGAACTAGGCGTGCTCAACGTCCGCTACCACACGCTCGACCTGCCGCACGCCAGCGGCAACGGGATAGACGACGATACGCTTGCGCTCCAGACGCTGATCAACTATGGCTATCGGGAACGCATGGCGGTGCTCTTCCCTGAGGGCGTCTATCTGGTGTCGGACACATTGCTCATGGAGCAGACCGAGACCAACGCCAATCGTCGCAATTACAGCCACCAGCTGATCGGCTCCACCGTGGGCGCTCGCCCGGTGATCCGGCTCAAACCCAATTCCCCCGGCTTTGCCGAAACAGACCCGGCCAAGACCAAGGCTGTGCTCCGCTATGTGGGCGGGTGTGCGACATCGGCCAGCTCATGCAGTTTTGACCAGTGGGGCACATTGCGTTCGGTAAATTTCGAGAGTGGCGTGCGCAACCTGGATATCGAGATCGGCGCCGACAACCCCGGCGCCATAGGCCTCTATTTTTCGGCCTCGCAGTTTAGCTTTGTGGAAGACATGGTCATCCGCGTCGGTAGCGGCTTTGCGGGGATGCAGCATGTACCCGGCCTTTCGTCGGTGGTGGGCAACATCACCATCGAAGGGGGGCGGTATGGCATTTACAATGCAAAGGATGGCTATACCAATGGTTCGACGATGACCAATATGCGTTTTCTCAACCAGTCTGATTGTAGTCTGGGCTTTTTGCGGTCTGAAAAGACGATTACTATCGTCGGGTTTGAGATTGTAAAGGCGCAGCCGCCGGCCATCTGCATTGAACCGACGCGTATCAATTATCTTGCGCTCATCGACGGCAAAATTCAGTTCCAGAGCCCCTCTGCAACAGCGGCCATTACCAACCCGGGTAAGAAGGTGCTGACGGTGAACGACCTCTATGTGCGCAATACGTCGGCGCTATACAGCGATGGCGCTCAGCAGATTGCCATCCCCGGCTATCAACCAGGGGCATGGTATCGGGCCAGCGAGCTATACACGTTGGATGCTCGATCGAGCCAACCGGCCTATGTCGACGGCGCATTCGTTACCCAGCCTAACCCAATCGTCGGACCGATTACGCAGGCGTCACCCCCGGCGAACTTGCTCGACAACCACAGCTGGGGCGCGGCTGACCGTTCGCCAGACCATCTGCTTGCGCTGGCCCAATCCCCAAGCCAGACGGGTGTCTGCAATGCATTGGACCAGCCAAATGTGCGCGGCAACGCCAGCCATGATGATTGGGCCGGCCTGCAATCGTTGCTCGACCGCCCCGAATGCGCCACCGTCTTTTTGCCGCGCGGCCGCTATTATGTGAGCCGGCCGCTGGTGATCCCCGGCGACACCAGCCTGCTGGGCATCACGCCCCGGCTGACCGAAATTGTGGCCTCTGCATCGTCTATGCCGCCCGCGCTGCCCAGCCAGGCCAAGGCGTGGAAGCCGACCAGCCAGACTCCCATCGTCACCACGGTGGATGACCGCAATGCCCGCATCACGCTGGCCAATCTGCGCATCTGGTTCCCCACCTCGCCCGCTGAGCATGATTGGTTCACGGCGCTGGAGTGGCGCGCCGGCCCGGCATCGATCATCAAAAATGTGCAAGTACGGCCGGTTTGGAGCACAACCAAAGGCTCGAAGCCCAAGGCGGATATTCTGTTCGCCGGCAACGCAGGCGGGCGTTGGTATGGCGCAGGCTCGCTGGCGATCCCCGAAAATGCAACCCTGGTCTCGCCGTTGAAGCGGCGTATTCTGGTGGATGGTGTGGTTGGGCCGCTCGTCTTTTACAACTACAACGTTGAAGACGGCGACGCGGCTTCTGCCGATGCCGAGGAAGGCTGGCAGTCGGAAATTGTCAATTCGCGCAACGTTCTTATCTACGGCGCCAAGTTCGAGGATCGCAACGCGTTGCGCGTGCGCGACAGCACCAATGTGGGCCTATTTGCGCTCACCAATAGCGATATGGGCATCCAATGGACCACTAATCAGTACAACCCGCCGGGAATCCTCGGCGTGAACCTCGGCAACAAGTTTATTGAAAACAGCAATCGAGATAGCGGTCAGATCCTGTTTACCGAGCGGATCGACGACACCAGCACGGTGATCCCCTTTACCTACGCGCTCTCGCTCTATCGGATTGGCGTGTTCAATCGGGGCGCTTTCACCTATGCCGCACAGGCAGAGCCGCCGACAGCGACGCCCACGCAACCGCCCCTCGCCACCGCCATGCCCACCGCCACGTCCGTTCCACCGACGGCGACGGGGACTGCCACGCCAACTGCCACGGCAACGGACATGCCAACGCCGACGCCCACGGCGACATCCATTCCGCCCACAGCGACGGGTACAGTCACGCCGGTTCCCCCAACGCCCACGTCCACGTCGACCGCGACGGCGGGGCCGGTAGGGGGCGAGGGGTGCAGCAATGGGGCGAGCAATGTGCTGCGCAACGGGAGCTTTGAGGAGGGCATGGCGCCGTGGAAGTTCTTCACCAACGGGAAGGGTGGGTTCGCGACGGCGAGTCCGGGGTATGAGTGTGGGATGGCGGCGCGGGTGAATATCCAGAAACAGGGGACGAACGTGCAGTTGTACCAGCACGGCTTCACGATTGCGCCGAATACACGCTACCGGCTGAGCTTTGCGGCCTATTCGAGCAGCGGCAACGACGTGTCGCTCTATCTGCACCCACAGAATGGGGGCGGCAACTATGGTCTCAACGGGCATGGGATCGACCTGGGGACAAGCTGGCGGAGCTATGTGGTGGAGTTCGTCACCACCGGTTTCAGCCAGCCCACCAACAATGTGCGGCTCCGTTTCTGGCTCTCACCCTATGACGCAGCGGGTGACATCTACTGGTTCGACGCCATCCGCCTCGAACGACTCGACTCCGCCACCGGCGCCGCTGTCACCGCGCCGACTAGCCCGGTGGAGCCAAACCCCACGGCCGGTCGCGGATCGCTGCGCGGCCAAATGACGGACACGACTGGCGCGCCCATCGCCTCGTCGTTTACCGTGATGCTGCTGGAGCAGAACGAAGTGGGGCAGCTCTATATCTATCCGGTGCAGTCCGACCCCGAAGGCTATTACGCCGTGGATGGCGCGCCGACGGGCGTCTATCTGCACAGTGTGGAGCCACCGGCGGGTTACCTACCGACCGAGCCGGTGGAGATTGTCATTATCGACGATTCAGTCAGTGAGCTGCGCGTGATCATGGAATCCGCCACTCCGATCAATGAGGGAGAGAGCCAGCCAGGCGCTATACACTTGGAGCTATCACACCACATCTATTTGCCACTTGTGAGGGAGCCACCGCGATAGAGCCACCGGCTATCATGGCCAGCAAGGTTCGTCGAGTGGCCGTTGTGTCAGGCTGAGGGGCGTTACCCCGCTCATGTCCAGGTCAATGCGATAACGACCCCACGGGATGAAAAAGTAGGTGTAGCCGCGCAAGCAAACCTGGCTGCCCACCTGATTGGCCGTGTCAAAATCAAGTTCGCCAGCAGGGCGTACTTGACGTACATCCTCAAGCGCCAGCCGCTGCACCCAGAGGCCGGTAATCCGATAGGTGAATTCGGCTGCGCGCCGGGCGTTGATGGCCAGACGCAGGTCTTCCCCGTGCGGTTGTGGTTGGGGTGGCTCCAATAGTCGGGGCAATAGCGCCCACGGCAACACAAACACGACCAGGATGAACCCGAGGCGCAGCCGCCTTGCCCGCTCGCCCCAGCGAAAGCCTATCGCGAGGATACGCCAAAGCACACTGGCCACCAGCCATAGCAACCAGAGCATAAGCCAGTTGAGCGCAAAGTCGAGCGGGGTGATGACCGCTTGCCCCTCAAAATCCACCGTGGCAAAGGGGCGTGGATAGCCGCGCCAGCCGAGGCAGCCTTGTGGGCAACCGGCAAAATGCGCCGGTGTTTCAAAGAGATAGAAGCTTGCAATCGAGAGGAGAAGCGAAACCAGCGCCAGGCCGGCGCCTAGACGAAACCAGTGGCGGGTCTGCTGTCGCCACCAGATCAAGACCAACAGCGCCAACAAGAGCGCCAGCCCAGCCAGGAGCGCATCCTGCCAGCCAGCAAATGAGACCCAATCGGTCGACCATTCGGGAAGTTGTGCGTCAAACATTGCCTGTTATTATAGGGTGGGGCGCGGCGACGCGCCAACTTTGGCGTACAGACGGCTCGAACACACGCCCCGTGTTTGTGGTCTGCCTGGCCGTTATTCCGCAGGCGCCGCGGTATCTGGGGCGTTCGAGAAGCCCCCCTTGCAGGCCCGCGCACTTTGACAGGCTTGCGGGAGACATGATAGACTGGCCGGAGCTAAATCCAACAACAGGCGTTGACAGGGAGATGTTGCCGAGTCAACCCGGCGCACAGAGAGCGATGCCCAGGCTGTAAGCGTCGCCGCCGGCCCTTGGCAGTGACACCCTCGAGCCGACCGGTGAACGGGATCAATCGCCCCAGTAGCCGGCCTCCGGGTTGCGCCCGTTGACGCGCATCGATCTCATCCCAGCGTCACCCCCGTGGCAAGGGAAAGAGGTCGGCAAAGGCCCTTGTCGCCGCCGGCGGCGGGCAAATGGTGGTGGCACCACGAGTGGCGATTCAGCCCTCGTCCTCCAGTGAGGACGGGGGCTTTTTGTTTGGTTGGGGCATTCGGCGATTCGAGGAGAAAATGATGTCAACGATGCCAGGCGCGGCGCGGGTCCGCACAACAGAGATTGGCCAACATGTGGGGGAGCGAGTCCGCCTGCTGGGCTGGCTGCACAATGTGCGCCGGCTGGGGGGCGTCAACTTTGTGATTCTGCGCGACGGGTGGGGAACTGTGCAGGCGGTCACCGAGCCAGAGAGCGAGCTGGCCGCCCGGTTGGGGGCTGAAGTCGGCGTTGAGAGCGTCATCGCCCTCGACGGCGTGGTGGTGCAAGAGCCGCAAGCGCCTGGCGGCTACGAGCTGCACCAACCGCGCGTCGAGGCGCTCACGCCGGTCGACGAGCCGCCGCCGGTAACCATTAGCAAGCGGGCGGTCAACGCCAGCCTGCCCAGTCAGCTCGACCACGCCGTCGTGGTCAATCGCCACCCGGCGCGGCGGGCGCTCTTCCGCCTGGCCGCGGGCGTGATGCACGCCTTCCGCGCCACGCTCGACGCACAGGGTTTCACCGAGGTGCAGACGCCCAAGATCGTCGCCTCGGCCACCGAAAGCGGCGCCAATGTCTTTGCCATCGACTACTTTGGGCGCCCCGCCTATCTGGCCCAGAGCCCCCAGTTCTACAAACAGATCATGGTCGGCGTCTTTGAGCGCGTCTATGAGGTGGGGCCGGTCTTCCGCGCCGAGCCGCACGACACGACCCGTCACATCAACGAATATGTCAGCCTTGATGTGGAGTTTGGCTTTATCGAGGATCACGGTACGGTCATGCGGCTGCTGCGCGAGGTGCTGGCCGGCATCTTCACCCACTTGCAGACGGCGCTGGCCGCTGAGCTGGCGCTGGTCAACGCCACGCTCCCTGGGCTGCCGGTGGAACTTCCCCACATCCATTTTGCCGACGCCAAGGAGCTGATCCTGCGCCTGCATGGGGTAGACGAACGCAGCGAACCCGACCTGTCACCCCAGGATGAACGCTGGCTGGGCGAATGGGCGCAGCGCGAACATGGCAGCGACTTCCTCTTTGTGACCGGCTACCCCATGAGCAAGCGTCCCTTTTACACCCATCCCGACCCGGCGCGTCCAACCTACTCGAACTCGTTCGACCTGCTCTTCCGCGGCACGGAATTGGTGACGGGCGGCCAGCGGCTCCACCGCTACGGTGACTACCTGGCCGCGCTGGCGCGGGCCGGGCTGCCCACCGCGTCCTTCGAGCGCTATCTCGAAGCCTTCCGCTATGGAATGCCCCCCCACGGCGGCTTTGCGATTGGCTCCGAACGGCTGCTTATGCAATTGACCGGCGCACCCAACGTGCGCCTGACGACGCTCTTCCCGCGCGACCTCAACCGGCTGACGCCGTGAGTGAGTAGAGTGGCCCAGGGGTTGACAGCGTTGCCGCTCTATACTACACTTCTCGCCAGCAAGGCGGCGCCAACGGCTGGGGCAAGCGCCTCGGCGCGCCCGTCCCCTTGCCTGACCGGAGGGGTTCATGAGCCAATCAACCGCATTGTATGAAACCGATTTTCACGCCTGGGCGCAGCGCCAGGCAGCGTTGTTGCGCCAGGGCAATTACGAACAATTGGACGCCCAACACCTCCTCGAGGAGATCGAGGATATGGCGGGGAGCCAACGGCGTGCGCTGGCGAGCCGGCTGCAGGTGCTCATCAGCCACCTGCTGAAATGGGAGCACCAACCTGAGCTTCGCTCGCGTAGTTGGATGGCGACCATCCGCGTTCAGCGCGCCGAAATCTCCGATCTACTGGCTGACAATCCAAGCCTGCATCCTCAGTTGGCGATGTTTGTCGAGCGGGCCTGGCCCAAGGCTCGCGAGTTCGCCTGGGCGGAGACAGGGTTGCCGCTTGCCGCGTTTCCGGTTGAATGTTCGTATGCAGTTGAACAGATCCTCGATCCGAGTTTCCCCGTGGGGATCTCCGAACAGGCGTCATGACTTGCGGTCACCGAAAGCGATGAAAATGGCGGCGTACAGCAGGAACACAGAGCACACCGAGGAGACACAGAGATACACAGAGTTCGGCGCTGTGTACCCTCATACCAGATGCACAGAGTTCGCTGCTGTGTATCCATCATATCAGTACACTGAGATTTTTCTCTGTGTTCTCTGTGTAGTCTCTGCGCCCTCTGTGTTACGCTGTTCTGTACGATTTCCAGATTAGACCTTGAAACGAGTTCCAGGAGTATCCAATGCCTATCAGCACATCCAACTTTGGCGATGAACGTGATGGCAAATACAGCGAATACGAACGAGCCGATCTTTATGACCAGGAAGTGATCGAGGTGGCCGGGTTGGACGCCGCCACGGTCGAAAGTCTGCTCAAAAAGTTGGGCGGCGGCGTGGTGGAAAAGCACCAGCAGATCGAAGGGTTGGGGTGGAAGGCGACCATCCGCCCGCTGGAGAGCGGCGTCGCGGTCACGTTTGACGCCCACGACGAGCTGCTCGAAGACCTGCTGCGTCGCTTCGAAGAGATGGCGGATCGCGCCGCGCGTTAGCGATTTGAACAACCCAGTTGTTTGACGATGGACGCCCACGCCACCGGTCGATTTGCAATGTTGTTTTGTTGAAGATGCGCTAGGCAAGGCAAACCCATCACCCGACCCAAACCTATGCCCAAATCCACCGTTCGCGCCGGCAGCAATATCGCCTTTATCAAGTATTGGGGCGTGGCGGACGCCGCCCTCAACGTCCCCCTCAACAATTCCATCAGCATGACGCTGGCCGAGGCCCACACCACCACGACGGTCGAATGGGTGGACGCTGGCTCGTTGGCGCAGGACGAAATCACACTCGATGGCGTCCGCCTGGATCAGCAGGGCGCGCAACGGTTGGTTCGCCACCTGGATCGGCTGCGGGCGCTGGCCGGCGTGTCGCATCGGGCGCGCGTCGTCA
>JAHDWG010000759.1:0-793 GCA_023384495.1 Caldilineaceae bacterium
ATCGAGCCGGATCCAAAACAGCCGCGCTATATCCAGACTGTCTACGGCGTGGGCTACCGGCTCGAAGGGGATGGGGCGAGATGAACCGGCTCTGGGTGCGGCTCAGCCTCTATTTTGGGTTGCTCGTGCTGGCGGGTGTGGTGGTCACCGTTGGCCTCTCCCGCGCCCTTGTCAGCGACCGGGTGAGCGCATTGATCGTCCCGGCGCAACTGCGGGCTACAGGCGGTGTGGTGGATACGCTGGCCGACTACTATCGCGACCACGGCAGTTGGGCCGGCGCCGAGGGGTTGCTGCGCGGCGTCCAGGCAGCAACCCCTCTCTGGTCGAGCCGGCTGAACGTGACGCTGGTGGACAGCACTGGCCGGCCAGTCTATCGCACCGGGCCAGGCGGTGGCATGGCTGGCCCGATGTGGGCCGAGCGACCATATGCGCGTATACCGATCGAGTTGGATGGGGAAACCGTAGGCGAATTGCAGGTGCGCATGGGCATGGGACCATCGCACAGCCGCCCCAACGCTGATCTGCCCGAGCAGTTGAGCCGGCTGCTCCTGTTGCTGGCCTTGGGGGGTGGAGTGGTAGGCATCACCCTCAGCATCCTTGCCAGCCGTAACCTGACCGCACCGCTCAGCCGGCTGGCCGCTGCGGCGCACGACATCGGCGCCCGTAATTTCAGCCGGCGGGTCGAACTGGCCGGGACCGACGAAGTGCGCGAGGTTGCTCAAGCCTTCAACGAAATGGCCGACCGCCTGGAGCAGGCCGACGTCTCCGGCGCCTGGCCGATCGCCAAGCACTG
>JAHDWG010000759.1:803-1564 GCA_023384495.1 Caldilineaceae bacterium
CCGAAATGCTGCGCCGCAACCTGGTGGCTGATGTGGCGCACGAATTACGCACCCCGCTCAGCGTCCTCCAGGGCAACTTGCGGGCGCTGTTGGATGATGTCTACTCGCTCGATAAGGCGGAGATCAGCCGGCTTTACACGCAGACCCGACTGCTGAGCCGGCTAGTCAACGACCTGCACGACCTGGCCCAGGCTGAGGCCGGTCAACTGTCGCTCAGCTACCAAACTATCGACCTGGCGCAATTGGTGAGCGAAACCGTGGAGAGCCACCAGCCAGTGGCCGAAGCGTCCGGCATCACCTTGCAGGCAGATATTGGCCCAGACTTGCCCGGCTTGCCGGCAGACGAAGGGCGGATCACACAGGTGTTGCACAATCTGATTGCCAACGCCTTGCGCCACACACCGGCTGGTGGGGCTGTCACGGTACGTGCTGCTGCGGCCGGCGGCGAGGTGCTATTGGCCGTCCAAGACAGCGGCGACGGGATCGCCCCCGAACATCTACCCTACGTCTTCGACCGTTTCTATCGCACCGACCGTTCACGAGCACGTGACACCGGCGGCGTCGGTCTGGGATTGGCGATCGCACGTGCGATTGTCCTGGCGCACGGGGGGACTATTGAAGCAGCGAGCGGTGGGATGGGTCAGGGGAGCACCTTTACAGTGCGTCTGCCGGTGGAACGTTGAGCCAGTTCAAGTAGCCGCCAATTCCAGCCGTTGTGCAGCCCAGAGCGCCCCTGCCATAAAGGCCAGCGAGCAGGCCAG
>JAHDWG010000230.1 GCA_023384495.1 Caldilineaceae bacterium
CTGGCCCATTCTGGCCCATACAGCCGAGGAGGCGCCGACTGTGATCGACTGGGCCGTACAAACGCTAGGCGTCACGCCGCAGGTGGGCATGGGTGGCATCTCGATGGGTGGCGACATCAGCGTGGCGGCCGCGGGCGTGGACCACCGCATTGTTGCCGTGAGCGCCTGCATTGCCACTGCCGACTGGTTGCGTCCTGGGTCGTTTGAGCCACCTGGCGCACCAGACGCCGAGGCGCAGGCCTGCTATGACCGGCGTAATCCATTGACCCACCTGGAAAGTTACCAACATTGCCCGGCCATCAGCTTTCAGTGTGGCGCGCTCGACCAGCAAGTTCCGCCTGATGGCGCCCAACGTTTTGTTGCGGCGCTACAACCTGCCTACGCTCGGTACACGGAGCGATTGAAGGTCTATCTCCAGCCGGATACGGCCCACCAGTTCACGCCGCAGATGTGGCAGAACACACTGCGTTGGTTTGCCAAACAACTGTAGAGCACCCTTGCGCCTGGTTTTTGCACGAGTGACCGGGCGACCAGGCGGCGTATTGGTTTTGTCACACTATCTTGTCTTGCACAGAAACCAGGAGAGGAAAAAGGATGGACACAAAGAGTCGGTTGTCACGCCGTCAATTTCTCCAGTTCGCCGGTGTTACCGTCGCCGGTGTGACCTTGGCCGCATGCGCCCCTGCGACCGGCACTGGACAACAGTCTGGCCAGGGCGCCCCTGGTCAAGCCAGCACGACAGTCCGCTTCATGACGAACGATGTCGGGTGGCGTGAGGAACGCTACCGTAGCATCTTGCCCCAGTTCAAAGAAGCCTTTCCAAACATTGAGGTAGAGTACACCCACGTCACCTCCGATTGGGAACAGTCATTGACGACGTGGGCTGCCGGTGGCGCCCTGCCTGGCGTTTTTTACAGCCGGACCCAAAAGACTGCATCGCGCGCCCGTCTGGGTTGGATCAAGCCGCTGACCCCCTATTTGGATGCCGATCCGGAGCGTGACACTCTGTTGGACGATTTCTGGCCGATTCAGGTGCCACAGTTGCAATACAAGAATGATTGGTACATCATCCCCGAAAATATCTCCTCGATCACCTTGAAGTATCGTCCAGAAGCGTTTGAAGAAGCGGGTGTTCCCTACCCAGATGCACCGTGGGGATACTACGATGAGTTCCCCGATGTGATCCGCCAACTGACGAAGAAAGATGGTGACCAGGTTACCCGCTGGGGGTTCGACCCGGCCTGGATGCTGACGGCGTCTGGCTTTGCCTGGTTGTGGTTGCCGGCAGGTATCGTCGACACCGAGAACAACCGCTGCATCATCGATCACCCCGAAAATGTGCGGGCTTTGAACATGCTGCAGGATCTGAAGTTCAAGGAACGCGTGATCCCCCGCACCGAGGATCTGCCCGAGGGGGTGGATCTCTTTACCAGCAGCCAGCTTGCTATGACCGTGGCGGGTGTCTGGGAGATCACCGCCGTGCGCGATCGGCTGGGCGAGGGCAACAGTTGGGATGTCGTTTCCCTGCCCGACAATCCGGTCGAAGAGGGGCAGAATCTCTCCATCAACTATGGCGCCGGTTATGCACTGGGCCGAGACGCCGCTGATCCGGATGCGGCCTGGAATTTGATTCGCTTCCTTTCCCGCCCCGAAATGCAGCAAGTCTTTATTGTGGAGGACAACTGGGCTTTGCCTGGGCGCAAATCGGTCGTCAACGCCTGGCTGGAACATGTGCTCGCTTCCGGCAGCGGTGAGCCTGAGCACGCCGCCAAGTGGATCGACGCACTGGAGCGTGGTCGTTCCGTGCCGGTAACGCCAGCTGAGAAAGAGATGGAGGATCAATATCCCAACCTGATCGGACCGATTCTCGTCACCGGCGAAGCCCGAGCCGAAGAGATGCTGCCTCAGATTCAGCAGGAAATCCAGGCGATCCTGGACAAGTATCAAGATTGAAGAACGATGGCAAAATCGATTGTGGCCCTGGAAAGCTTTCGAGCAGCACAGGTGCAGCACACAGAGATTTTGAGCTGATTTTTGAAGCGTGGTTGCGAACGCCTGGGGGGAGAGACCGGCCTCTCCCCCCAGGCGACAGGCCGAAAGGAGTTGCCAGGATGGTAAGGCGGTCAGGATTGCTACGGCGCGAGGCGCTTGAGGGTTATATCTTTCTTCTGCCCTGGTTGTTGGGGTTCATCCTCTTTACGATAGGGCCTATCCTGGCCTCGCTTTCTCTTTCTCTCACAGATTGGCAGGTGGGCTTGGATATGCGATTTGTGGGGGTAGAGAATTATGTGACCATGTTTGTCAAAGACAAGCTCTTTTGGCAGTCTCTGAAAGTCACGGCCATCTATGCCCTATTGGCGCTGCCGCCGGGAATTGTGGTCGCGCTGGGCATGGCGTTGCTGCTCAACCAAAAAGTGTACGGCATCGGCCTCTTCCGCACGATCTACTACCTACCGGCTGTAACCTCCGGAGTGGCTGTAGCGCTCCTCTGGTCCTGGATTTTCAACAGCCAGTTTGGTCTGCTCAACTGGCTGTTGAGCCTGTTCGGCATCGAGGGGCCCGCCTGGTTGCTCACGCCGGTCTGGGCTGTGCCGGCCTTTGCTTTTATCAGCCTGTGGGGCGCGGGCGGCTTGATGATCATCTACTTGGCCTCACTACAGGGGATCCCCGAGGAACTATACGAGGCAGCCAAACTCGATGGCGCCAACGTGATGCGCCAGTTCTGGCATGTGACCATTCCCATGCTTACGCCGACGATTTTGTTCAATCTGGTGGTAGGGGTTATTGCCGTCTTCCAGACCTTTACGAATGCCTGGATTATTACCAAAGGCGGCCCCAACTACGCCACGTATTTCTATGTGTTACACATCTATAACAATGCTTTCGGTTACGCCCGGATGGGTTACGCCAGCGCGCTGGCCTGGGTGCTGTTTGTGATCGTCCTGGTCCTGTCCCTGGCGGTCATCCGCTCCTCGCAGTTCTGGGTTTTCTACGCGGGTGAAAGGGAATAGCAGACGTATGCAGGACGCAAAAATCAGACCAGAAGCGCTCAAACGGAATAGGACAGAGCGCGCCGTTAACCACACTCAGCGGCGGATCAATCTGCGTCGCTTACGCTGGCAGGCCCTTACCTATGCGGCGTTGATCGGCGGCGGGCTTCTGTTTATGCTGCCCCTGCTGTGGATGCTTTCAACCAGCCTCAAGCCGAGCGAACAGGTCTACCTCTTTCCACCCCAATGGATCCCAGAACCGATCCAATGGTCCAACTATGCCAGGGCCTGGAATTCGGCGCCCTTTATGACCTACACCATCAATACGGTCTTTATCACGGGCATGAACATTATCGGCAACATCCTGGGCAGCTCGCTGGCCGCTTTTTCCTTTGCCCGACTGCGCTTCCCTGGCCGGCGCATCTTCTTCCTCATCATGCTCAGCACGATGATGGTGCCCTTCTGGGTAACCCTGGCGCCGACCTTTATCCTCTTTCGCTTGCTGGGTTGGACCAACACATTCCTGCCGCTGATCGTACCGGGGTTCTTCGCCGTTCCATTCTACACGTTTTTGCTGCGCCAATATTTCATGGGCGTGTCGACAGACTTGGAAGACGCCGCACGCATCGACGGCGCCAGCACCCTGCGCATCTATGCTCAGATTGTGATGCCGCTGGCCAAACCGGCGCTGGCGACCGTTGCCATCTTTTCATTTGTCAATCACTGGAATGACTTGATCTTGCCCTTGATCTATCTGACCGACCAGAGCAAGTATACGATTTCGCTGGGCCTGGCCGGCTTTCGCAATGCCTACCGCATCGAGATGAGCCACCTGATGGCGGCGTCCACCATGTCTTTGTTGCCGGTTCTGATCGTCTATTTTTTCACCCAGCGTCTCTTTATCCAGGGGATTGTACTATCTGGCAGCAAAGGATGAGTCGCCAATCGATGGTAAGCAGTTTGTACCCAGCTTAGTCTGCTACTGCAGCTTCTCCAGTGTTTCAACCAGTGTTTCAAGACGCGCTCTCCTCTATCGCCTCTTCGACGGCAGATGAGTGCCAGGGGTTAGGAAAAGCTTGTGGGCACGTCACCCATTGGCAGCCTGCTCCGGCGGCACCTCATACTGCTGTAGCGTCTCCAGGTTCAGTTCGATGCCGAGACCCGGACGATCCGGCACGTAGAGGCAGCCTTCACGCACATCGAGCGGATGGTCGATCAGCAGATCATAGCCCGACAAGTCATAGCGGTGAACTTCCAGTTTGTAGAAGTTGGGCACGGTCATCATCACCTGGGCGCCGGCCATGACGTTGATGGGGCCGCTGGCGTCATGCGGCGAGATGGGGATGTAATAGGCCTCGGCCATAGTGGCGATCTTCTTGAGTTCGGAGATGCCGCCCGTCCAGGTGACGTCGGGCATGATGAAATCGGCCAGCCCCCCCTCGAAGATGGGCACGAACTCCCAGCGCGTGTGGAGCCGTTCGCCGGTGCAGAGGGGTGTCTTGACCTGTTCGCGCACCTGTTTGAGCGCCTTCCAGCTTTCAGGCGGCACCGGCTCCTCGAACCAGTGGATGTGATAGTCGGCCATCTTGTTGGCGAGCCGCACGGCGGAGGGCACATTGTAGAGCCCGTGCGCATCGATCAGAATCTCAAAATCGGGCCCCACCTCGGCGCGCGCCGCGGCCAGAATCTCCAGCGCGGCGGCCTCGACCTCGGCGCTCAACTCGCCATCCAGAAAGCTGGCGTTGCCCACATGCAGGTTGTGGATCATGGGGTCCATCTTGAAGGCCTTAAAGCCGGACGCCTTGATCTCGCGGGCCGACTCGACGATGGCCTCAGGCGACTTGGTGCCATAGGGGTGACAATAGAGGGCGATGCGGTCGCGCACGGGTCCACCCATGAGTTGGTAGATGGGTTGGCCCAATACCTTGCCACGAATGTCCCACAGCGCAATGTCGATGGCGCTGATGGCCGCCGTGGTTGCGCCGCGCGTCCCGACGTAGGTCATGGCGCGGAAGATCTTGTGCCAGAGCAGCTCGATGTTGGCCGGGTCTTCACCATGCAGCCAGTGGCCGATCTGGTCGATATAGGCGGCGACGGCCCGGTTGGCGACCGGGCCAGGGTAGGTGGTTACTTCGCCCCACCCGGTAATCCCTGCGTCGGTCTCCACCTGGACAAAGATGAAGACGCGTTGGCCGGGGTCGCGCACAGAACCCGCACCCGGGTTGTGGTCCCACGGAATTTTGACTAGCCAGGAGCGAACGCTGGTGATCTGCATGGGATTTGTCCTCCGTCTGTTTCATCTGCGTCAATCGTTGCGGCGATAGAGGGGTTACCTAATGGGTGGACGTTGCTGACTGTTATCAAGATTTCACCGGCAGCACAAAGGAGCCGGCGATGTCCGCCTGCCCGAACTCGGGCCGTTCTTCGTAGAGAAAGCAGCGGGCGATCTGCTTGGCGTCCAGGTTGTATAACGGAGGGCGCGTACGCCAGCACTTGTCCATCACCGCCGGGCAGCGACCGGCAAACCGGCACCCGGTTGACGCTGACGCCTCTTCGATGGCTTCGGTGGCCGCCTCTTCCCGTTCCCAATCGCGGACGGCGCGCATCTGCGGGATCGACTCCACCAGCAACTGGGTGTAGGGATGCTTGGGCCGGATGATCACCTCGTCGACCGAGCCGGATTCCACCACCTCGCCGCGATACATGATGATGATGTTTTCGCAGATCTGATATGCCGTGGTCAGGTCGTGGGTGACATAGAGAATCGAGATGCCGAAATCCCGGTTGAGCGAGCGCAAGCCTTCTAGAATGGTTGCGCGCAGCGATGCGTCCACCATCGAGACCGGCTCATCGGCCAAGATCACGCGCGGACGGATGAGCAGCGCGCGCGCCACCATGATGCGCTGTCGTTGGCCGCCGCTCAACTGGTGTGGGTAGCGACCGAGCACCTCCTCTGGCCGTAGGCCCACGGCTTCCAGGGCCTCGGCAACCAGGCGCTGGCCTTCGCGCCGAGAGCTGGTCAGCTTGAATTTGTCGATGGCGGCCAAGAGCAGGTGGTCCGCTTTGTAAAAGGGGTTGTAGACGCCAAACGGGTCCTGATAGATGGGCTGCACATCGCGCAGAAACTGTTTGTGCCCCTGGCGTCCAAGCCGGGCGAGGTCTTGCCCATTGTACAACACCTGGCCGGAACTCGGCTTGGTGACGCCGAGCAGCAGGCGCGAGAGCGTCGTCTTGCCGCTGCCGCTTTCGCCCGCCACGGCGGTGAGGGTCGGGCGGTCGGCTGGAATCGAAAACGAGAGGTCTTCCACCGCCACGGTGTGACGCCGGCTAAACAGCCCGCCACCGAACACCTTGGTCACATTGCGCAATTCCAAAATGGGCGTCACGCGTCAACCTCCAACATCGACGTATGTGGGCGATTTTCAGAAAAGAGGTGACACGCCACTCGGCGCCCACTGCCCGTTGCGTCAAGGGGAGGCTCAACCTGCCAACAGTGCGCCATCACTGCGGGGCAGCGGGGGGCAAAGAGGCAGCCGGGCGGGAGGTTGATCAGGCGCGGCGGCATGCCGGGGATGCCGGTGAGCCGTTCGCGCTTTTCGTCGAGGCCAGGCACGCTTTGCAGCAGCAGCTTGGAATAAGGGTGCATGGGCGCTTCCACCATCTGTTGGACGGGCGCCAGCTCGACCAGCTTGCCGGCATACATAACGCCCACCCAGTCGGCAAATTGGGCCACCAACCCCATGTCATGCCCAACGAGGATGACAGCAGCGCCCGTCTCTTTCTGCAGCCGCCCCAACGTCGCC
This sequence comes from Caldilineaceae bacterium, assembly GCA_023384495.1. Classification (GTDB taxonomy): domain Bacteria; phylum Chloroflexota; class Anaerolineae; order Caldilineales; family Caldilineaceae; genus CFX5. The sequence continues at coordinate 6,794 of JAHDWG010000230.1, forward strand.
ATCACCTGGCGCTGGACGACCACATCCAGCGCGCTGGTTGGCTCGTCGGCAATGATGAGCTTGGGTTCGAGCGCGGTGGCCGTGGCCATGGCGACGCGCTGTTTCATGCCTCCGCTCAACTCGTGCGGATACATGCGGGCGACGCTGGCGTCCAGCCCAACATGTTCCAAAAGCGACCGGACATGTTCGCGGAACTCGGCCTTGCTCCACTGATAGCCATGGTCGACCAGGCCATCGATGATCTGGTCTTCGATGCGCATCACCGGGTTGAGCGCGTTCATGGCGGCCTGGGTCACTAGCGAGACATCGGCCAGCCGCGCCAGCCGCATCTCTTCGTCGCTCAACGTAAGCAAGTCGCGGCCGGCGAGCCAGACTTCGCCCTGGGCAATGCGGGCGGGGGGGCGCAGCAGCCGCATGATCGCTAGCGCCAATGTCGTCTTGCCGCAGCCCGATTCGCCCACCAATGCCAGCCGTTCGCCGGCGTTGAGCGTCAGGCTGACGCCGCTGACTGCCCTGACGGCGCCGTCGGCGGTTTCGTAGTGGACGTGAAGATCGTTGATTTGCAGCACCGGATCGCTTGATCCCTGGGGCGCCGATTGCGTGAATGCGCTCATTACACCTGTTTTCTGAGACGTGGATTGGACCATTCGTCCAGCCCCTGTGAGATGAGAAAGAGGCCCACAAAGAGCACGACAATGATAATAATGGGCGGCGCCCACCACCACCACCACCCGTTGATCAGCGAGGCATACCAGATGTTCCAATAGATGGTCATCCCCAGCGTGTTGGCCTCGAACGGGCCTAGCCCCAGCGCCTCCAGCCCAATCGAAGCCAGGATCGCGCCGGAGACGGATGTGACAAAGGTGGCCACAATAAAGGGCATCAGGTTGGGCATCATCTCTCGGATGATGATCTCCGGCCCGCTCATGCCGGTAAAGCGAGCCAGCTCGACATACGACTGTTGGCGGATGACCAGCACCTGCGAGCGCAGGACGCGGGTCGGCCCCAGCCAGGCTAGCGCGGCCACGATCAGCGCCATCATCTCGACCGACATGTTGCCCGGCACCGAAATTGCAATGATCACCAGCACGAGCAGCGTGGGCACGGTACGCAGAATGTCGACCAGCGACCGGGTAAAGGCGTCGAACGCGCCGCCGTAGTAGCCGCTAAAGAAGGCCAGCACCGTCCCAATCGCAACGCCAATTGCGCCGGCGATGATGCCAATGCGGAGCGTTTTGGGCGTCCCTTCCACCATGACGGCCAAAATATCCTTGCCGAGCCGGTCCGTGCCCAGCCAATGTTCCGCCGAGGGCGGCTGGCTGGGCCTGTAGGAGAGCGGGCGGGCGTCGTCGGGCGTGGTCACCATGGCGCCCACAAGGACGAAGAGCGCAATCAGCAACAACAACACCATCCCCGCCGGCAGCGCCGGGTTGCGGCGGAGATAGAGGAGAAAATTCCTCAGCCGGTTGGGTTGCGTGGGGGTCGATTCCGGGTAAACCATGGCCGGCTGCGCCGCGCCGCCGGATGCCTTTTCTGTCACTGTCACGCTATTCGCTCCTGTAGCTGATGCGCGGGTCCAACAGGGGATAGATGAGGTCGATGACCAACATGGTGAAGGCGACGCTGATGATGACCAGGAAGACGATGCCCTGGATCACGAACCAGTCGAACCCGCGCACCGCCTTGAGCAGGATGCTCCCCACGCCGGGGTACGAGAAGACGACCTCGACCAGAATCGCGCCCGAGATGATGGTGCCCAGCGAGAGCGCCAGCCCCGTAATCTGCGGCAAAATGGCGTTGCGCATGGCGTAGCGATAGAAGATGCGCGGCCCCCTTAGCCCTTTGGCCTCGGCCTGCAACATGTAATCCTCGCCCTGAATCGTCACCATCATCGAGCGCATGCCCATAGCCCAAAAGCCAACCTGCGCCAGGATGATGGCCATGGCCGGCAATATCGAGTGATAGAGGATGTTCAGGGCAAAGCTGAAGCTGGCTTCGGGGATTCTGCCCGTGCTAAAGCCGCCAAAGAGGGGGAAAATGGGGATGCGAAACGCAAAGACATAGAGCAGGATGATGCCCATCAGGTAGAAGGGCACGGCGGAAAAGGTAAAGAAGGCGGGGAAGATGGTGCGCAAAAAAAAGGGCGCCTTGCCCCACGCCAACAACGCGCCCACCAGGGTCCCAATGGCGAAGCTGATCAGCGTCGCCGTCAAGAGCAGCCCAACCGTCCACGGCACCGAACGCCTGAGCAGAGAGAGCACGGTTGACGGGTAGTCGGAGATGGAGTAGCCAAAGTCAAAGCGCGCCATATCGCCCAGATAGTTCAAGTATTGGCGCCACAGCGGTTTGTCCAGCCCGAACTTTCGGTTGTAGGTTTCGACCAGGCCGGCCACCTCCTCGCTGGAAACGTTGACCCCCTGTGACTGGAGCTGGAACAGCTTCTGTTGAATGGGGTCTTGGCCACTCATACGTGGGAAGAAAAAATTGATCGTCGCGGCCAGAAAGGCGATGACAAAGAATTGGAGCAGCCGTCTGAGGAAGTATTCTAGGGTCATGGTCTGTCACGGTGCTACGGTTGCAATAATAACCGGCGGTTTCCCGACCGGGCGGTGGCGCGTTGCTGGCTCACCCCGGCCCGATTCTTCTTAAGCGGCGAAGAACCGATCCGAATCACGGTTGCGGATTGAACCAACACACCTGTCCGTGAGGTTGGCCGCAGCGTGATTCGGATCGGCGCACAGCGCGCGGGTCGACGGTCAGGGAGCGTCGGTCGGCTCCAGTTGCAACGCTGTATAGGGGAAGCCGGTATGCATCTGGATGCCATTCATATACGGATCGGTCACCGTCGAAGGCCAGTTGGTCCAATAGTAGCCGTTGTTGCCCGTCCGGTTGTAGAACTGCACCAGGTTGACATCGGGCAGGTCGCGCAGCCAGATGTCCATGGCCTGCCGTTCGAGTTCGCGCACCATGCCTTCGTCCGCCGTCACCGCCAGTTCATCGACGATGGCGTCGAACTCGGAATTGGAATACTGGAACCAGTTGCCGGGGTCGCCGGTGGTGTAGAGCCGCAGGGTGCGGTAGATGTTCCCCGACATCGAGCCGTTATGGCCGAAGAGGCCACAGGTGTAGTCACCCGACGAGAGGACGGCGCCGACATCGGGCGGTTCAGAGTAGGTGGTGTCGATGCCATGCTGCTTCAACATCTCGGTGAGCACGGGGCCCAGGTCTGAGAAGTGCGGTAGGCTTGCAATATAGCACTTGATCCGGTCCCCGTCCGCGTCGGCCCAGTAGCCCTCGCCGTCCTTGCTGTAGCCGGCTGCGGTCAGGCGGGCGTCACCATCCGCCGGGTCGTATTTGCCTGGCTCATATTGCGCTTCCAACTCGGCCAGGTTGTCGATACTGGCCTGGAGCCCCTTGAAGGGTGGGAAGGGCCAGACGGATTTCTGCCCGTTGCCATCGTACGCAAAATCGATCAGCTTGTCGCGGTCGATGTAGCGATTGATGGCCCAGCGCACCTCTGGCTTGCCGAGGTGCTTGTCATTGTTGTTGAGATAGAGCGCAGTGGGCCACCACGACACCATGCCATAGGGGCCTTCGCGGCCAGTCCATGTGGTGGCGGCCGGGTTCTCTTCGAGGATCTTCTGGATTAGGTCGACGCGCAGGTCGTGGGTCTGGTCGATCTCGTTGCGGATCATCGCCGTCGCCTGCCCCTGCTGGTCGGGAATATAGAGCTGCACCAGGCGCTCGACCTGCGGCAATTCGTGGAAGCCAGTTGCGCACGCCCACCACTCTTCGCAGCTCTTTACCCGATCCAGAATGCGCCGCGTATCGTCGGCAAAAGAGAGCCGCCAGGGGCTTGTGGTGACCGGCCCCGCGCCATCATTGTACGCCGTGTATTCGGCCCAATTTTCGTTTTCCCACACATGCTTGGGGACGATAAAGGTGGCTGAATCGCCCTTGGCCACAACCACCTCATCGTGGAAGCGAGGCGCCGGCACATTGAAGGTGATCTTGACCGTCAACTCGTCAATGGCCTCCGCCTCTTTGATATAGGTCTGATAGATGCCGCCCAGCCGCACCTCATTGCCCAAGTCACGCAGCGTATTGAGCGTGTACGCCACATCTTCGGCGGTGCAGGGCGCGCCATCGCTCCAAAATACCCCGTCGCGCAGATGGTAGGTCAACTCGGTGGCGTCGTCGTTGTACTCCCAGCGCTCGGCCAGCCACGGATATTGGTGGCCATCGAGCATGTCGGCAAAGACAAGCGGCTCGTGGAAAAAGGCGACGCCCTGTTGATGAGTGCCGCCCAGGTTGTAAGGGCTCCACATTTCGGGCGCGCCATAGGGGCTCATCGAAGCCACAATCAGGCTGCGATTTCTCGGGATGGCGCCATCGGTGGTGACCGGCGCGGGCTGGGCCGCCGCCTCTTGCGGCGCGGGCGCCGCTGAACCTGCGCCGCTATCCGCGGGCGCGCCACAAGCGCTCAGCCAGAGCGCCGCCATCACAAAACAGACCAGTGCAACTCTCAAGCGGTACATGGTTCATGCTCCTTTGTGGGGTAAGGCCGATTGACGGGTGGGGATGCTCTCTGAAATTGTCGGTTTCTTAGGGCGGGCAGCTATATGCAATTATATTATATCCGTGGGCCAGTTTGCTTGTCAACACGCCCAAAAACAAGGGGGTGCATCCATTG
>JAHDWG010000760.1 GCA_023384495.1 Caldilineaceae bacterium
GTGTCGGGGTAGGCGTCAACGTGATCACCTGGCCGCAGCCGGCGACCACGCTCGCCAGAATCCACCCCAACACGGGCCACCATCCCACCGGTTGCAGTTGCCGGGGCGGTATTCGCCCCCCTTGATCTTGCGCTCCAACCATATGCGCTGGAGTATATCATTGCCCAGCCTGGACGCCAAGACGCCGTTGATGGCTGCGACAAATTTGGAAAGGCTCTACGGGCCATGCCCACCCATCGCCGCGCAGGTGCGAACCACGGTCACCGGGAGATGAGGTGGGGTGGCAAATGTTGAATACGATTCAGGTAGCGCAACATGAGATAACCGTCGGGCAAGAAGTCGATTCGCGTGATGGCCGTATTGTAGTGGCTGTACGAGGCGCGATGGTCAGCCGGGAGGCCGAGTAGGGCGCGGATCAGGTCGGCGGCAAAGGTGCCATGCGAGACCAGCGCCACGCGTTCATCGGGCATCTCTTGCGCCCAGTGGCGCAACGTCTCTGCCACCCGCGTGGCGCGCGCTCGGCAGTGGGTGTCGTCTTCATAGCCAGCGAACCACCACCCGTTGTCGGTGAGGGCGGTGGGCGCCACATAGCCGGGAAACAGGTCGGTCAATTGGCGTCGTGTGACGCCGGGTAGCCCGACAATATCGTCGCCGCTGTGCGGGTTGCCGCGAAAGATACCACCCTGCTCATGGATGTCAATCCAGATTTCAGGTTGGACGCCCAGCGCCCGGCTAATCGGCCACGCTGTTTGCAGGGTTCGTAGCATGGGGCTGCAAAAAAGTTTGGTGAATGCATAGCCGCCCTGACCTTCTTGCTTGCGCTCGGGGTGTAGGTCGCTGGACAGATGTTCGGCCACGAGGGCGGCCTGTTGGTGGCCCAGATCGGTCAGCGGCGGCTCGGGGTCGCGTTGCGCCATATAGTCGTCGAACTGGACAGTCTCGCCGAGCTTGTTGTTGCTCGACTGTGCGTGACGGATAATGAATAATTTCATAAAGAGGCTCTCTTCGGGTGTGAAGTGATGCTTTTGAACGGCTCAGGCTGATTTCTACTCTTTTCTCTGTGTGTTGCTTGCGGGGGGATCGTTCACGCCGCTTATCACTGCGCCGGCGGCGTATGCAATTGGGTGCAATACTCCTGAACCGGTGGCTGGGCCGGGCTACCATCATAGAAGGCCAGAATCCAACGGCGCATGGTTGGCGGCGTTAAGTGACGCCACGTGTCAATCAAGAGCATACGAGACCAATATTATCAAATGTTTAAGGAGTAGTCCATGACTGCAATCCCAGAATCGCACCGCGACATTTTGGAGAAACGCGCCTTCGCCCATGTGGCGACGGTTGATGCCGATGGTGCGCCGCAAGTGACGCCGGTTTGGGTCGACTTTGACGGTGAACATGTCTTGATCAACAGCCAACGGGGGCGCAAAAAGGATCGCAACATGCGTGAGCGCGCCGAAGTTGGGATCAGCGTTCTCGATCCCGACAACCCGTATCGTTACTTAGGGCTACAGGGCCGTGTGGTTGGGGTGACCGAAGAAGGGGCTGAGGCGCACATCCAT
>JAHDWG010000231.1:0-7616 GCA_023384495.1 Caldilineaceae bacterium
TTTCTACGTCACGCAGGATGGCGCCCGCCCCGCGCCCGAGGTGCTTTCCGAGTGCCTTCGCCATCTCACGTCCTTGCCCGAGTCGATGGTGGCCGGCCTCGTGGAACGGTATGGAGCGTCGGAACATGAGATCGTGCTCGTGGGGCTGATCGACCTGCTCATCCACCACCGCAGCGGCCCACAGGGGGTGGATTATCTGGCCGGCTTCTTGCAGGCGGCCACCCAGTTTGACGCCTATCGCTATCTGGCGACAGTCATGCTTACGTCGGGCCGCGCGGCGCTGATCGACCTGCTGCTCACCGCTGCCCGCAACGAGCGGCAGCGGGAACGGGCGGCCATCCTCGTGGACGTGCTGTCGCTGCTGCAAGACACGCCCGAGGTTGGGCCCATCGTCGCCGAACTACGCAGGAAGCTTGCGCAGACGCAACTCGACCGTCCCGCGGCCCGCCGCACCTAAACCCGACTTTGTCACCCATTACTCATCATTCATCACGCATCACCTATACCATGCGCCACTCAGAACCAACCATGCCCACCACTCCGATCCCTCCGTTCCGCGCTTGGCTGTTGGCGGCGCGGCCCAAGACATTGCCCGCCGCAGTGGGGCCGGTGCTGGTCGGCGCAGCGCTGGCCTACAGCGACGGTCGCTTTGCGGCAGGCCCGGCGCTGGCGGCGTTGGTCGGCGCATTGCTGTTGCAGGTCGGCAGCAACCTGGCCAATGATTATTTTGACTTTTTCCGTGGCGCCGACCTGGCCGACCGGTTGGGCCCGACGCGCGTGACAGCCGCCGGCCTCATCTCACCGGCGGGGATGCGCGCCGGGATGGGGGTGGTCTTTGGGCTGACCGCGCTGATCGGGCTCTACCTCATCCGCATGGGCGGCTGGCCGATCCTGGCTGTGGGCGCCGCCTCCATCGTGGCGGCGCTGGCCTACACGGGTGGCCCTTTTCCCTTTGGCTACCACGGGCTGGGCGACCTCTTTGTCTTTCTCTTTTTCGGGCTGGTGGCCGTCTGCGGAACCTATTATGTCCAGGCGTTGACGGTGACGCCGGCGGTGTTGCTAGCCGCGGTGGCGCCTGGCCTCCTCATCACCGCCATCCTCGTCGTCAATAACCTGCGCGACATCGACACCGACCGCAGGGCCAACAAGCGCACCCTGGCGGTCATTTTGGGACGACGCGCCACGCTGCTGGAATATCGCGCCCTGCTGGCCGGCGGCTATTTTGTCCCGCTGCTGTTGTGGCTCGGCGCGGGGCGGGCAGTCTGGGTGCTGCTGCCGTGGGTGACCATTCCGCTTGCGTGGCGGTTGCAACAGACGCTGGCGCAGGCTATCGACGGGCCAACCTTCAACGCCACGCTAGCCGGCGCGGCGCGGCTCAGCCTGCTTTTTTCTCTCCTCCTGGCAATCGGGCTGTTGTTGTAGCGCGTTGTCAGGGTACAACCTTGGATCTTCCATGATCATAGACTCAGGCGCGCTGCGCCGACGGCTGGCCTCGCTGCCGGCGCTAATGACGTTGAGTGTGTTGACGCGGCTGCTGGTCAATACGGCCAATCAGCTCTTTTTCCCCTTTCTTGGCGTCATGGCCGCCGGCCTCCACATGGACACGGTCACCCTGGGGCGATTGGTAGGTCTGCGCAGCCTGATGGGCATCTTTGCGCCGCTCTTTGGTAGCGCAGCCGACCGCTGGGGCTACCGCGGGGCCATGCGCGCCGAACTGCTGATCGGCGTGGCTGGTCTGCTGCTGGTGGGGAGCAGCAACGGGTTTTGGCCCGCCTTTGTGGGAATGTTGCTGCTTGGGCTTGGCTTTTATAGCTTTGTGCCCACCTTGCGCGCCTATTTGAGTTTTCAGTTGCCCTACGCCCAGCGGGCGCGCGGCTTTGGCATTTTGGAATACTCTTGGGCGCTCTCGGGCATCCTTGGCCTGTCGCTGATGGGGTTCCTAATCGATCGCGTGGGGTGGCGGGCGCCTTTTTTTGTGCTGGCCGCGGCGTTGATGGTGACGTGGGCCATCTTTGGCGCGTTGCCGGCCACGCCCCGCGCCGCCTTCAGCGCAGGGCCACACCCGACGCCGCTTTGGGGGATGCGCGTCATCCACTATTTTGCACTGGCGACGAATCGCGTATCATCGTGGAACGCCATTCTCTCGGGCGCGCTGATCAGCTTTGGCGTGCTCCACCTTTTCACGGCCTATGGCGCCTGGCTGGCTGATGTCTATGGACTCAATGCGGGGCAACTGGGGGTGGTGGCGTTGATTTTTGGCTGCACCGATCTCTGCGGCAGCGTGCTCGTGAGCGTGATCACCGACGGGATGGGCAAGCGACGCAGCGTGATCGCCGGGTTGGCTGGCTGTGTGGTGCTCTTCGGTTTGTTGCCCTGGCTGGCGCAGACACTGGTTTGGACGGTGGGGGCGCTGGCGCTGGGCCGTTTCTTCTTTGAGTTTGCCACCGTGAGCCACATGTCGCTGGTGAGCGAGCAAGTGCCAACCCAGCGTGGCAAGGTGGTCTCGCTCTCTGCGGCGCTGAGCATCGTCGGCGCGGCGCTGGCAGGCTTCACCGGCCCGCTTGCCTATGCCCAATGGGGGGTGTGGGGCCTGGCGCCGGTCTCTGCCGTGGTCATGGCAGTGAGTATAGTCCAGGTATGGGGGTGGGTGCGCGAGCCAGAAGAGGGCGCGTTTGTCGAGGCCGAAGCGTAACGAACAGGCGGCGACCGGGGGACTAGCCGGTCGCCGCCTGTCTTGTCTATTGTCCGGGTGCGGATTCGCCCTACTGGGTGAGGGTCTGGATGCGTCCGCTTGCGCTATCGAGCGCCGCATCGCCCAGCGTGATCTGGGCAAAGGCTGCGTCAAAGCGGTCTGGGCTGCGCTGGTCTATCCCTTCGGTGAGGAGCGAAATTGCCTCGGCGTAGGCATCCGCAGCGCGCACCAGGTCGGCATGGGCTTCGGCAAGCAGGGGCGAAGGCTGCAACGTACGCACACGCGTATCGGTGGCGCGCACGAGCGCAATCGCCGTTGTCATCGACTGAATCCACTGGGCGTCTTCCAGCAACGATTCATTCTGCCCGGCCTGGGTGACGAGGCGGTCGATCTCGGCCAACGAACGTTCGTAGCGGGCGATCAACTCAGTAGCGTCGACGATGTAGAGATTGTCCAGCACACCAAGCGTCACGGGTGCAGCCGTTGTTGGGGTGACCGTGGTTGGTGTAGTAATCGGCGCGGTTTCTGTGATGGGCGCCGTCTCTGGGGCTGCCTCCGGCGCTGCGGGCGCGGGGGCGTTGGGGTCAAAGACAGGCACCGAAGCGACATCCGGCGCGTTGGCCACCAGGAAGGCCGCCACCCAGCCGCCATTGTCGAGCAGGAACCACTCCCCCGCATCGTCACGCGCGACGATGTTGATCGTCTGCCCCGCAATCGTGCCGCCGATCTGCGGGAACTCGAGCCCGGGGCCGCTGCGCAAATTGGCGTTGACCGTCACCGAAGGGGCGGCGGTGGGCTGGTCGGCGGGTGGCGGGGTGGGCGTCGGCGTGGGCAGCAGGATCGCGGGCGGCGGCGCGGGCGTCGCCGGGATATTGGCCTCGGCCACCGCGGTGGCGGTCGCCTGTACCGAAGCGATCAGCGGTTCGGTGGCAACAGGCGGGTTGGCCGGCGCATTGTCGACCAACGTATTGGCGATCCAGGCCCCAATGCTCAGCAGATACCAGCCCCCATCGGCGCTAACGCCCATCACGGCCACAGGCTGACCCAGGCCCCCCTGCCCCACCACGGGAAAGTCGGTGCCAGGCCCGCCGCGCAGGTTGGCCGTAATGTTGACCGAACTGGTGAGCGGCGGCAAAGCGTCGGCGAGCGCGGCCGTTGGGGTGACGGTTGCTGTGAGGGGGGCCGTCTCGGTCAACCCCGTGGTTGGGGTGAGCGGTGCGGTGGGCTCCAACGATTCGGGTTCAGGGGTTTCTGTCGGTGTTGGCGCGGCGATGCTTTCGGGCAGCGGCGTCAACGCCGTCGTCACCACCGTTGCCGTAAGGGGCGAACCGAGGGTAAACGAGACCGGCAGCGTCAAAGTAAATCCATCGGGAAAGGTGAGGGTCACCGACGCCGCCACCGTGGAGGTCAGCGTCTGGGTCAGGGCAAACTGGAGGTCCACATCGAGCGTGAGCGGCACGGTGGCCGTAATCGGCGTTGCGTCGTCGGTTGCGCTTGTGTCCGCACCGGTTTCCGACAATTCTACGGGCAATTCAACGGGCAACTCATCTGGCGGTAAGGTCAGCGTGGAGGTTATGGTATCGGTCAGTGAATCTGTCTGCCCGGCGGGGCGTGCTTCGGTCAGCGCATCGCTCAACGTCAGCGCCAGGGTTTCGGTGAGCGCGGTAGTCAGCGCGTCGCTGCGCGCTTGAGGAAGCGAAATGGTCAGGGTTATGGGAATTTGGTGGCGGACGGAGACCGAGATTGGCTGGGCAAGCGGGGCCGCTTCGTCGGGACTTGGCTCCGGGTCACTAATCAACTGCGTTGCCGGCGCGGCGTCAACAGGCATCTGGAGCGCAGCCATCGCCAGCATGAGATAAAACGAAATTATGGCAAGACCAAGCATTCGGCGGTTCATACGGTGCTCCTTCTGCGCTGGAGGGAGGGAGGACATCTTATTTACCACCATAGTGTAGCTGATGTCTGAAAAAATGACAATTGTTCTTGCCAGGCAGCGCTGATCACACAGCGTATGCTGGGTGGCCACAGGGGATGATTCAGCTTTGTCGATTTAGGGCTGGCTATCCGCGTATGAATATTCGTCGGCAGGGTCAACGGCGAGGCGCGACAACACCATGTGTTCCTCGGCGCGGGTCAACCTGGTGAAGCCAAACTGGGTATAGAGCCCATGGGCGTCGCGCGTGCGGAGGCGGAATTTTGCAACCATTTGGAGTTCGGGGTGGTCGATGATGGTCTTCACCAGCCATTTGCCCAGACCACGCCCGCGATGCGGGGTCAGCACAAAAAGGTCGGCAATATAGGCAAACGTGGCGTAGTCGGTGATTGCGCGGGCAAAACCCGCTTGTGCGCCATTCGGGTCATAGAGGCCAAAACAGAGTGAGTGGTCGAGCGCCTTGCATGTGACCTCGTAGGGGCGCCCTTTGGCCCAGTACGACTCTTCAGACAGGAACTGATGCACCACGGAGAGATCGACGCGCTGCCGGTCTGTACTGATCAGATATGCTTGAAATCGCCATTCGTAGGTCATTGGAACTGCCACCCCTGAACTTCGGGCCTGGTCTTCATTTAGCCGGCCTGCTATTGTGCATCGAATCTCTGCCCATGCTACACTAGAGACGACAAAATACATCGGTAAAGTTGCGTATTTTGTTTACAAATTCCTTTCAGATCATGTGACGGAACTGTGACGTTTTGGATACGCAAACTTCGCCGTTTCGGGTGTTCTTTGCCAGCAGAAGATGTCGCAGAAATGTGTGACGCTTCAAGGGTCCGGCGCGCGCCTGCGGCGTCGGGTCAAACAATGCAAAGCGAGATTAAATTCGTGTAGTAAAAAAGGATGATAATGAGCACCAAAGTGATCTATTCGATGGTTGGGGTTGGAAAAACGTATCCACCCAATAAACAAGTGTTGCGGGATATTAGCCTTTCCTATTTTTATGGGGCAAAGATCGGCGTGTTGGGGTTGAACGGCTCCGGCAAGAGTACGTTGCTACGCATTATGGCCGGTGTGGAGACCGAATACAACGGCGAGACGATGCTCTCACCAGGGTATACGGTCGGCTATCTGGAGCAGGAGCCGCATCTGGATGAGAGCAAGACGGTGCGCGCCATCGTGGAAGAGGGCGTGCAGGAGGTGGCTGACGCGCTGCGCGAATTTGACGAAATCAACATCCGCTTTGGTGAGGATCTTTCCGCCGACCAGATGGATGCGCTCATCCAGCGTCAGGGCGAGGTGCAAGAAAAGCTCGACGCCCTCAACGCATGGGACTTGGATAGCCGGCTGGAGCTTGCGATGGATGCGCTGCGCTGCCCACCGGGCGACACACCAGTGGCGGTGTTGTCAGGTGGCGAGCGCCGCCGCGTTGCGCTCTGCCGCCTGTTGCTCAAAGAGCCGGACATCCTGCTCCTCGACGAGCCAACCAACCACCTCGACGCCGAGTCGGTGGCCTGGCTGGAGAAGCATCTGCAACAATACCAGGGCACCGTCATTGCCGTGACGCATGACCGCTATTTTTTGGACAATGTGGCCGGCTGGATTCTGGAGCTGGATCGCGGCTATGGCATCCCCTGGAAGGGTAATTACTCTTCATGGTTGGAGCAAAAGCAGCAGCGGTTGGCGCAAGAGGAAAAGAGCGAGGCCGCCCGTCAAAAGACGTTGCAGCGCGAGCTGGAATGGCTCCACATGGCGCCCAAAGCCCGGCAAGCCAAGAGCAAGGCGCGCATTACCCGCTACAACGACCTGGTGGCGCAAGAAAAGGAGCGCGCCAACGAGGAGCGCGAGATCTACATCGCACCCGGCCCGCGCCTGGGCGACGTGGTTGTGCGCGCTGAGGGGATCAGCAAGGCCTTTGGCGAGAACCTGCTCTATGAAAACCTTACCTTTGACGCGCCCCCGGGCGCCATCGTGGGCATCATCGGCCCCAATGGCGCCGGCAAGACGACCCTCTTCCGCATGATCGTGGGGCAAGACCAGCCCGATGCAGGGCAGGTGACTGTGGGCGCAACGGTTAAGCTGGCCTATGTCGACCAAAGCCGAGACAGCCTCAACGCCAACAAGACCGTGTGGGAAGAGATCTCTGAGGGGAACGAGCAGCTCCAGATCGGCGAACGGCTGGTCAACTCGCGCGCCTATGTGTCGCGTTTCAACTTCGCCGGTACGGACCAGCAAAAAAAGGTGGGGACGCTCTCTGGCGGTGAGCGCAACCGTCTCCACCTGGCCAAGATGCTCAAATCAGGCGCCAACGTGATCCTGCTTGACGAACCCAGCAACGATCTCGATGTCAACACCCTGCGTGCGCTGGAGGATGCGCTGGAAAGTTTTGCCGGCTCGGTCTTTGTCATTTCGCATGATCGCTGGTTCCTCGACCGCATCGCGACCCACATCCTGGCCTTTGAGGGCGACAGCCAGGTCTATTGGTTCCCGGGCAATTATACCGAATACGAAGAAGACCGCCGCCGTCGGCTTGGCCCCACTGCTGACCGGCCCCACCGTATCACCTATCGCAAGTTGCGTAGGGCATAGTGTTCGTCACTTGTCTGGCGCAGTCGCTCGGCGGCCTGCTCCGGCGTAATGTCGCGTTGTGGGTTGGCGAGCATCTCGTAGCCCACCATAAACTTCTTGACCGTGGCGGAACGCAAGAGCGGTGGATAGAAGTGGGCGTGCAACTGCCAGTGCGGATGGGTCTGCCCATCGGTCGGTTGGCCATGCCAGCCCATCGAATAGGGAAAGCTGGTCTCGAACAGGTTATCGTAGCGGGTGAGCAACTGCTTGAGCGTTTGCGCCAGGGCGTCCCGTTCGGTTGCGGTGAGGTCGGGCAACTGCGTTACATGGCGGCGCGGCAGCAACAGAATCTCAAACGGCCACACTGCCCAATAGGGCACAAGCGCCACCCAATGCCCGTTGGCGACCACAACCCGTTGGCGC
>JAHDWG010000231.1:7626-11429 GCA_023384495.1 Caldilineaceae bacterium
ATAGTAGTCACGCTGCCGGACATCCTCCTTGGCGGGCTCTTGCGGCACGCGATGGCTGGCCCACAGTTGGCCGTGGGGATGTGGGTTTGAGCTGCCCATGGCCGCGCCCTTGTTCTCGAATAGCTGCACATAGTTGATCTCGGGCCGGCGCCCCAGCTCCGTCACCTGTTCGGCCCAGACATCCACCACGCGGCGAATTTCTGGGTTGCTCATTTCGGGCAGCGTCAGATCATGGCGCGGGCTAAAACAGATGACGCGGCAGACGCCGGTTTCCGCTTGGGCCTGGAAAAACTCGCCCCGGCTGACATCCTGCCGGGGGCCGTCGGGCAGTAGGGCGGCAAAGTCGTTGTCGAAGACGAATGTGGTGGTGTAAGCAGGGTTGCGTACACCGCCGGCCCGCTCGTTGCCAGGGCAGAGATAGCAACTTGGGTCATATGCAGGGCGCTCGTCGGCGGGGAGGCGTTCCACCTGGCCCTGCCAGGGGCGTTTGGTGCGATGGGGGGAGACCAATACCCATTCGCCCGTCAACAAATTGCGGCGGCGATGGGGATGTTCGGTGGGGTCAAACTGTGGCAAACCCGCTTGTTCATTCATGCAGATGGCGCCCTCTGGATCGTCTATTCGTCCGCTGCCTCAACCTTTACCGGCTCACCAATCAACGTGGGCAGGTCGAGGGCGAGGTCGGGAAAGATCGCTGGCGTAAACAGCTGGCCGGGCGCCACCGTCTGCGCCACCAAATAGCCCCGTTCGGTCCACTCCAATTCCTCGATGGTCAAATCTTCGGGCTCAATCAGCCAGTACCAGCGCGCGCCGGCTTGATGGTAGGCTTGCAGTTTGGTCGACCGATCGCGCATACGAGTGGACGGCGACAGGATCGCGGCGACAAGGTCGGGCGCGCCATGCAGCCTGCCATCCGCCTGCACGCGACCCAGATGCGCGGTCGTCAGGTAAACCAGGTCTGGAACATAGACGCGCCTTCGGCCCGGCAGCACTACTTCGATTTCGGGCCAGATGCGACCAAGTCTTCGCTGCATAGTATGCGGCCAGATAACCGCAATCAGCGCCGCCACGATCAACTGATGGCGCGCATGAGGTCTTGGCATCGGAATCAAGATTCCTTCCTCGAATTCATAATAGGGCGGGCCTTTGGGCAGCGCCAAGAACTTATCGAGCGCTATCCGCACATAGCCGTTCGCCGCTTCTGTTATTTCTGTTGCCCCGGCATCACCGGCACGAGGTTCGGCAACGATTGTCATAGGCCTGGCTCCTGAAGCAAGCACTCCTTCTCCGGCACACCGTTGTTCATTTTACCATGCCAATCACTCGCCTACAACCGCCATGCCCAGGGCGATTGCGCCCAGCACGCCGGCTCGGCTCCCCAGCGCCGGCGGCGCGATGTAGTGGTCCATGTTTTCAAGAATCTGGGGGGCCTGGATATAGCCATTGAGCAGGGTGTAGACCTGATTGTGGACGAGCGGGAAGAGCTGCCGCTGCTCCATGACGCCGCCGCCCAGGATGATCCGCTGCGGCGATAGAATACAGATGATGCTCATCAGGCCCAGCGCCAAATAGTGTGCTTCCAGTTCCCAAGCTGGGTGCGTCGGGGGCAGGTTTTCTGCGCGGGTCTTCCAGCGCCCCTCGAGCGCTGGGCCCGCCGCCAATCCCTCCCAACAGTCGCCGTGATAGGGACAGTAGCCTGGATAGGGGTCGGCGTCCCAGTTGTGGGGCACAAGCATGTGACCCATTTCCGGGTGCAGCAGGCCATGGATCAGCTTGCCGTTGACCATGCCGCCACCCCCCAGCCCCGTGCCGATGGTGAGATAGACAAAGGTGTCCAGCCCTTGTGCGGCGCCCCAACGGTGCTCCCCCAATGCGGCGCCGTTGACATCGGTGTCGAAGCCCACGGGCAGCCCCAATGCCTGGCGCAGCGGGCCGACCAGGTTGGTTTGCCCCCAGTGTGGTTTCGGTGTGGTGGTAATATAGCCAAACGTAGGCGAGCCGGGTTCTGGATCCAGCGGGCCAAAGGAGGCGACGCCCACCGCAGTCAATGGCGCCCGACGGTGCTCCTCGCGCAAAAAGGCAATCGCCTGGCTAATGGTTTCTTCCGGTGTCGTGGTGGGGAAACGCGCCTCAGCGTGGATGTTATCTGGCCCTGATCCGACTGCGCAGACGAACTTGGTGCCGCCTGCCTCGATGCCGCCATAGCGTTTCATACTCTGCTCCTTGTAGGGATTCACGTCGATTGGGTCAACGCCACAAACCCGGCTTGCGACCAGCCGATCTGGTCGCCGCGCTGGGCATAGAGCCAGTTGAAGAGCGCTTGCGCCTCGGTTTCGGCCCGCCAGTCGCCCCATCCTTGCGCCTCATACAAGGCGCCTACATCTGTGGCCGCCGTGCGCTTACCCCCAAGGCCGTCGCCGCTCACGTAGGTGTCCACAATGACCCGCTGCGCATGGTCGAGCAGACGCTGCCCAAAGTCCGCCACATTGCTGTAGGGAAGACAAGGGCTGACCGCGATCTGCACATTGAGGGCCGCATCACGCGCTTGTCTGAGAAGATCGAACCGTTGGGGGATGGCAGGGCAGCGCGGCGTCAGCGCCCGGCGCACATCGTCTCGGTCAGTCTCCACAGTGACGCTGAGCCAGCAGCGGTCGCCGAGCCGGCGCAGGCCCTCGATGTCATCGACCACCAGGGGCGAGCGGGTCTGCACCACCAGCAGCCGCGGCGGATAATCGGCGAATACGTCGAGACAGGCCCGGCTGAGCCGCCACTGTCGTTCCAACCCCTGATAAGGGTCGGTGGCGCTGGACATGAAGACGGCGAGTTCATCGAGCGCGCCCTTTTGGGCCAGCCGCGCCAGCTCTTTGCGCAACTGTTCAGCGATCCCAATGCGGGGGTGGACATAATCGCCCCAAGCCAAGGGCGGCTGGTGAAAGCGATGCACGTTCAACCCTTTGACGTAGCAATACGCACACCCAAAGCGGCAACCGATGTAGGGTTGCAGCGTGTGCGAAAAACCGCTCAAGAAGCCGCCGGTCTTGGTCAGCGCACCGGATGCGGGGCGGGGCGAATGGTCGACAGACATGAGTGATGGGTGATGGCTTGCGTCACACGGGCTGGACAAGCCATGCTTCCAGCGCGGGTCGGGTCGTTTCCCAACTTGTATGGACGATGCCGGCCATCCCCAACCCCTGCGCTGCAACCACATTGGGCGACAAATCGTCAACAAAAATGGCCTGGCCGGCAGGGAGATTGAGCAACTCCAGCGCCAATTCATAGATCGCGGGGTCGGGCTTGGCCATGCCGACTTCGCTGCTCATCATCACCAGATCGAGATGGGTGAGCTCGGGCAAGTGGGCGTCGAGCCAAAGGATGTGCGCCTGATTGGTGTTGCTGATCACCCCCACCGTGACGCCGGGGCGCTGTTGCAGCTCCACCGCATAGGCCAGCGCTGCTTCGTTGCGGGTAAGGCCGGCCCCAAACGCCGCCACAAAGCGGCCAAAATCGTCGGGAAGGCCGGCCTGCTCCACAAAGTAGCGGTGTATCTGTTCGGCGTCAAGCTCGCCGATGCCCGTGGCGCCGGCAATGGCCTGGAAGAGCGCCCGAATTTCGGCGGGCGTGACCTGGCCGAGCGCGGCCAGAGCGTCGAGTGAAGCGTCGTGGTCGTAATCGATCAGAACTCGCCCTAAATCAAAGATGACTGCGCGCACGGCATGCTACCTTTATGCTACTTTTGCAACTTTATGTGACTCTAGTTTCCGGTAAAAAAGTATCAAGCAGCCAGCTTATGACGGCGATGAGCA
>JAHDWG010000232.1:0-6705 GCA_023384495.1 Caldilineaceae bacterium
TACTTTACAGCAGAGAGGGACTCGTCACCAGATCCCGCGCATCTCCCACAGGCGGAAGGCGCGCAACTCGGCGTTGCCCCCTTCGGCGGCAAGGCTGACGCCCACCCCCGCGCGCGGCGGTTCGACCACGCGGGTCACGCACAGTCGCCCGCCGTTGACGTAGACCTCCAACACGGACTTGTCGAGAAAGATTTGCAACGCAAGCTGGGCAGGCTCTTCGCCGGCGGGGATGGCGACCACCGTACCGGCCACGTCGAGCGTCTGCCCATCGGAGCGGATGGCGATGCCGCCGCCGCCATCGTCGGCGCAGCCAAGCCGGAGCGTCACCGCGCCGGCGTTGCCCGTCTCGATCACGGCCTCGAGTTCGAAGGTGTCACTCGGGGTGTGCGCCATGACAGGCGCGCCGGGCCGGATGACGCCGGGCGCGAGGGGCCGCTCACGCCCGCGCAGTTGTTGCAGTTCGGGAATGGGTTGCTGCCGCGGGTGGCCGTCATCGCCAATGGTGAGGATGCGCGGCAGCGCCAGGCAGCCGTTCCACGCCCGCCCGGCTGGGAAGCCGCGCACCCAGCCCAAGAGGATAGAGCGCCCTGCCGCGTCAAAGAGAATGTTGGTGGCGTAATAATTGGGCGCGTCGGTCGCGCCGGGGTCGAGCACCCCCCGCTGCTCAGGCGTAAACCTAAGTAACGCCACATCAAAGCTGCCCGTGACATACTCCACCGGGCGAAAGGGCGACGTGAGCAAGAGCCACTTGTCGCCGATGCGGACAAAATTGGGGCATTCCAACAGGCGGGCGTCGCTGCGCGGCGTCTGGTAGAGCAGCCCGCGATAGTCCCACCGGGTGAGCGAGGCGTCGGCTGCTTCATAGAGCGCAACCCCGGCCATATCGTCGTACGAGCCAGCCAACACCAGAAACGCGCGCCCCGCCTCGTGGAAGACGAAGGGGTCGCGCCAGTCGGGTTCGAAGGGCGGGCCGCCGTGCGTCTCCAGCGCGAGGATGGGATTGGCCGGGTGCTTTTGCCAGTGAATCCAGTCGGGGTCGCCCACGGCTGCCCGTTGCGTGAAGGGTGGGCGGCCATCCTCCTGGTTTGGCACGCTGGTGTAAATCAGCAGCGGGCGGCCCAGGCCATCAAGCGCGGCGCAGCCCGAAAAGCAGTGCGCCTCGTTGAGCTCAAGCGAGGGCCAGAGCGCGATGGGCAGATGCTCCCAATGCACCAGGTCGCGGCTACGGGCGTGGCCCCAGTGGATATGGCCCCACGCGTCGCCGTAGGGATTGTGCTGATAGAAAAGATGATACCAGCCGTTGTGAAAGATGACGCCATTGGGGTCATTCATCCACTGTGCGGGCGGGCGGAAGTGATAGCGTGGGCGCGCCGGGTCGGCCTCAGCTTGCGAAACCGCGGCGGCGACGCTCGTCATCGCGCGTTCGATAGCGGGGTTGGGATGGGCAGTCACACAAGGCTCCTTCTGGCGGAGATAGGCGCTACGCGGTGCCAAACTGGCGGTCGCCGGCGTCGCCCAACCCAGGCCAGATAAAGCCAGGGGGGAAGGGGTCGTCGGCAGTCGTCAACCGTTCGTCGATGGCCGCCACATGGATGGGCACATCGGGATGTGCGGCCTGCATGACGGCGATCCCTTCGGGCGCTGCAATGAGGCCCACAAACTTGATGCGGGCCACCCCCCACGTCTTGAGCACCTCTACCGCCGCGGTGGCCGACCCGCCGGTGGCCAACATGGGGTCGAGCACCAGGCAGAGGCCGATAGTGGGGTGGGTGGGCAGCTTGTTGTAATATTGCACCGGCTTGAGCGTCTTTTCATCGCGATAGAGACCCAGGTGCCAGACTTCGGCCTGCGGCAGCAGTCGCCACGCACCCTCCACCATGCCCAAGCCAGCGCGCAGAATCGGCGTCAGGCCGATTTTTTCGCCCATGAGGCCGCCCATGGTGGTGGTGAGCGGGGTTTCGATTGGCTCATCCACCAAAGGCAGATCCTGAGTCGCTTCGTAAACCAACATCATCGCAAGCTCACTGACGAGCTCACGAAACTTTTTTGGCTCCGTCTGCGTGCGCCGCAAGAGCGACAGCTTGTGTCGGGCAAGCGGATGGGGCGAAGGAAAGAGATTTGACGCCACGGCCGTGCTCCTTCTCGGTTTGCGCTACCATTGGATTTGCCGGCCAGGGCGCCCGCGACGACTTAGCCGCTCCACCTCTTCCTGGCATGAAACACAGAGGGTGGCGTCCGGCTTTGCCTCGAGCCGGCCGGGGTCGATGGGTTTGCCGCAACGGGTGCAGATGCCGTAATTCCCCTTATCGATCAGCCGTAGGGCCGCCTGCACATTTTGCAGCTTGGCCTCGAGGACGGCGATCAGCGCGGCGTTTTTCTCGCGCTCAAAGATCTCAGCATCACCTTCGTCCGGTTCAATATCCACTTCGGCCTGCATCAGTTCGCGCAGACGGCTTAGTTCGTCTATGAGCTGTGCCTGCTCTTGTAACAGGCGTTCTTTTTCTTTAGGAACAGGGGTTTGTTTACTCACCAGTATACTCCTTAATGACTGAGCAACACATAACGAACAACGATGTCATCAGACGACGCCACCGTATGATCAACGGCATCGCCCCAACGCGCCTGCAAGACAAATGTGCTCGCGCTAGGGCGCGTCTGGTCAGCCCAGTGTAACCCTACCCAAAGGCTCGCGCGCACTGGAACACCTCTTCGGTTACCCATACACTCTGCATGGTTTGCACAGACGGATTAAAATGAAGCTAACAGATGCGACCCTACTTCCCCAAATGTAGACAAAGGTTATAGCAGTTTTTGGGTGAAAGGTCAAACTTTGATCATGGATAGGGTGTGTCCAGGATTTGGGGTGGTACAGGTGACAGTCACTTCATAAGTGACTATCACCTCACAGGAAAACAGCAGAACACCGAGCGCGCGCAGGCTGTACGGAGAACACCAAGAGAAACGCGATGGCTCGCTTCGTGGATGAAATCCTCTTTCATCGGGGTTGGTTCGTCCCAGTGGCTGGGTCATGTGGTATAATGAAGCTGCTAGAACAAACGTGCAAAGCAAAGCATGAGGCCTGGTATATGGCAGATGAGCGCAGTATGACCAATCGCCCACCCGGCGACCGCAAGCCCACGCCAACCCGCGCCATCGCGGGCGAAGAGCAGCCGGGCGAACAGAAGATCGACCACGCCCTGCGCCCGCGCGCCCTGGCCGAGATGATCGGCCAGGACCAGCTGCGCGACAAAATGCAGATTCTGGTCGAAGCCGCCCGCATGCGCGCCGAAACGCTCGACCATGTGCTGCTCTATGGCCCGCCGGGCCTGGGCAAAACCACGCTCAGCCATATCCTTGCCCACGAAATGGGGGGCAACCTCAAGGTGACCGCCGGGCCGGCTATTGAAAAGGCAGGCGACCTGGCCGCGATCCTCACCAACCTGCGCAAGGGCGATGTGCTTTTTATCGACGAGATCCACCGTCTGCGCACGGTTGTCGAAGAGATCCTCTACCCAGCCATGGAGGACTTTGCGCTGGACATTGTGGTGGGCAGCGGCCCCGGCGCCCGCAACATCCGTCTCAACCTGCCCAAGTTTACGATTGTTGGCGCGACCACCCGGTTGGCGTCCATCACCGCGCCGCTGCGCGCCCGCTTTGGCGTGGTGGAGCGTTTCGATTTCTATGAGCCGGCGGCCATTCAACAGATCATCACCCGCGCCGCCGAGCTGCTCACTGTCACCATGGACCCAGACGCCGCCGCCGAGCTGGCGCGCCGCTCGCGCGGCACGCCACGCGTCGGGCTGCGGCTGCTGCGCCGTGTGCGCGACTATGCGCTCGTGCGCGCCGGCGGTCACATCAACCTGACCGTGGCCGAAGAGGCGCTCGACGCCATGCTCCAGATCGACCGTCTGGGGTTGGATGACCTGGACCGTCGCGTGCTCGAGGCGCTCATCACCAAGTTCAACGGCGGCCCCGTCGGGCTGGACACGCTGGCCGCCAGCATCAGCGAAGAGGCCGACACCATCATGGATGTGGTGGAACCCTATCTGCTGCAACTTGGTTTCCTCGACCGCACCCCGCGCGGCCGCGTGGCGACGCGCGCCGCCTATGCCCACATGGGCTTTGCCTACCCCGAACGGCCCGAGCAGCCCGGCCTCTTCGACAACAACAAGGGCGAGCCGCCATGACCAGACCGCACCCGCTGACCACCGAACGGCTCACGCTCCTTCCCCTTGCCGTAGAGCACGCAGCCGCCCTCTTCGCCATCTACAGCCATCCCGACGCCATGCGCTATTGGGACACGCCCTGCCACGCCAGCATCGAAGCCACGCGGGCCATGATCGAGCGGATGACGCACGAGCGGGCGTGCTGGTGGGCGATCCGGCAGCGGGCGGATGGCCGCGTTATTGGCGCGGTAGGCTACCTGGGCAACGAGGGCCCACCGGGCATGGGTTATATCCTCCACCCCGACTGCTGGCGCCAGGGGATCATGCGCGAGGCGGCGCACGCCGCGCTTGGCTATGGCTTCGACACCTTGGGGCTCGATCAGGTGGAGCTCTGGATCAACGATGACAATGCGCCGTCGCAGCGGCTGGCCGAAACGCTCGGCTTCACCCGGCGTGGCCGCTTCCGCCAGAAATATCACCATCACAAAACTTCGCACGAGAAGCTGGTCTATGGCCTCTATCGTCATGAGTGGGCGGCAGGCTCCCCGGCGGGGAAGAAGCGCAGCCCGCTAGTCTACAGCGCGCAGCCGATCCTGGCGGTGACCGATGTTTCGGCCACGGCGGCTTACTATCGCGATATACTGGGCTTCACCATCGCATTTCTCTATGGCGACCCGCCCACCTTTGGCGCCGTCTCGCTGCACGAATGGACGGGCGAAGGCGCATACATCCAGCTTGCTCAGGTGGATACGCTGGCGCCCCCACAGGTTGGGCTTTACCTCTTTGCCGGCCCCGCCATCGACGAGCTCTATGCGCGCTACCGCGCAACGGGCGTCCAGATCGAACGCGCACTGGCCGAACATCCGTGGGGGATGCGCGAGTTCGCCATCCGCGATTGCAACGGCTATCTGCTGCGCTTTGGTCTGCCGGCGTAGGGGTGGGGCTGCTGGCGCTGGCCCGTGGTGATCGGTGGCCTGCGCCCTTCAGTCGCCGCTGGTGGGGATCAGCGCCCGTATGTTTGCCCAGTGCGCTGCCCGGCACGCTGGGCTGTGACGGTCGGTGGGCAGCAATGGCTCGGCGAGGGCTTGCAGCGCGGCGTCGTCACCTTGGCGCTGGATGATCTGCGCCCGGATCCGCTGCAGGCCGTGCAAATAGGCCACATCGTTGGCCAGCCGCCGCAAGACTTCGGTTGGGTCGCTGCTCAGCGCGCCCGTCTGCGGGATGTAGAGTTGCAAGCGCCGCCCCTTGACCAGGCGCGCCAGCAGCCGCAGCGTGTCCAGTTCATTGGTTCCGTCGGTGCCGGGCGCCAGTTGTGGCAGCACCGCATCGCTGCCATACCACCCGGCGCAGAGGAGGCCCAAGGCCGGCAGGTGGGCAATGTTGCCGGCGGACTGGCAATAGAGGTCGATCAGGTGTTCGCCAATGCGAATATGCGCCACACCGCCCGCTCTGGTCTGCACCTGGGGCAGACCGGCGTCGACCGCTGCGCCGGTGAAAAGCGCCGCCGTGTTGGCCGGCAAACGAAAACGCTGGGGCGCATCGGCGGGCGGGTCGATGAGGAGGAGCTGGTCGGCAGCTTCGCTGGCGGCGACTGCAAGCGGGGGGCGGCCCAACACGAAGAGGGTGTGGGTAGGTGGCTCGCCCAGGCTATAGAGCTCGACATGCGGATAGAGCTGGAGGATGCGAGCCGGCGGCCCGCCGGCGGGTTCGCTGAGGTGGATTGGCGTGGGGCTACTGCTCATGGGGCGCGCTTTCATCGGCGGCGGCAATCGCGCATGGCGTGGGCAGCCCCAATGCCGCCACCACCGGCGCCAACTCCGCAGGTAGATCGGCGATCACCACCCGGCCATCGGGCAGGATGTAGATCTCCGTCTCCGCGGGCAGCAGGGGCCAGGCTGCCGGCTCTGCATCGTCTGGCTCAATGCCCGCCGATGGCGATGTGGGCATCGCTCTCCTGCTCATAATATTCGCCGGTGTGTTGTTGCGTCTGGACTTTGCCCAATTGCTCGAGCAGCGCGCTGATGTTTTCACATGCGCTGCCTTTGACGCCTTTGATCGTGTATTCGACCCGGCCATCGGGCAGAATGGCGATTTCGATCTCTTGTTGTTGCATAGCTTGCCCTCGTTGTTAGCTCCACCGCCGCACCGTCATGCGGATGACGTTGTCCTTGCCCACGCGCTCTTCGACCAGGCTGAAGCCGGCTTTTTCAGTCTCGGCCACCACTTTGTGATAGGCGTAGCGCTGCTGCACCGGCTGCATGATCGCCCGAATCTGCGCCATCTGCATATCATCACCGACGATGGCGTAGGCGCCTTCGGCCGTCTCGCGTAGGCCAAAGGTAATGCGCCGATCCTGCACCAGGATCGGCAGCTCGCCGCGGAAGCCGCCAAAGGGGTGGACATAGGTCGCCCGTTCTCGATAGGTGAGCTTGAGTTCATCCAGCGACCGCTTGATCAACGCCAGGTCGCGCAGCTCGGTCTGAACTTGGACAAATTTCGACATGGGTGAGCTTCCTTTTTTCATAGAAGGTACGCAGGC